>UQDA01000007.1 GCA_900539715.1 uncultured Lachnospiraceae bacterium | reverse complement strand
GATTGACTTATTTTACAACCCCCGCCTGCTTTTCATCTATCCTGCCGTAATAAGCCTGTACAGGGCGCATCCTCGCATCATGTACCCCAGCCAAGATACGCTCTTCCCCGCACGTTTCCAAAAGCGCGTCAACTGTTCCTTCTCCTCCGTCCGCCGCCGTTAAAATAATTGTCTCTGTCTCCCCAAAGACCTCGTTCGCCGCCTTTTTCAGCAGTTCTCCCGCCTCCCTGCCGGAAATACTGCCTTTAAAGGAATCCGATGCAAAAATCATTTTCATTATTATACCCTTCCTGATTATACCCTTCCTACTTCCAGGCAGGTCACAACTTTCCCCATCAAAACATGTTCCTGCCCGATATACTGAAATCCGGCGGGGAAAACATCTCAGCCGTCCCCGCCGGAAAAATACCTATAACATGATACTGATGCGCTCAGATTTTTATCTCATGCCAATCGTCACAACTTCAAATCCTCTTACAGGAATCTCATACCAGCCGTCTGCACTGATACCTACCTCACGCACCTCTTCCTCCAGAATATTGGAGAAATACAACATCTTAAAGGAATCATCCTTTTTGATGCGGAGAACGGTCTCTTTACCGGAGCAGTTTACAAAACGTGCCATCCGGTCAGTTCCTTCGCCCTTCTCCTTAAAGTTGGAGAACATCATCCGCTCGCCTTCCCATGTCAGCCATGTCTTCTCAGCCGGCAGAACGCCTGCATGCACCTTCGTCTGCACCACTGTTGCCGGAACCTGATACTGATAAGCCTCACGGAAGCTGTTGGAATCCACCAGATCTCCTTCAAAGAAGGTCAGCGCATATTCTGCGGTGATATGGCGAAGCTGCTGGGACAGCTCTGTCGGGAATACGCCCCAGTCTCCCATCTCGCCCGTGCTGCGCAGAACAGTCACTGCTATCGCGTTGTCTGCTTCCGGCAGGATTTCGTATTCATACAGGCCGATATTGGATACGAGCACGCCTCCCTTTTCATCGTTTACGCCGGTAAAGCACTGCTGATGCTCACACTTGCTCGGATTTACCCAAAGCTTGCTATGCTCGTTGGGGCGTTTCACAACTTCAAACACGCTGTCGGCATAGTGATGTGTACAGGAAATCCCTGTCGGTATTACTACACGGAGTCTGTGGTCCTTCGCCTTATTGTCAAACTCTGTCCTGAATTTAAGCGTGCGGCTGTCTTTCTCCAGCGTCACGATTGTTCTGAGTACGATATCTACGGTTTCACTGCTGCGTCCGCAGGTACGGTTATAAAATCCAACAAGACTCTCCTGCTCCTGTTTTAACTTTTCATCTGCGGAAACCGGAATGTTCAGGACATGGGTAATCTCCACCGCAGCCTCAAAGCTGTTATTTTCAAGCAGTTTCACGGAAGCCTTGCTTCCCTTTGTCAATATTGCAGGACTCGTCTTGGGACAGAAATAAATGTATTCATTGCCCGCATCAAGCGTATCCTCAAAATATGCAAGATCCTTATAATCTTTTCCGGTCTGTTTGTCCAGAACATTGACTGTACCGTCTTCATTGACAGAAACGGACAGATATTTGTTTTCCAGATGTGTCTCATCCTTTGCGATACCGCATCCTGCATCCTTTCCGGATACCGCATCTGCAGGAACGAGTGCATATGCTGCATAGCCCAGAGCAGGCACGTTCTCAGCAAAGAAGGATACCTCCACCTGTCTCGCCATATAAGGCTGACGGAATTTATCATCCGGAAGGTCATAGCCAAACTTTACGCCAGCATCCTTTACGGAAGCCTCCAGGACATTGCCCTGTGCATCCACTACGCAATATTCCGGCATTTCCCATGCGTTCATGTCGCGGTGTCCGTCCCAAAGCCATTTATTATAGTCCCGCTTCGCATCCAGTATAGAGGTGACAGTGCCTGTACGAACGTCGCCTGTTGTATTAAACACCACAAAAGGAACAGCGTTTTCGCCATATTTTTCAAAAGCAGATGTGTCGATACGCTCTGCCAGATATGCAGAGGCCTCTTCCGAAATCGTATGTGCCACTTCAGTGCTTCTGTCAAAGCGCACTTCGATCTCTTTATTGACCTGATCGACGCTGCAGCCGCAGATACTGTCATGAGGATGGTTCTGCATCAAAATCTTCCATGCATAATTCAGACGGTCATGGGGATATTCTTTTCCGCATTCTGCAGCGAATGCCGCCAGAGGCTCGGCAACGCGCTCAAGCGCCACTTCGTTCTCCCGGTTCTGACGCTTTAATACAACATGAGAAGAGCAGGTGTTCACAAGCGTGTACCAACCGTCTGTCTCCTGACTGGTCAGCTCGCCTTTTACTGTGGAAAGCTTGTCTCCGACTGCCTCTTCTACACAGTTTACATAGTCCTCGAAATTGGAATGTACGAATTCAATATCCGGATAAAGTTTTCTTGCCGTCTCGAGTGCAGCAGAAAGATCCTTCTGAACAGGCTGGTGGTCACAGCCGTTCATAAACAACAGTTCGTCTGTGGAAGCAAACATTCCTGCGCTTTCCAGACGGCTGTCCCAGTATTCCTTCGCAGCCTCTTCTTCTACCGGTATCTCCATACCGTTGCAGTACCAGTTGGCAAACAGGATGCCCAGAAGCTTCGAGCCGTCCGGGGACTCCCACTGCATCTCAGAATAAGCAGATTCATATTCGCCGCCCTCTTTTAACTCATTGTTAAAGCCCACAGGCTTTACACCGCGTCCGAATGCGACCGCTTTCATCCCCGCCTGCTTTAACAGCTGCGGCATCTGTCCCGCATTACCGAATGCATCCGGGAAATATCCCACCTTTGTCAGGTTGCCGTACTTTTTCGCATCACGCATACCTGTCTGGATATTGCGGACATTCGCCTCTCCGCTCGTCAGAAACTCATCCTGCAGGATATAAAACGGTCCTACACGGAAACGTCCCTCCCGGATATACTTCTCTAGCTCTTCTCTCTTCTCGGGACGCACCTCCAGATAGTCGTCCAGAACGATCGTCTGTCCGTCCAGATGAAAGCTCTTGAATTCCGGATCATTCGCAAACAGCTCCATGTTTGCATCGATCAGATCCAGAAGCTTCATTTTATGCCGCTCAAGAGGCAAATACCATTCTCTGTCCCAATGTGAATGAGAAATGATGTGTACTGTCTTTTTCTTCATATGCTTCTCCCTTTTCGTCATCCGGTATTTCCGGTTTTCTCTGCTCTAATCTTCTCCTATTTTGCCCCAGAATGCAAGACCTAAAAACATGAGATACGCCTATAAAAACCATTGCCGGCAAACTGCATCCATCACTTACTGCCGCCAATCCGCACTACCTCTTCTTTATAATATCCGCCGTATCCAGCCTTCGGGAGCCTCGATGCGTCCCATCTGGATGCCCGTCAGGGTATCGTAAAGCTTTCTGGTCACAGGCCCTATCGTATCTTTGCTGTCTGCAAAGCAGATCTCCCTGCCGTGGTCTACGACCTTTCCGACCGGACAGATCACTGCTGCTGTGCCGCAGACGCCGCACTCTGCAAAATCCTCCAGCTCAGAAAGCTTCACCGGACGTTCCTCAACGCTCATTCCAAGCATATTTTTTGCAACTTCCGCTATTGAACGGCGGGTAATCGACGGAAGGATGCTGTCGGATTTAGGGATAACGATTTTCCCGTCCTTTGTCACAAACAGGAAATTCGCTCCGCCGGTCTCCTCCACATAACTCCGTGTCGCCGGATCTAAAAACATATTCTCATCATATCCGGCCGTATGGGCCGTCACATAAGCATGAAGGCTCATCGCATAATTCAAGCCCGCCTTGATGTGGCCCGTCCCCCGCGGTGCAGCGCGGTCAAAATCGCTGACGCAGATCGTGAGCGGACGGATGCCGCCCTTGAAATAAGGTCCTACCGGTGTTACCAGAATACGAAACTGATATTCCTCAGCAGGTTTTACACCAATGACCGGGGAACTTGCGAACATATACGGACGCACATAAAGCGTTGCCCCGCTCCCGTAAGGCGGAACCCATGCGGCATTTGCCTTTACCACCTCATCCAGCGCCTCTAAAAAGCGTTCTTCCGGAAACGGCGGCATCTCCAGCCGTTTTGCGCTGTCCTCCATCCTGCGCGCATTTAAGTCCGGGCGAAACGTCACAATATGCCCATCCTCTGTCGTATATGCCTTAAGTCCTTCAAATACTTCCTGACAATACTGTAAAATCCCCGCACATTCATTTATCTGAACCGTCGGATCGGCGGTCAGCGTCCCTTTTTTCCATTCCCCGTCTTTATAATCCGCTACATAACGATAGTCTGTAGTCATATATCCAAAGCCGAGATTTTCCCAATCAAGATTTTTCTTCTCCATATCTTCCACTCTCCTTTTCCATCTGTTTTAATACAACCCGATAGGCGATCCATAAAAAAATGCCGGCAAGACACCATGCGCTCGCATTCGCAAAGCACACTCCGGTATAACTCAGCATCTTCGCCGCAACAAGCGCTGCAACCGCGCGGCTTACAAGCTCTACAACGCCTCCCATCATCGGAAGGAAACCAAAACCGCAGCCCTGCATAACATTGCGGTAAATAAATATCATCCCCAATGTTGTAAAGAATACGCCGCAAATTAAAATATACGTCCGCACATAAGGAAGAACCTCCGTGATGTCGCCTGCCAAAAAGAGCCGTACCACCCACGGAAGAGCCGGCATAAGCACCGCATAAATAATGACAGAATAAGCTGTTGACATCCAGAATGCAGCTTTTGTCCCTTTCCTGATACGCTCAATATCTCCGATTCCCCGGTTCTGAGCGCTGTATGTCGCCATCGTCATGCCCATTGCCGCGTGTACCTGCGTCACAAACTGCTCCACCTTGCATGCCACTGTATAAGACGCCACGATGACAGAACCCAGCATATTTAATGCCGTCTGCACCATGATCGTCCCGATGGCTGTAATGGAAAACTGCAATGCCATCGGTATTCCTATGGAAAGCTGATTTTTCACACACCATTTTTCCAGCTGCAGGTGACGTCTTTCAACGCATAAAAGAGGTACTTTTTTCAAAATATAAATCAGACACAGCAGCCCGCTCACTCCCTGCGCCACGATCGTCGCCAGGGCGGCTCCCGCCACACCCATACGGAACACAATGACAAAAAGCAGATCCAGCACTACATTTAAGAGTGCCGCCAAAATCAGAAAATACAGCGGCACTTTACTGTTTCCTACCGCGCGCAGCATACTGGAGAGCAGATTATAAAGAATATTGAATCCCATCCCCCAGCAAATAATAATGATATAAGTATAGGACATTCCATAAATATCCTCCGGCGTCTGCATCAGATGCAGGAGCCAGTTCATTCCTGCTACACTCAGCGCCGTCATCAGCACCGTTATAATGATTGACAGGACATAACCGCTGCCGACGCTTTTTTTAAGTCCTTCCGTATCGCCCGCTCCGAAACGCTGAGAAGTCAACACCGTAAATCCCGTTGTCAGCCCCTGCATAAAGCCCAGAATGAGAAATGAAATGGTACCCGTTGCTCCGACAGCCGCCAGCGCCTTTACGCCCACGACCTGACCTACTATCACAGTATCGACTACATTATAAAACTGCTGAAAAATATTGCCCAGAATAATGGGGATAATAAATTTCACGATAAGAGAGACCGGATTTCCTTTCGTCATATCCAGCTCCATCGCGCGCTCTTTAGTCTTCCGGCGAAGCATCTGTCATATCCCCCGTTCCGATATCAAGCATATTTAACGTCCTGCGCTTTATCCGCGCCTTTTCCGAAGCCTCCAGTATAAAATCCTTGACCGCTTTGGAATTCCTTATATGATGAAGATACAGCTCCGGATTTGAGGTATCGCCTGTAAAACACTTTACCGTACCGATTCCGAACATTCTCTCCCACACAGAGCACTGAAGCTCTACATCCTGTACCTTATACATATAGCAGTCATTTTCTTTTCTGTTTAAAAAACCTTCGTTTACCGTGATAAGATCCTCTTTGACCGTATAAACCGTAAACGTGAGGGGCAGTCCCAGAAAGACCCACCGTTTCCTTTCCTGAAATCCCATACATCCTCCTCCCACTGTCAACGCAGCGCTTTGTACTCACAGCCCGGGCCGCTCACTTCAAGACGGCACTTTGTCAAACTGTGTCCCTATTATAAATCATCCCGACACTTTTTTCAATTCTTCCTTGCATTCATTTTTGCCCTATGCTATACTATGGCAAGCATATGCGGAATACTTACAGGAGGAAGGGCGTATGGCAGCTTATGTTCATATTTTTAACCTAATAAACGATATCCGTAATTCCGCAGCCTTTCCTTTTTATGATATCGATATGAATCATCAGACCACTTTTTCAAGACCGCAGACATTTTTCCATATGGACTGCCGCCGTCCGTCTTCCGATGTACGCCGGCGCTTTACTGTTTGATCGAAGGGAAATATTTCTCTTCGATTTTGTTTGGCTAAAAATGACTGTGAAAACACGCAAAGGAGGATTTTCATTCATGAGACACCTGATGAATCCACTGGATTTTACCGTGGAAGAACTGGACCAGCTCTTTGATCTGGCAAACGACATTGAACGCTACCCTGCAAAATACGCGCACGCCTGCGACGGCAAAAAGCTCGCCACCTGCTTTTATGAGCCCAGCACGCGCACGCGCCTGAGCTTTGAAGCCGCGATGATGAATCTGGGCGGCAACGTTTTAGGCTTTGCCGATGCCTCCAACTCCTCCGCATCCAAAGGTGAGAGCGTTTCCGATACCATACGCGTCATCTCCTGCTATGCTGATATCTGTGCCATGAGACACCCCAAGGAGGGCGCTCCCATCGTTGCCGCGTCAAAGTCCGGCATTCCGGTCATCAATGCAGGCGACGGCGGTCATCAGCATCCCACCCAGACATATGCCGATCTGCTCACGATACGTTCCTTAAAGGGACGCTTAAATGACCTTACCATCGGTCTTTGCGGTGACTTGAAATTCGGCCGTACCGTACACTCCCTTGTAAACGCCCTCTCCCGCTATACCGGCCTGCGCTTCATCTTCATCTCTCCCGATGAACTGCGCGTACCCGATTATATCACAGAGATGCTGCGTGAAAAAAATATTCCTTATGAAGAAGTCATCCGACTCGAGGATACTCTTCCCGAGCTCGACGTGCTCTACATGACCCGCGTACAGAAGGAACGCTTCTTCAACGAAGAGGATTATGTCCGCCTGAAGGATTTTTACATCCTCACGAAAAAGAAAATGGAGCTTGCCCCCGCAGACATGCTCGTACTCCATCCCCTTCCCAGAGTCAATGAAATCTCCGTGGATGTGGATGACGATCCCAGAGCCGTTTATTTCAAGCAGGCGCAGTATGCTGTATATGTAAGGATGGCTCTTATCCTGACGCTTTTGGATATTCATGTAGATTAAAAGGAGGATTCCCATGTTAAACGTAGGAAAAATTGAAAACGGCTTCGTGCTCGACCATATCCAGGCAGGCATGGCGATGTCCATTTACGACCACCTGCAACTCGATAAGCTTGACTGCACCGTGGCTATCATCAAAAATGCCCGCAGCAATAAAATGGGGAAAAAGGATATTTTAAAAGTAGAGGGCGATGTTGAAAAAATGGATCTGGACGTACTCGGCTTTATCGACCACAACATCACCGTCAACGTCATCGAGGACGGCAATATCATAGAGAAGAAAGAACTCCATCTTCCCAGCGAGATAAAAAATGTCATCCTCTGCAAAAACCCCCGCTGCATCACTTCCATCGAGCAGGAGCTTCCTCACATCTTCGTTCTTGCCGATCCCGAAAAGGAAGTTTACCGTTGTAAATACTGCGAAGAGAAGTTTGACAAACGCAATCTTTGATCGGAAAGGAGGCTGACGCTGATGTCTTTTATCGATGAGATCAAAAGTGAAATTCAAAATGAAAACCCTGAATCACCTGCTCAAAGCGCTCAGCTCCCCCACGCCGACCGCCTGCAGGAATTCATCCGCGAGGAGCTTGGCTTTTTAAAGGAAGAAATCCGTCAGGCGGCAAAAACAGGCCGATACCGCACACAGGGCGAAAAACATATCCTTGAGGGGAGCCGCCTCTGGCACGAAGGCGATTACCGCCACGGCACCCAGTCGCTGGCATCCTTTTATCCTTTTCTGTCCTGTGACACTATTCTCGAAAAAGAAATCCTTGCCCAGAGCAAACGCCTTCTCTTCGGCTACCGCTATGAAGTCCGCTTTTCTCTTACAAAAGAAGGAAATGCCTATTATCAGCTTTTTGCAGAAGCGATGGCAAAGGAAGGGATCAAAGTAAGCCCGCTCTTTGTACGCAAAGAAGATCAGAGTGCCTCTCCCCTTCCCTACACCGCAAGTGGCACGGTTCGATATGATTTCGAGCTGGAACACCATTTAAACGACTACCCCAAGCTGTATTATTCGTGGGAAATGGAAATATGACTCTGTATAAGCAAAAAGAGGATCGGCGTCCATTCAGGGCGTCCGTCCTCTTTTTTTCTTGTCCTATCTGATTGCATCGTCAGCTGTTTACTCTGACTCCACATATTCCATCACATCCGGATTAACACGTATCTTCACATCCTTTACCGTTGCCATCTCAAAGGATGCTATCTTTCCTTCCTTCAGCATCGCCAGCATCCGATCCTTGTTCTCCATCAGGATATTGAACTCGCTGCCTTTATAAGAAATCCATATTTCCAGACGGTCAGCCGTTTTTTCCGGCTGCTGTGTTCCGGTTCCGGTTTCCATCTTTTCAACATACTCTGTTTCCCCAATGTCTTCCGGCTCTTCTCCGATCAGTTCCATCACAGGCTCCAGCGCCGCATGCGGCACATATACCCCTTCATTATATGTAATATCGACCGCCACTTCCTCCCGCGCAACACTTTCATCTTCTATCAGCTCAACATTCCATGACTCCGGGTATCGATCTGTATTTATCCAAAGCGGTACGGTCTCTCCTGCCTCCCGTTCACATATAATCGTATCCGTTTTCCAATACTCTTCTCCGATCAGGACCGTTCCCTCATATTTCATAGATGAATATTCCTCAAAAGCCGCTCCTGCCCCGACCCCGGTGAGCATCGCTCCCGCCGCCAGCATGATCAGCAGTACGATTTGTGATTTACGCATGATTCCCCTCCTCTTCTGCTACTGATACGACCACCGTTTCTTCCTGTCTTTTACACTCCTTTTTCTTCAAACCGACCAAAAAAGTAAACGGTAGCCCTGTCATGCTTACCGCACACAGACATATCCCCGCCATTCCAATCGTCATGCCTGCCACAGGATACCCCTGCGACCAGAGTACCAGAAGCGCTCCCATGAAAAACAGGCAGAATGCCGCGCCTATCCCCATCATTGCCCCAGCCGCTATCCAACCGATGTTCCACATCCATTTCACACACCATATTCCGGCTTTTAAGCAAAACAGTATCAGATTCCAGCAGCCGTTCATAAAACTGCAGGTTCCTCTTTTTAAACCGTTCCACAAGCTTCTCCAAAATCCTCTCTTTGCGTCCGGTTCCGTTATATATCGTTCTGCAGTATGCCGCGGCATCTTTCGTCCCTCCGTTTCTGCTCCGGCACTGTTCTCAGACATCCTAACGATATGCTCCCGCGCCTCTCCGGTTTTTCCATCTGTCTTTTCCCTGCCGGAATATTTTGCAAACAGCCGCTGCCAAAAAGCCCCGAAAGATTCCCATCCTGACCTGCACCAGTCCATAAACCGGCGGGCTCCATCCTTTATCTTTGCCGCAGTTCCATCCAGTCTTCCCTTTAAACGTTCCCACGTTCCGGCGCCGGACGATGCACTCTCCTTCGCATAATCCGAACGCACATGATAGGCTTCCAGAATATCCGCCGCAAGATCATCGAGATTCCCAAAATCTGCTATCGCTTCCTCTTCCGTCATCGCCCCCGCCGTCTTCATATCGATATGCTGTTCGTACTCATTCAAAATATCTTCCATCTCTTTTTCATCCAGAATGGAAAGCTTCTCCCGCAAAATACGCAGAAATTCCTCTTTGCTCATTTTCTTCCTCTTTTCTGTTCCTCCAAAAAGGAACTTACCTTATGGCTGAATTCATTCCACTCCTCTTCCAGACCGTCCCGGTACAAAATTCCCGCCGCCGTGATATGGTAATATTTTCTTGGCGGTCCTTCCGTCGATTCACGCAGATAGGTTTCAAAATACCGCTCGTTCGTCATCCGTTTTAACAACGGGTAGATTGTGCCCTCATTCACATCCACAACCTTAGACACCTCTTCCACGAGTTCATAACCGTACATATCCCTCTGCCGCACCGATTCCAGAACGATCAGCTCCAGAACTCCTTTTTTAAACTGTGCGTTCATGGTCTCCTCTCCTCTCATATCCATTGAGGATACTACTATCATATATTTAGTACCTTGCAATGTCAAGTACCATTTTTCTGAAAGTGTTTACCCCAACGCCACATCCAGCGCCATCATCAGCACAAAGCCCGCCGCAAAACCGATGGTCCCGATGTTGGAATGTTCGCCTGCCGACGCCTCCGGAATAAGCTCTTCCACGACTACATAAAGCATCGCGCCCGCCGCAAACGCCAGCATATAAGGCAAAAGGGGCTCTATCAGCCCCGCGAGCAATATCGTTGCAAAGGCTGCCGCAGGTTCCACGACTCCCGATGATACTCCGCACAAAAATGCCTTTTTGCGGCTCATATGCCCTTCGCTCCTTAAAGGCATCGAAATGATAGCGCCTTCCGGAAAATTCTGTATCGCGATGCCCGCCGCCAGCGCAAACGCCCCTGTCATCGTAATTCCCGCATTTCCTGCCAGCGCGCCCGCAAAAACGACGCCCACCGCCATCCCTTCCGGAATATTATGCAGCGTTACGGCAAGGACGAGCATTGTCGTTTTTTTTAACGGAGCTTTCAGCCCCTCCGACTTTTCCGCATCCATATGCAGATGCGGGACTATCCTGTCCATTAAAAGTAAAAAACCAAAACCTAAAGCAATACCCGCCGCAGCCGGCACGAACGCAAAACGTCCCATTTCCTCTGCCATTTCCATCGCCGGTATCAAAAGAGACCACACCGACGCCGCCACCATGACGCCCGACGCAAAACCGAGCAGGCCCTTCTGCACAAGCATATCTATCTTATCCTTCAGAAAAAAAACGCAGGCAGAGCCTGCCGCCGTACCAGCCAGAGGGAGCATCAGCCCCCAGAATAAATTTATATCCATCATTCTCCTTTTCTGCCGCCCATGGCGGCCCGCAAATCTTTTTCTATTGTCATTTATATTCTTTCTGTCACCGTTCCGTTCCTGCCGAACCGCAAAGGGCTGCCGTCTATACAGACAGCAGCCCTCTCCTATTCTTCCCCGTTCCCTTTCTTTTTATAATCGGCAGTGGATTTTTTCAGTTCTTCCAAAGCTTCGGCAAACTTCTTTGATACCATTCCGGGGTTTCCTGAAATCATGGAACGCTTCCAGAAATCCCCCACAAAATGCTTCATTTCCAGATGCTCCTGATACATCCTGAATCTGGATCGCAGGTCGAACAGCTCTTCTCTCCTTTCGGTCAGACGCCCGGCAGACAAAAGCTCCCGCGCATGCTCAAACCGCTTCTCGAGCCCTTCTGCAAGCGCTTCCCTGCGCTGCTCCAGCTTCTCCCGTTTCCGGTCGAGTTCTTCTCTGCGGTTTTCCAGATTTTCCTCCGTTACGGCAATGATAACATCCAGACGCTTCTGCATTTTTTCAAGCTCATGTTTTGCCTGATCCATTTTAGCAAGGACATCCTTCAGATCCAGCGCCGCACGGAAGGACAATGCAAAATCAGCGACAAAATAAATCCCTATCAACACCGTGATCGCCGTCAGAACCTGATCCGGCAGCCAGAACGCAAACGCCTCCACCGGCTTATGTACAAACCGCGTCATCAAAATCGTCAGACCGCCCCACGCAAGCGTGGAACCGAGGCATATCTGTCCCTGAAAGTTAAAAGGCTGGTTGGAATAGTCCCAGTAGCGCACCTTAAACAGCGCTTCCATTGCCACTCCGGTTACATACTCCAACGCCGTCGCACCGATACACCCTGCCACATAAGTCAGCAGCAGGTTATCGCGGAAAGGGCTTGAAACCACAAGCATCATCACGCCTCCGCTCCCGTAAAGCGGCAGAAAGGGACCGTGAATAAAGCCTCTGTTGACCAGCCGTTTCTGTTTCAAAGATACATACGCCGACTCAAAACACCATCCGAAAAAGCTGTAAAAGAAAAAGAAAAACGCCCACTGAATCCATGTATATCCAAGCATAAATCCTCCTGATGCATCACACAAAAACATCGACTCCCACCACGAGTTTTCCTTTTCTCGTCGTGTGCTTTTCCCCCCGGAAAATAAACTTTCCAAAGCCTCTCACAGAAACCGTATCCCCGTCCTTTAACTGGCGGCTCCCGTTTTCCGTTAAAAGCCCGTTTACAAATACTTTTTTCTGGGAAAACAACGTCTGGCTCTGGCTTCGGGAAAGCTTCCAGACAGCTCCGACAATCCCGTCGCCACGCAAACTTGCCACATTTTCCTCATGATATGCGAATTTACGTTCCGGCAGTCCTTCCGCCGCTTCCAAACGGATACAGCGCACCTTTGTATGGCGCACCTGCTCCAGATTTTCCTGCAGAAAAGGAGCTATCGCATCTGTACAAAATACAAATGCCTTCTTTCCGTCCACCCAGATATCTCCGACGGTACTGCGCTCAATACCAAGATTTAAAATCGCACCCATAAAATCCCGGTGACTGAAATTTTCCGCAAATTTTTCTGCCAGCGGCTCGATTTTCAGACACGCGACCGGAAAAGGCTCTTCATACCCCATCTCCTCCGGGTCGCCAAGACGTCCCATCTGCCGCTCTGCATAGGGCGCTCCTCCTTCAAGGCTCACCTTTACCCTTGCCTGCCTTGCAGCCCGCAGAAGCGCATCCTGCTCTGCCAGAGACAAAAATCCTGTAAATGTAAAAATATTCTGCTGCCAGGAGCGGTTTGCCAGCTCTGCAAATCGCTTTTCCAAAAGCTGCAGCTCCTTATCCGTTTCCGCCATCCCTGCATCCTCCGGTCAGACAAAGCTGATAACGGGTTCCTTCGGCTGCTTCGTCTTTGTCACCGAAAGAGCATGGAGCACAGGACCTTCTCCCTCATAATCGGCAAAATATTCTTTTTTCACAACTGCTGTCACCTTTACCCAGTCGCGTTCCTGATAGATGTCTATCCCATCATATACACAGGCAAAACCAAGGAACGTCATATCATCCGCACAGCATGTCATCGCCATACGTCCCGGCACAAAATATCCTTTCGGGAATCCTTCCGGCTTCATTACCATCGCCACAAACTCTATCGTTTTGTCCACATATCTGTCCAGATGATCCAGACTGTCCAGATACCAAATGCCATAACTCTCGTCGTCCAGCACGATTTTGTCCGCCTTTAAGTCATACGGAAGATCCTCTTCCATAATCTCATCGATTTCGCCGTCTTTATCCTCAAAAATGATATCCGCTGCCTGATTCAGCGCCTTTACATTGCGCTTATAGCTGTTCAAATCCTCAATCCCGTCACAGCGGTTGAAAATTATCATCTCGGACTTTCTCAGCATATCCGAAACCATGGATTTCATATTATTAAAATACATCGGGAAGGTAGACGCATCTATCGTCGTAATCTGCTGCTCCACCCTCCAATGCCACGGAAGACGAAGATCGCGGAATTTCCACATGCCGTTATATTCGATGATTATCCGCTCAGGACGATATTTTTTCTCCAGCTCAACCATCTTCTCCGGCGTAAAATCCGCTTCTTCCTCAAATACCTCTACAACGGTCCTGCTGCGCTTCAGCACGGAAGCATCATATTCCTCTTCTCCTTCCTCGCACAAAAGCAGCAACGTCTTCCCCGAACATTGAAAGTAGGGCTGATCCAGTGTAAAATTGATGAATTCCGTTTTCCCGCTTCCCAGAAATCCGTTGATAATATAAACCGGCTTCATACGCCCTCCTTATTTCTTTAACAGCTCTTCCAGAGCGTTTTCGTTTAATTTGGAACCAATTACGCAGATCTTCCCTGTCACATCAGCCCTGCCCTCCCGGACATTGCTCTCTTCCGGAACATAATCAAAATAAATCCAGCTTCCGTCTGCCGCCGGAACCATCCCCTTTGCACGCAGCACGATGCCGTATTTTTCATCATTCTCCAGCTCCTTTAAAAAGCCTTCCACCTCTTCTTTGGAATATACCGCGGGAGTCTCAAAGCCCCAGCTCGTAAATACCTCGTCCGCATGATGATGGTGGTGATGCCCGTCGTGGTCGTGGCAGCCGCAGGTGCAGTTTTCGTCATGGTCGTGATGATGTCCTTCATGGTCATGATGGTGCTCTTCGTGGTCGTGACAACCGCAGGTACAGTCCTCATCATGGTCGTGATGATCTCCTTCATGATCGTGATGGTGTTCCTCGTGCTCGTGATGATGCTCTCCATGCTCATGATCATGGCAGCCGCAGGTGCAGTCCTCGCCATGGTCATGATGATGGTGGTGATGCTCTTCCTGCATCGCCTTTACCTGCTCCATAAGCTCGGCTTCCAAATCTGTCGCACCCTCTATCGTCTCAAGCACCTCTTTGCCGTCCAGCTGCTCCAGCGGTGTCGTGATGATCGTCGCTTTCGGATTGTGCTCACGGATAAGCTCAACTGCCAGCTTTACCTTTTCCGCAGGAGCCACATCTGTACGGCTCAAAATGATCGTTCCTGCATGCTCTATCTGGTTAATAAAAAATTCGCCAAAATTACGGATGTACATTTTGCACTTGGAGGCATCCACAACGGCTACCGCACTGTTTAACTCCACCTCTGCACCAAGTCCCGCATCCTGTACCGCCTTCATGACATCAGACAGCTTACCGACCCCTGAAGGCTCGATCAGAATCCGCTCCGGATGATAGGTATCCAATACTTCTCTTAAAGAAGTGCCGAAATCTCCCACAAGAGAACAACAGATACAGCCTGAGTTCATCTCTTTTATCTCAATGCCGGAATCCTTCAGAAAACCTCCGTCAATACCAATCTCACCAAATTCATTCTCAATCAGTACGACCTGACTGTCTGCCAGTGCTTCTTTTAAAAGCTTCTTTATCAGCGTCGTCTTGCCTGCGCCCAGAAAGCCGGACACAATATCTATTTTTGTCATTGTAAAATCCTCCGTTTCTTTTGCTGTTTTTATATTGTGCGCCAAAACAGGAAGATTGTCAACCTTATCGCTTGGGGTCATACCGTAACCACGTCACAGAACTCTCAAAAAAATAAGATATCCTATGGAAAAGCAACAGCGTCTGGTACGATTCCAGAACGGAAAAGGAGAAAAAAGAGAACATGAAAACTGAAAAAAGAAAACTCCGAAGTGGATCACGAGCGTGATCACCGGGATAAGTCGGTCTTCCTTGTAAAATCCGGTCAGGTATTCTCCGTCTGATACCTTCTTTCCCGTCCTTTCGCCCTCCCTGTGCCGCAACGTTGCTGCTTGTCCGCAAGCCAATCACCCCTCAGCTCAAAATCCATTCTTTCACAACTTCCAGATTTATACCGACCGCTGACGCTATCTGTTCTTTCGGAAGTCCCATACCCGCCAGCGCACAGGCAGTTTCTTTTGCCTTCCGCAGTGCGCCGGAAGCCTCCCCTTCTTTTCGCCCTTCCTGTCGTCCTTCTTGTCGTCCCTCTTGTCTGCTGTCTTCCATAAGCTCTTCGATTCCTTTACACATATCCACTCTCTCCTCTTTTTCCGGGATTTCTACCGGCGTATTCGTGATTGTCCGGATTACGCGCGCCGCATCTGCATCCATCATCATTCTTGGGTTATTCTCAGCAAAATACAATATTTGTTTTCCATTTGTGGAATATTTAATATATCCCAACACCTCTCTGAGACTTGTTGAAAATTTTCCCAATTCCTCATCTGTCAAGCTGAACGGGTCTATCAAATGTATCCGGTAGTCCTGAACATATTTTAAAAGCTCCGGATTCCCTATTTCCATCATCTCATGCAGTGTCATCGGACCGTCCCATTCCTCCGCCCCGAAGTGGATCACGAGCGTGATCACCGGGACAAGTCGATCTTCCTTGTAAAATCCGGACAGGTATTCTCCGTCCGATACCTTCTTTTCCAAGTTTTGATGTTTCCGTTCTGCCCGGTGCCTTGCCGCTATCTCCGAGACCTGTCTACCATACTGCAGGGCGTCGTAAATCGCATTCTTTACTGGCATCGCGTAGTGGATATCGGTCTGGTTCTCGATTCCCAGCAGCACGTACGCCGTCTTTCCATCCTCCATGACCACGGCATTTTTTAACAGGTCACGGTATTTCTGTACCGCTTCCTCCTTCTGCTTCCTGTTTTCTTTCCCGTCCCACGCTCCAAACGGCAACGCGATCTCTGTCGGATCAATCTCCTTTAAATTGTGCGGGTCAATGACTGCCCTTCCATCATAGAGCAGGTAATTGAACGCATCCGCAAACACGGCGTTTCCGCGCATGTAAGCTTTGGTTACTGTGTCAGCCTTTCCCGTCCTTTCGCCCTCCCTGTGCCGCAACGTTGCTGCTTGTCCGCAAGCTAATACACCAATTCTCAATTCAAAATCCATTCTTTCACGACTTCCAGATCTATACTGACCGCTGACGCAATCTGTTCTGTCGGAAGTCCCATCGCTGCCAAAGCACAGGCAGTTTCTTTTGCCTTCCGCAGTGCACCGGAAGCCTCTCCTTCTTGTCGGCTGTCTTCCATCATCTCTTCGATTGCCTTACACATATTCACTTCCTCCGCTTCTTTCTGAATCTCAACCGGCGTGTTCGTCACTGTACGGATCACACGCACAGCATCTGCCTCCATCGTCATTCTCGGATTATTATCTGTAAAAGAATGAAGTTGTTTCTTATCTCCGGAGTATTTAATGTATCCGAGCACTTCCCGGAGGCTCGTTGAAAATTTTCCCAATTCCTCATCTGTCAAGCTGAACGGGTCTATCAAATGTATCCGGTAGTCCTGAACATATTTTAAAAGCTCCGGATTCCCTATTTCCATCATCTCATGCAGTGTCATCGGACCGTCCCATTCCTCCGCCCCGAAGTGGATCACGAGCGTGATCACCGGGACAAGTCGATCTTCCTTGTAAAATCCGGACAGGTATTCTCCGTCCGATACCTTCTTTTCCAAGTTTTGATGTTTCCGTTCTGCCCGGTGCCTTGCCGCTATCTCCGAGACCTGTCTACCATACTGCAGGGCGTCGTAAATCGCATTCTTTACTGGCATCGCGTAGTGGATATCGGTCTGGTTCTCGATTCCCAGCAGCACGTACGCCGTCTTTCCATCCTCCATGACCACGGCATTTTTTAACAGGTCACGGTATTTCTGTACCGCTTCCTCCTTCTGCTTCCTGTTTTCTTTCCCGTCCCACGCTCCAAACGGCAACGCGATCTCTGTCGGATCAATCTCCTTTAAATTGTGCGGGTCAATGACTGCCCTTCCATCATAGAGCAGGTAATTGAATGCATCCGCAAACACGGCGTTTCCGCGCATGTATGCTTTGGTTACTGTGTCAGCCTGTCCCGTTCCCTGTTCCTCCCTGTATTCCAGATGCTGCTATCTGTCAGCAAGCCGCAGCTGCCGCATCCTGTCAGCAACAATCTTTCCTGTCTTTGTGGCGGCAGGAAACTCCTTCCATAGACAAAGGTATCGTAAAGCACAGTGCCGCCTATGGCGCACCCGTCCCTTTCTCTTCGTTCTTCCTGCCTGTTGTTTGTGATTGAGTATTAAGCATAGAGTTCCGAAAAGAATGTAGATCCAGCGCGCTGCAAAGATTGCCGCCGTCCGCTGTAAAAAAGAAATGGCTTGAATGCCCGGATTCTTTGTGAAATTTATGCTCATATACAGCTTAGCACAGGGAGGGCAGGAGGACAAGTAAAAATTCTATTAAAACTGAACGCAAAAAAGGGCTATATAACGCCCTTTTTCAAAATGATATTCCCATACGGCGCCTTCTCGCCCGTCGCGACGACGCAGTACGCCTGTTTTGCGCGCTCATAGTAAGCAAAACGCTCCAGAAACTTTATCTCCGTATCCGGCTCCAGCTCCTTTAAGATTTCCGCATACTCTTCCCAAATCGCAGGCTCCGGATCACCCGGTACCACTTCCATAAGAATAAAACGGTCTTCTTCATAAGTGTCCAGCGGGAACAGCGGCAGGATAGCCTTTAGTAACTCTGCCGCCCCTATCCCGTCCGCCCGGATTACCGGCCTCCCTGCCGTCACCGACGGAAAGTTTGCATCCGCCAAAATAATCTCATCCCCGTGTCCCATTTCACACAACGCCTTTAACAGCTCCGGGCTGAGCAAAGGCGAAATTCCTTTTAACATCTCCGTTTCCCCCAATCTACATTTTTTCTGTCATTCCCACACAAGGCTGCAGGCTGCCACGTCCACCGTGCTGTCCATGAAAACCCCGTGCAAGCGCTCCGCCACCTGATTTTTGGTCACGCCCTTTTTCAGGATCACCTGTAAAAACCCTCCGCCGCCTGCTCCGCAGACAAGTCTGCCGTCAATAAACTCTTCCACGCTGCCGAAAATCTGCTCGATCAGCGTATTGCTGCTCCCGGCGTCCACCTTTTTGCTCAGCTCCCAGTGATAATCCAAAAGCTTCGCAAAGCCGTCCACATTACCCCGTTCCAGCTCAAAGCGCATCAGCGCCGCTACCTTGCGTATCTCCTCCAGCGCAAAAAGACTCTCCGGCTCGTTGCCCACATACCGGCCGATCACATCCCTCAGGAGGTTCCTCGCCAGCCTTCTCTGTCCAGTATAGATCAGACAGAACCGTTCTTCCAGCTCTTTTTTTGCCCGGTCAGGAATATCCACGTGGCATACCTTCAGTTTCTGGTCAATGCCGGACATGGAGGTAATATATTTTAATCCCGGCGTCAGACCACCCACCTGATCCTGCCAGCCACCGCCTGTGGACATAATCTGCTCCATGGCGAGCACATGGGAATACAGGTCCTCTTCCGTATAAGGGATGCCCATGAACTCAAAAACCGCCTTCACGCAGGCCGCCGAAAGAATAGAGGACGTTCCAAGACCGGAACCTTTTGGCACATCTGTGACCTCTGAATGCATGATGAACCCGCCGCCCAGATGCTCCAGCACCTCTTCCAGACTGTGTCCCTCCTTCGGGATGATCCCACAGGCGAGCAGACAGGCCTTCTGCAATGCAAAGGGGTCAAAAGGGTCACCGGTCTGCTGCAGTTCTTCAATCTCTGTAAACTCCCCGTGTACGTCCATGTCCCGACTGTCAAAGACCACCTTCCGTTCATCCGTTCGTTCCAGCGTTACCTCCACCGGTTTCTCCCCGTTTAAGAGGATCGCCATGTTTAAGACTGTACCGCCGTTTTCATTGCAGTATGGAGGAGTATCACTCCATCCGCCGCCCCAGTTGACCCGCAGCGGCAGCTTTACGGTATGACGTTCCTTTATGATCCTTGCATTCTCGTTGTAGACCAGATTCCGGATTGTGGAATCCAGCACCTCCGACTGGATTGCAGAAAAACATTTCTGGACTTCATTTTCATCCTCGAGTATCACGCCCAGATAGTAGTAGAGCCGCAGCTTTTCACTGAAATCCGCCCGGGCGAGCCGCTTTTCCAGCCACTGCTTCTGGATCTTTGTGAGCCCTTTCCTTTTGGGCAGCTGCTGTGCCGGTATCCGGTTCCGGATGGCTTTGGCGATTCCGTCCATCGCCACAAGGTCCGCCATGCGCCGGTCCCACGCGATGATCGCATCCGGGTCGGCCGCGTGAAAGCCGGAGCAGAGAGACTTCCGTTCTGCCTTTTTCCATGTGTCCAAATCGCCATCCCCGTGTAACAGCCCATAGAGATTCAGCGCTGCGGCCACCGCTTCTTTTATGCTATCCTTTTCCGGATAGAGCGCCGCCGACCACAGGCTATGATCTTCCCCTTCCCAGAGTTCTGCGCCCAGCTTTCCGGATATCTCCTCCAAATCCTGACCAAACAGCCGGTTCTCTTTCGGGTTATCCCCTACGCCAAATATCCGCACCACAAACTTCCCGTCCCGCTGCTTTAATCCGTGCAGGACAACTCCATCCGGGATGGTCTCGTCATGGATATCCACAAAGGACAGGACACAGCATTTTCCCACCTTTGCCGCACCGTGTACATAAGAAACCTCCAGATAACAGCCCTCCCCGATAGAAGCACGGCTGCTGAGCACGCTGTTGTATCCGGCAGTCTCTCCGGGGATACTGCTCCCCACACGGGGGCTCCAGCCAAGGTCACGGTAACTTTCCACCCCTCCGCCCATCAGCTCCAGTATTTCCCCGGTCGTGCCGAAATGGATGAATTTAGCAGGAGCAAGGCGCAGAAGCTTCATCCGGTAGGGACGCAGCACCTCCCATACCCGCTCCCTGGCCTCCATCAGCTCCGGACAGCATGTCCCTTCCGGTTTCTCCGCATAAAAAGCCTCCCAGCGTGGAAGCCTCCGCCAGCGGATACAGGAAATCCGCATACAAAGACAGGCGTACCGTCCCGTTCACATATCTGTCATAGTCCGCTTCCGTCCGTATCAGGGAATATAAGGACTCCATCATCTTTGTACTGAACACCAGCGCACCGGTATCGATATCCACACAGTCCGCATCATTGACTGCACCCGCCGCACGCAGCTCTTCCACCGGCTTTTTCTGGAGACAGCATTTCACGTTGCCGTTTTCGCCGTTCACATAGACGCCATGATTTTTGCCCGTCTCCACATGCTCTTTAAAGGAAAGGGCAGCCGCGCCCACATTGTTGTAGTCGATCTGGAGCGGGTTGAACAGCAGCAGCACGTCCCCGGACAGGAGCACCATTCCCTCCCGGATACGGGAAGGGACGGAGCTCATGCTGATCATGAACTCGTCAAAGAGCGTGGAGCTGCGCCCGTCCGGCAGCTGATGAGGCACCGGTGAAAAGAGCTTTCCCAGCGCTGAATACTGGGGAACGCGCTTGCTGTCGCCGCCGGAATGGATGACCAGCACCCGAAGTCCGTCAAAGGAGCCTTCCTGCTCATATAAGTATTTTAAAACCTCCAGCGTCGCGCCGCCGGAGCCGACCCGTTCCCCGTTTCGGTCGGGGATTGCCACAAAAGTTGTCCCGGCAGGGAGGAAGTCCTTGCGGGCTTCCAGCTGGCGGCGGAAGCCTTCCGCCTGCTGGTCGTTGGAGGCGGTTAAGATCACATAATCCCAGCGGGGGAAGTTTTTTAGTTTTAGGGAACGGGTGTAATCATCCCAGCAGTCCTGGTAGGCCTGGGATAGGAATAGGGATTGTAGGGTTTTCATAAGTGTTCTTCCTTTCGCTTCGCTTAAAGTATAAGCCCATTTTTAAGACAATTTAAGTAAAAAATCGATAGAAATGCATAATTCTTTAAATAACTCTGAATATTCTTGTGCGATGAAATCGCACTTCCGGAAATTTGGGAATCAGATGTCCGGAAGTGGAAATCACCTATGTAATTATGCGAGTTTACTCGCGTAGTTCTTTATCCAAACCATATACCTCACGCATTGATCTATCATGTTCAGTATCAATGCTTGTGATATTTATTCGATAACTGTCGTGAGCAATACGGTCAATGATTGCATCTGCCAGAGGACTGTCACCACCGCCGAGCTGCTCATACCATTCCTCGAATGCATACTGGGAACAGAAAATCGTTGAAGATTTCTTACGTCTCCTATGAAGTAGTTCGAAGATGTCCCTTTGTTCCGAATTCGTTGGTTTCAATAGAAGCCACTCATCCAGGATCAGAACAACTGGATTGGCATACTTCGCCATGACTTTTTTGTAGTTACCATCTGTCCGTGCTGTCTCCAGATCAATAAGCAGATCAGGGAGTCGGACATACTTGGTATTGAAATACTGCTTACAAGCCTCCATGCCAAAGGCACAGGCCATGTATGTTTTACCACAGCCTGTAGCACCGGTGATAAAAAGATTTCGGTGTTCAGATATATATTCGCAAGTTGCAAGTCGGTTAATGAGATCCTTGTTAAGCTTGCGCCCGGAAGTGTAATTGATATCTATGATATTTGCTTCCGACTGGTCGAATCCAGCATTATGGATTAGCCGTTTCAGACGGTTGTTTTTCCGATTGCTGTATTCAATGTCTACCAGCATACCAAAGCGATCCTCAAATGGTACTTCTCTAAATTTAGGATCAGCCAGCTGGTTGCGGAATGCATCTGCCATAGTGGTAAGGCGCATTTCAATTAATTTATCAATTGTACTCTGATTTGTCATATGTGTTTACCTCCGATAGTAATCGGCACCTCTTGTGATGCCGTGTGCTTTATGTGTGGTCGTGGATTCAGTAGTTTCTGATTCCGGCTTTACAGAACCGGTTACAAGGATGTTTTTAATACTCTTGTAACTGGGCGAAGATGTATAGGATAATGCCTTTTTACAGGCTGCTTCAAGCAATGCATCTGAGTATTTCTCAGCAAGCTTCAGAAGCCCCATACAACTTCGGTAGGTCTGTTGTTCCACATGTTTATTGTAAAATATAAATGTAGTTAGTTGCAAACCAAAAATGTAGGTGGTTGCAACTACATTTTGTAGGTGATTGCAAAGCCCTGTAAAATCCCAGGAACAGGTAGCACCAGTTGGCGGCTCCTAAGTCGGATTTACAAAAATCCATTGCAGACATACATAAAAACCATTACCCTTGTTTTTGTTGTGACAAACAAATAAAGACAAGGAGGAAAGGAGTATGACTACAATGGATCAGATTCATCGTATCAGAGAGCTCTACTATGAGCAAGATAAAAATCTGAAAGAAATTGCAATCATTATGAACTGTGACTGGCGTACAGTTCGAAAATACGTGGATATGGAGGATTTCAATACCCCATCACCCACACCAGTATCCAAGGAAGAGCATGAATCCAAGCTCGACCCATTCAAGCTGTTTATTGACGAATGGCTTGAAGCCGACAAACTCGCACCGAGAAAGCAACGCCACACCGCAAAAAGGATATATCGAAGATTACGGGATGAAGCCGAAGGCTTCAACTGCAGCTATCGTCTCGTTGCACTATATGTCGCAGAAAAGAAAGAGGAACTTCGCTTGAAAAAGACGGAGGGCTATATTCCTCTGGTACATCATCCGGGAGAAGCACAGGCGGACTTCGGATTTGCCGATTTTTACGAGAATGGAAAACTTCATCATGAAGCAAAATATCTCGTTCTCAGCTTTCCCTTCAGTAACGGGGGATTCCTGCAGCTTAATTACGGCGAAAACATGGAGTGCCTTCTGGAAGGGCTGGTTGCCATGTTTGAACATATCGGCGGAGTGCCGACAGAAATCTGGTTTGACAATACCAGAACCATTGTTACCAAGGTCATCAAAGGCGGCGGGCGTAACGTAACAGAACGATTTCAAAGATTCTGTGAGCATTACCGCATTAAAGCCGTATTTATGAATCCAGAGTCTGGATGGGAAAAAGGAAACGTGGAAAATAAAGTCGGTTATCTGCGTCGCAATGAGCTTGTACCGGTACCGCGTTTCGATTCCTTAGCGGATGAAAACAAATATCTGCTGGACCGCTGTGAATTGGATATGCAGCGCGAGCATTATGATGATGACAGCAATCGCTTTATCAGTGAATTATTTCAGGAGGACAAAGCAAGACTGTTGCCTTTACCGTCGGTTCCCTTTGATACTGCGCTGTACACAACTGCTACTACGGATAAGTATGGTAAGTTTACACTTGATGCCGGAAAGCATCGTTATTCCGCTTCACCGGCTTTCTGCGAGTCCTGTGTTAATCTAAAGATTACATCATCGAACGTGATTGTAATGGACAAGGACATGCATGAAGTAGTACGCCACAAACGTCTTTATGGTGTAAACGCACCATAGCAAGTACCTTGACAATCTTAAGCCGCTTTCGCGGCCTGTCGTAAATTTTATTTTCGAATGTTTTCCGGAAGCGCCGGAGACCAGGGGAGCAGTTCTTCCAAAAAGCTGCGGTCTGTGTCTTCCATGTGTTCCGGGATCACGGTCAGCAAATGTTCAAAGTATTCGTAGGGCTTCAGGTTATTGGCCTTTGCGGTCTCTGCGATACTGTAGATCACAGCAGATGTCTTGACTCCGTTTATGGTATCAATGACTTCCCAGTTCTTCTTGCCGATGCAGAAGCCACGGATGGCACGCTCCGACGCATTATTATCCATCGGAACATCTCCATCATCCAGAAATACCCGGAGATATTTCTCCTGATTCAGAAAGTAGGTAAAGGCAGCTTCCAGCTTACCTTTTACCACGATTTGTTCTTTCTTCTGTTTCAGGTACGCAAACAAAGCATCTACCAGTGGCCGGATGACCACCTGACGCTGCGCAAGCCTTTCTTCTGAAGAGAGATCTTTCAGTTTGCCCTCTTCCCGGTAGATCGCCTGGATCTGTTTCATGATCAGATATGCAACGGATTCCTTTTTCCCTTCGGCTGGTATGGTGGCAAGGGCTTCCTCGAACTTCCGGCGTCCGTGCACCCAGCAGCCTGCGATCGTCAGGTCTTCCTTCTCCTTTTCCAGAGTGTGATAGACCTGATAGCCATCCGTAATACAGATCCCGGAAAAATCCTTCAGAAATTCCCGGGGATGGGAAGCGTTTCTGGTACGCTGATACTCATACAGGACGATCTGTTTGTCCGGATACATATATCCGGAACGGTAGACCCACATATAACTTTTGGATCCTGCCGGACGGCCGTCACGGTTTACGAGCACCGGTGTCTCATCGGCCTGGATGACATGATAATCATACAGTTTCCGGTGGAGATAGTCATAGAGAACGGAAAGGTATTCCTCTCCGAGACGGATCATCCAGTTTGCCATGTTCTGTCTGGTGATGGCCAGCCCATAGCGTTTGAATTCCTGTTCCAGGCGGTACAGCGGAATGGCATTGACATATTTGCCGTTTATAATGGCTGCCGCAAGTGTCGGGGAAACGGTACTGCCATGGAGCAGCCCTCTTGGATGTTTTGCTTTTACCATGTGTCCATCCTTTTTGTCGGCATAGACACCGATGTGATGTTCTTCCACCTCTACTTTGGCCGGAACGAAACGGTATCTGCGGGATATGGCATCCGGAAGCTGTTTCCAGCCGTTTTTGCCAAACTCTGCAGTGAGTTCTTCCTCTGTCATGTAATGGTCGATCCGTTCTATGGGAAGGCCTGACATATCCTGTTCTTTTTTGCCTTTTTTCTTTACCGGACGGGGAACAGCCTCCTCCAGATGTTCCGGTTCCGGGGCATCCAGGTCACAGACGGCCTCAGACTCATTGAAGAAGACGATTGTTCCATCCACTTCCATGAAGCTGATCTGGCTGGCATCCGTCATCTTTTCGGAAGACGTCCAAAACGGTTTCTGTTTGCCAGTACCATCTGCTCCATCATGAGCTGCATCTTTTCATTGAGGGAAGTGACCTCGGCGGCCAGGGCCTGAAGCTGCTCCTGCTGGTTCAGAAACATCTGGATCAGCAGGGACTTGTCAACAGTATTCAGTTGTTCTTCTGTGTATCTGACTGCCATAGTGGAGCTCCTTTTCTTACTGGGTCCATTATAGCAGATATGATACATTTCCGCCAGTCGGCGGCTGTTTTCCTTTCGTCATTATGACGGTGGATAACAGTACTGAAAACCTGAAAAATCACTGTTTCCTTTCAGATTTTCAGTACTGTTGTCCACAATTGCCCTGCCTTCCCGGCCGTATGGGCGGCAGGCAGAACCGTTGTGGATAAACAGCGGACAGTGAGCCCCGAGAGATAAAACTGTCCACTAAAAATTTCTGCGAAATGCACAAAGCCTAAAAGAGCTTCTTTGGATCCGCTGTCTGCTCTATAGGGTGTCTGGCAACGATCTCCAGTCCCTGCATGAGCATTGCGTACTGATCCGGAGTGATTGACAGTGCTTCTTCGTTGTTTCGCGGCCAGTTAAAAGCACCGTTGTCCAGCCGTTTGTATAATAACAGGAATCCATCTCCCTCCCACAGGAGTCCCTTGATACGGTCTGTTCGTTTGCCACAGAACAGAAACAGCGTATTTCTGTCATAGGGATCCAGATGAAAACGGAAGCGAATGATGTTTGCCAGTCCTTCCATGCCTCTGCGTAGATCCGTGTAGCCGGTGGCAAGATATATTTTCTGGAACCCGGAAGCATCATTAAGCATGGCTGGCTGCTCCTATCAGGTTACGGAGGAATTCCGGTGAAGCGTCATTATAGAGATCTATAGTGACTCCGCTTTCTGTATGAAATGCTGCAGCCACAGAGGGATGTGTCTGGGAGGCTTTAGCCGGTATACTTTCCGCAGGTGCTGTGAGTTCCACGAAGGAAGGGGACGGATCATAAAGTTCCAGACAGGCCTCCCGGACCCGGCGCAGGCGATAGTAATAATTCGCCTTTGTTATGCCGTGTTCCCGACACCAGGCATCGACTTTCATATCAGAGGGACGATTCTGGCAGTCCCTGATCTGGTCGGCCCACTGCTGTAGCCTGATCTGTTCTGCAACTAAACTGGTTTGAGTGTTCATAGTCTGACCTCCTGACGCTGGTCAAAAAAGTTAAGTGCTAAACTTTTTTGACTGTGTATAGTGTGAGACTATTATTGCAGATGAAAGTTGATTGCAAAAGGTACTTGCTATGGAGCGTTTACATTAGGCAACCGGATGATCACAGTTGCTTTTGTATCAGACAGCGGAGACATTACCTCCAGCTTTTTAAAAGCGACCGGCATTTCAGATACATCAACTGGAGCAGGGAGATTCTCACACAGTTCTTCCCTGAGCTTTTTAAGATTTCAGGCATAGCGACAGTTATGTCTATTTTCTGTGTTCTTTTTTCTGTTCCGAATCATATTTACTTTTCAAAGTACACATTTCGGCAGTTACCGATAATAATCACTCAGGATTCCGAGAGATTATTAGTGATAACTGGTTACATCTCTATAGTAAGAAATGCCGATATATTTATAAAGTCCTATAAATCTAATATTTCAGAAAGTCAAAAGTCGGCATTTCTAAAATATCGGCATATGGGGGATCGAAATTTCTTTTCGTTATCTTAAGCATGCAAATGGGCTTTTGTACTTCCACAGTAAAAAAACCGAATTCCTAAAACAGGAAATTTATGCAAATCTGACACTCTATAATTTCGGAATCTTCATTGCTAACGAAAGCAGCTGAAGAAAACAAGAAAAAAGAACGAAAGAATGATAACAAATATCTTTACGAAATCGACATTTCTTCTGCTCTGAAAACAGCAAGAAAGTTCTTTATTCGCAGGGACTCCGATAAACCTATTGATATCATTAGGTTGATGTTGAAATACGTCCATGCTGTAAAAGAAAAATTCCGACAATTTGACCGGCCCCTCCGTGGAATCAGTGCAATTCATTTCGGATATCGATAGCCTTAGGCTCTACCACTGAAGATTGTCATTTTTGACAGATGAACAGCATCTGTCTTATCAGCATGCCCTTTTTTCTGAATCTGTATTTCCAAGCACTAAAACATCCTCTTGCACATGTTTCAATGCAAATTCGAACAAAACCTCGAACACCTAGCTTAATGGCATTGCCTTATATATCTTTTATTCCATTTTCCATCTAATTGCACAATGTGTTCCCATATTTATTTCTGAACAACATTATTGAGAAATTTTTTTATATATATAGGCATCACAATGGCAGAAATAGACATTGACAATACTGTTCCAAGTAATACTCCCACAGTCCCCATATGGAAAGAAACTGCGAATACCAATGACAAAGGAATGTTTATCACACCTTGAAGAATAGCATTTATCACGGATACTTTCATCATCTCTAACCCATTTCCGATTTGTGCATACACTGTGTTCCACATATAAATTATGGCATAGACTGCCATCAAAGGAACTAAACCTTCTTGAAAGTGCAATGTTCTCCCAAGCCATATTCTAACAATTGGCTTGAATACTATTATCAACAAAATACACCCAAATGTTGCCATTCCCCATAATGTTAACATTTTTTTCTTTCCAGTATTAATTGCTCTCCAATCTTTTTGCGACTTATATGCTGTAATTGCAGACCAATATGGGGCAACAACAATTGAAAATACAGCAGTAATCATTGAAAACAGCTTGTTTGCAGTCGTGTAGGATGTTACCTCCGATGATCCTACAACCTGCGTGATAATTATATTATCTGTGGTATAAAGAACCATAGTTGCAATTTGGACAATAAAAAAGAGAATTCCTAAATTTGTAGTTGCTTTCGCTTCTTTTTTGCTGAAATATTTAAGATTCGGTACAAAACATCTATTGGTTCGAAAAAGCTGAAAAGTAAAAATCAATTCGACAATCAAATCCGACGCACCATAAATAATTGCAACATAAACAAGATTATTTGAAGTCATCTTGGAGAGGACAAGGATACTGAGCAGCATCAACGCTTGCTGTAAAACTCCCATAAGGTTCACAATATGATTGCTTTGCATCGCTCTATAAATACTCTTACATATAGATAATACAAAACTAATGCACATAAATACAGTGCTCAATATCATAACAAGGCGAAGATTGTCTTCAAAATCCTTTCCAACCTTAAAAAAAACATTCCAATTAATAAATGAAAACACAACTATAAAAAGTGCCATTGCACTAAAAACAATAATCGCAAGCATAATATATGCGCTCGAAACATATTTTTTCACAGAATGTTCATCATCATTATTTGTAAAGCATTCCGCCAATTTATTTCTCAGCCCATTACCAATGCCAACGTCAAATAAAGAAATCCATGACAGCACGCTAAGTATTGTTGCCCATACACCATACTTTTCTTCCCCAAGAAAAGATAACGCAACTGGAACATAAATATAACTCAAAAGCATCGAAATAGGTTTATACGCAGCACTTAACACAATATTTTTGTTAATATTTTTTTCACTCAAATCAATTTTCATATTTTAGCATCACTTTCACGAGTTTTATTCTTCATAATCATATAATAGTTTTCCATCATTTCGTTAACAATTGTTTTGGAATCATGTGTTTTTAATGCGTGATTCCTTGCACACTCACTTAATTTTAAAGAAATACTGTCGTTAGAAAATACTCGATCAATATAATAAGCAAGCATATAAGGCTCGTCCATTGGATAAACAAATCCTTCTTCCCCGTGTGCAAGCATATCTTTCACTCCTCCAACATCAGAAGATATCGTAGGTACACCTAATATCATCGCTTCACCAACTGAATTAGGAGAATTTTCTATCGTTGAAGGTGAGACAAAAACATGACTTGTCAAATATTGAGTTTTCATTTCATTTGCTTTCAATGGACCAGTAAAAACAATGTTGTTTCTAAGATTTAACTTATCAATAAGATCGTTAACGTATTTTTCATACGATGACATCTTCCAAACCGGACCACCGAAAATGTTTCTCCCACTGACATATATTTTCAGATCATCATATTTTCTCTTTAAGATTCCAAATGCATCCAGTGCATAATGAAATCCTTTTATCGGATATGTTGCCTGTGAAATAAATACAGAATGTTTTTCGATATTTCGTATATCCCATTCGCCCGTATAAAAATCATTTCTTAGAATTTCACCACCATGATAATAAAATCTTTCTGGATTAATAAAACAAGTACATGCTTTATCCCATTCAGTCCTTCCGAAAACATTCGGCACCTTTTTTAGTACTCTTTCTTCATTAAAGCCTCTCTCAAGCATAACTTTTTTTTGCCGTGTTAAGCTACTATGATATACTATATCTTTTATTCTACGCCGATTACATATTTTTTCTGGAATACCACTTAAATAATGCTGTGCATAAACTGAAGGCATTCCTTGTATTGAAACAACTGTTTTTTGAAGCACATCACACTTTTCAGATGCCTCTGCCATTGCATAGGAATGTGCAAATTCTGTCCCCATAATATGAATAACATTCGGCTTAACCTCATTCAGAATATCAACAAAAACATTAACAAGGTCTGCATCATACTGACTTGGATTGGAGAATTTTCTATAAAAACCATAATATCTGATTCCGTTCAAGTTCCCATTCAACGTCTTTTTCTCTTTTGTTTGAGGAAATAAATAAATAATTTCCACATCATCTCTTAATTTCATCCCATTACTGAGGCCCTGTATCCACCCTTCATTAACAGTTTCTTTCATATCCAACTTCTTCGCAATCTCCGGCAAAGGGAAATTACATAACCAAATGACTTTCATTCACTGATTCCTCCAGATAAAATTCTGCTTTCCTAGTATTCCAATAAAACAACACACATGTGAAGAACACATGATAGAACATCGGTTCTGAGTTTAAGATCATTGCCATAATTGCTATGATACAAATAAAATAACCTATACTTTTTTCTGAAAACCGTAAACAGCCTCTAATCCACAAAACCGTATAGTAAATTCCCATACCGATACCATAAAATACATATGCAGTAGTAATTGAACTAGTTCTGGCGTTAACCTTCAATCCCATTGCATTCACCAAAGTTTGAATAAGATTATTAGCCTGTGCCCTACCCACTCCCAAGGGATATCGAATTGACAAAACCAAGTCACTATATATGGAATAAACTCGTGTGGTATATGATATATTTTGTGTTTCTATCTTTTGAGTAACAGAATTCGGTAAAACACTATATATAGCGGACATAATTGTATCATTAAATCCAAGTCCAAAAACTATAATCAGCGCAAGAATTGTCACTATATATGCAAAGACCTTATTATGCGAATATATCAATTTATACATACACAAAATGCCAATACAAAACATAACAGCATATCCTGTAGTTGAGTATGTAGACAATATTGTTAAGACAAGGATTACAGCAGAAATACTATCCTTTATCTTTGGCTTTGGTTTCAGAGCTAGTAACAAAAGCGCAAAATTTAGAAACCCTTGATACATTCCCGGTTCCCAAAAAATACCGCCATTTCTATTAGGCACATCTATATTCATACAATAAAAAATGCATGTCTTGTAACGCATACCTGTACTTTCAATATAAAATCCCGGAAAACTGTTCATAAAAAGCTCTGTATTACTCCAACAAATCAGAGATATTGCAGCTAATATCGTCATAAATGTAACAAAGCATTTAATAAAGATCTGATAATCCACTTTTTTAATAATTTGATAACATATATAAAAAACTGCTACATTTGATAAATAAAGTCCCCACAGATATATTTCCCCCCATATCACCATATCCACAATAGACACAATAATAAGAAGAAACATGAAAATTTCCACTGTTCTCTTTCGTACGCATAGTCTATTTTTTCGAAAATCCAACACAAAAAAAATTGTTGCTAAAATCAAATTAATTTGTTGTAATTCCGACGCATAAACCGCCATATATACACTGCCAGAGTTGACATAAACAAAGGCAATTAGAAGAAATGCCCCGATATAGCAACTGATATTTTTTCGAATAACAATTTTCATTCTTCTGTTACCTTTCCATTGTTAATCATGTTTTACTTTACAACATCACAGAACAACTGATATATTCTATCCTGAATAGCCTTTTGTGAATGATTACCTTTTGCAACATTTAATGCATTTCTTGAATACTGTTCTCTCATATCTGCCTTTTGATAAACAGTTTTCAGCACCTTAGATAACGACGCAATTGTATCGGCTGTCCAACCACACTCTCGTTCTGCAATGTATTCAATACTTGCCAATTCTTTCGAACCAAGTCCAATGACAGCTCGTCCCACAGCAAAGTATTCCACGAGCTTTGTACTAAAAGAATATTTCATGTATTCAATGTCTGTATTCTCAAAGGATTCCACATGGAGGAGAATATCTGCTCTCTTCAAATTTACTGCCTGTTCTTCTTGAGGAACATAAGGAAAAAGCTTTGTATGTTCAAATTTTTGGAAGCGCTCTTGATATACCTGAACTTGCTTCGGTGGAGCAAAGACTTCCAGTTCAAATGCCATACCTTCAAGATTCAACTGTTCAATCAAGGCAGCTACTTCAAGCAAAGTTTCACCTCTGTGAAAGTGCAATCCACCAGAGAAAATAATTCTTATACAGTCATCGTTATTAGATTGATATGGAATATCATTAAACTCAAATACACAATTGCTGGCATAACTATATGGTACACCATATTCCGATGTATAATACTCCGCCATCTTTTTTCCGATTCCCAAATTATATTTGCAATACTTATGGATTTTTTTCAATTGATGGTTGAGAACCTTGTTAAACGGTCTGGACAATGCAGACCCTGTGTACATTGTGGAACGCCAATCATCCATGCAATGAAAAACAATCGGCCGACGAAGTCTTCGAGCAATTTTTATTGCTTGGTTCATCACACGAATTCCCCCACCCATGGTATAAATCAAATCTGGGGCAAACTCTCTTATATACTTCCAATTTTCTTTTGAAATATGTGCAGGCCAACAATCAACCATACCGTGCAAGAATTCACCAAAACCACTTGCATTTTGGGCTTGAGATATAACAGCTTTGGGATGATTGTCAACAGAATTTTTCTTTTTTTTCAACTTCGCTATTACTTTATCAATGTATGCATCTTTAATATCCATGAAGATTGTATCAACTAGCTGAGCATGATCTTTAATCCGATAATCGATACAATACTGTCTAAATTCAACATCGGGCATTTTATATAACATATTTTTCATTGTAGTACCAGTAGCGCTTTTATCTCCCATCAGTATTGTATTAACAATTAAAACTTTCATGAGACCACCTCTTTTTCTCGGATACGTTTTCACATTTTAACAATTTTTCTTGCTGGATTGCCAACCCATGTTTCTTTTTCACCAATATTTTTGGTTACTATCGCTCCTGCACCTATACAGCACTCATCATCCAAACAACTTCCTTTTAAAATCATTGCATTTGCCCCTACAAACACATTTTTTCCTATGCTGATTCCCTTTTTCTTAGAGTTTTCAAAATCTTTCGTAGAATGCCTTATACTAGGTACCATACTGTGGAAGTCAGTATCAAACACCTTTACACCATCACCCATATCTGTCCAGTCCCCAATTATTATCTCATCGGTACAGGTGATAGATACATTTGACATTCCCACATGGTTTCCAATTCGCAACTTACCACCTAAAACTTGTATTGAGGTACGATATCCACACCCAATTGGATTATATGAAAGCCCTGAATTAATTCGAACATCATCACCAAAGGTAATATCTCCACCATTTTTCCTTATAAGAATACGACCATTACTTCGAAATTTTTTACCATAATGTACCCCTTTAAGCGTAAAATAGAGTCTATTGATTGGAGTCCAGATAAACCACTTTAGTTTTTCAATTATTTTATAAATCATTCGCCGCTCCCTAATCTACTGCAGTGTAGAAAAATAACAATCTAACATTTTTGCACTCTTATGGTAATCAAAATTATTCTTAGCATTGAAAAATGCTTTGTCGTGCATTTCCTTGCGCTGTTGTACACTCATTTTCAGGCACTTCCGTAATGCATCCGTAACCGCTTCTGGTGTTGCGGATTCAATTAAGATTGCATCTTCTCCATCGTGTACATATTTAGAAATATCCCCAATGTCATTGATTAGCACAGGGATTCCCCGATTCATAAGCTCCGGCACTTTAGAGGGGAAATTGGCTTTTGTAACAGTGTTGTCCGGTCTTGCAATTAGTGCAAAATCCACAGACTCATAGAGTTCCATCAATTTCTGGTACTCCATGAATCCATGAATCTTGACACAATCCGTGTCCAGCAGAGATTCTTTTCCCGGAACCGCCTTTTCAAGCATATTGCGCTTGACACCTGTAAGATGTAATCTGATCTGAGATTGTTCCTCGGATGAAAGTGCCGCTATACCTTCCAGCATATTTTCCAATGAATCTTTTCGATACGGATTACCCGGATAAATGAAATTCAAAACCGAGTTTTCCGGTTTGTAAACATAATCAGACTTTGCTTCGATGTATATTGGGAATGTTAATACATTACAGCCTTTTTGGGTAAAGTGCTGTGCTAAAAACGAACTGATTGCTACCACATTTTTAGCTTTTATTGTCAGCTGATCAAAACACTTTTTAAATGACAAATACCGAATATCCGCAGCTCCGTATTGGAATTGGAAAGACTGATGCCATTCCACAATATCCAGTGCAACGGAAGCACCTACTTTCTTTGCGTAATTCAAGACTGCTTGTGTGTAAGGTGCAGTGCTGGAATATATCAAAACTTTGTCATTCTTTGTAAGCTGATATTTTTTCAAAATCTGAATGGTCTTACTGCCATTGAAAAGCATACGCTCTATTTTCTGCGGAACTCCATTTGTCTTACATTCAATGTTTCTAAATTCAATGCCATCATAGACGTATTTCTGCTCCTCTTTGGAATAATATTCTACCGATGTACTTCCTATGGAAATCACAATTGGCTCCCAACCTTTTTCTTGCATTGCCTTTGCAATATACAGTACACGGTTCGCTCCCGCATCTCCACGGGGGAAAAATCGTTCGGCACACAGGAATATTCTTTTCATTTTTTCCTCCGTTTAATACGATAATCTCTCGGAATCTTCAGCCCAGTAAAATCAAGGCTTTTAGATTCCTTTTTTATCAAAACCCCCCACTTTTTTGTCAAAAAAGACTTGACAAATCGCTCAAAATTTGCGGCGAAGCCGATTGAATATATTTTATTTTCATCGACTGGAGGGCGATTTTTATGTTACCTGTTAATTCCGGCGGTCATACCGCCTATCAAACTTTTGTACTTGAAAATCTTCGTAAATATTATCCGGATCCCACTGTTTTTGCTAAATCAACATGGGACATCATCGAACGTTTCTGGAATCTTGATCTTTCTTATACGGATGAGCTGCTCCGCAGCAAATACTCTGTCTTTGGCCCAAGACCAAGGACTCCTTCCTGTATGCAGCGTTCTTATCTTCTCTCTATTAATTTTAAAGTTCATTCCCTTACTGACTGGGCTGCTCAATTGAAGATAAATCCACTCTATGCAATCCTCAGTGGTTTCCAGTTTGGTGATACTCCCGGCGTCGGAACCTTCTATGACTTCCTTGACAGGCTTTGGGATTCTGAGTCCGATCATCTTTCTCCCCATATACATCCTGTAAAAAAGAAGAAAGTCAGAAAACCAAAACAGAAAGGAGAAAAGGCAGAATCCATTGAAAAAATCACGGTTGAACAACTTCTTCATTCCCTGGAATCTTCTTCTTTTTCCATTGATGAACAGCCGTACGCTTCTCTTTTCAAGATTTATAACCATGAATTTTTATCAGTTTCCATAGCTAAAGGATTGATTGATACATCCAGTCTTTCCATTGCCGGTGATGGGATGCCTGTTGTGACATCTGCTCGTGAACGAAAACACCGTATCTGTGAGTGTTCCGAAAACAACATCTCCTCCTGCGACTGTGACCGTTACTTTTCCCAGCCGGACTGCGACATCGGTTATGACTCTTCCAGAGACTGTTTTTATCATGGCTATGACTTATATATGCTGGTTGCTGCAAACTCGGAAAGTGACCTTCCCATATTTCCTTTATTGAACCCGGCATCGAAACATGATTCACATGGATTTTTGGAAACTTATTTTCGTTTCAAATCTTTTCTCCCTGATTTTCACGTCAGAAAATGGCTTTTGGATTCTGCTCATGATGCCATGCCGTATTATCGCTATTGCCGCGAAAATGGTATTCAGCCCTTTATTGACTTAAATGAAAAGCGTGGGATCAGTATGAAATATAAGGATGATTTCACCATTGGAAAAGATGGCGTTCCCGTCTGCAAGGCAGGTCGGAAAATGAACCATGATGGTTCTGAACCGTCCAAGGCAAGGTTAAAGTTCCGCTGCCCGCTTGCCAGCCGCAAACATGGCTGTTCCTGCAGTACTCCCTGCTCAGACTCCAAATATGGGAGAACCGTTCATCTTGCGATGAAGGATAATCCAAGACTGATTAATTTTCCGCCTCGTGACAGTGAAGAATGGAAACTGGAATACAATGCCAGAACTTCGGCCGAACGTTCGAATAAACGTGAGAAAATAGGCTTTCAATTAGAAAGCAGCAGACACCGCTCAACTAAGATGTGGTACTGCCGCCTGTATCACATCCTCATGCTTCAGCATTTGGATGCCTGGGATCTGCCCTTTGAATCCCCCCTGGAAAAGTTGATTTTAAATGCGGCATAATCCTTTGATTATTATACACCATTTTTTCAGGTATAGCGACAGTTATGTCTATTTTCTGTGTTCTTTTTTCTGTTCCAAATCATATTTACTTTTCAAAGTACACATTTCGGCAGTTGCCGATAATAATCACTCAGGATTCCGAGAGATTATTACGATCAAAAATTTCCTTATAAGTTTTCTTTATACCATTCAATTGCAAGCTGAATGCCATCTTTAAAGCTGTAATCCGGATCGTAGCCAAGCAAGCGTTTTGCCTTGCTGATGTCTGCATTAGAATGCTTAATATCACCAGCTCTATCCGGTCCAAAATGCGGTTCAATATCCTTGCCAAGTGCTGCAGTCAACCCATAATAGATGTCAATCAAAAATTCACGTCCACCGTACGCAATATTGTACGCCTGTCCTGCTGCTTCATGGCCAGCCTTACACGCCTTGAGGTTTGCTTCGATGACATTCTCAATATAGGTGAAGTCTCTCGACTGCTTGCCGTCACCATTGATGGTCGGCTGCTCGTCATGGAGGAGCTGTTTCAAGAATTTCGGAATTACTGCTGCATATGCACCATTTGGATCCTGCCGACGCCCAAACACGTTAAAATAACGCATTCCATAGGTATCAAGACCGTATAACTTGGTGTACAGTTTTGCCCATTCTTCGTCACAACGTTTAGTCAGCGCATAAGGAGAAAGCAGATTTCCTTCTCTCCCCTCTGTTTTCGGTAGATTAGGCTCATCTCCATAAACAGAAGAGCTGGATGCATATACAAACTTCTTCACACCATTCTGACGTGCTGCTTCCAGCATATTGAGCGTACCCTCAATGTTGTTTCTGCAATAGAACAACGGCATTTCGATGGAGCGTGGCACACTGCCCCAAGCAGCTTGATTGAGAACATAATCTACGCCTTCACAGGCTTTCATGCAGGTGTCTAAATCCTTGATATCCCCTTTGATAAAGGTATAGTTCGGATTATCAATGAACATATCTACATTTTCTTGTTTGCCTGTAGACAGATTATCCAAGCACTTCACTTTGTAACCCATATTCAAAATGGCTTCACAGATGTTAGAACCAATAAATCCAGCTCCACCCGTTACTAAAAACACGGCTTCCTTATCAAAAACTAAATTTTTATATCCCATTTTCCGGTTTCCTTTCAAGACAAATATATCTGCTGTGAATCATATATACACATATATCCCAGAAACGCCCTTGTAAAAAGAACGTTTTGAGCTTAATATTACAGTCTCCAGTAGCTGTATCCGGCAGCTTCGTATTCTTTACGACTCAGGAGTCCCTTGATATCAGCCAGGACTTTCTTTTCACCATTCTTAAACATTTCATCAATCTGAGACATAGCCAGTTTGGCAAACTCGTCATGTGCTACAGCAAGTATAACAGCATCACAGTCCTTAATATCTTCCATTCCACAAAATTCAACACCATACAGACGTTTGGCTTCTGCTGCATCTGCAGTCGGATCCGCAATCAACGGGTCAATGCCATATTCACGCAGTTCATTGACAATGTCGATGATTTTGGTGTTACGGGTATCCGGGCAGTTCTCTTTGAAAGTAAAGCCCAGAATACCTACTTTGGCATTTCTTACTGCTTTATCTGCCTTAATCAAATTTTTTACAACATTTTCTGCAACATATTTGCCCATGTCGTCATTGATTCTTCTGCCGGAAAGAATAATCTGACTGTGGTATCCCACTTCTTCCGCTTTATAAGTCAGGTAATACGGGTCAACACCAATGCAGTGTCCGCCAACCAGTCCCGGATAGAACTTAAGGAAGTTCCACTTGGTTCCGGCGGCTTCCAAAACAGCTTTCGTATCAATGCCCAGCTTATTAAAGATAATCGATAACTCGTTCATAAATGCGATGTTGATGTCACGCTGGCTATTTTCGATTACCTTTGCTGCTTCTGCAACCTTAATGGATTCTGCTCTATGTACACCAGCATCTACAACAATCTCATACACCTTGGCAACAGTATCAAGAGTCTCTGCATCCATGCCGGATACGATCTTAGTGATAGTATTTAAGCGATGAACTTTATCACCCGGGTTAATACGTTCCGGAGAATAGCCAATTTTGAAGTCCTCTCCGCATTTCAAACCGGATTCACGTTCCAGAATAGGGATACATACATCCTCGGTAACGCCAGGATAAACTGTCGACTCAAAAACAACAACAGATCCTTTGGTAAGGTTTCTGCCGAGGATTTCGCTTGCTCCCTCAACAGGAGTTAAGTCAGGAGTATGGTCATTGTTTACCGGAGTCGGAACCGCTACGATGTGGAATTTAGCTTCGCGCAGTTTTGTTTCATCTGCAGTAAACTCGACTTTGGTCGCCTTGATGACATCATCACCGACTTCATTGGTCGGATCAATACCAGATTTGTAAGTTTCAATCTTTGCAGCATTTAAGTCAAAACCGATTACCTTGACACCACGTTTTGCAAACTCGATAGCTATCGGCATACCGACATAGCCAAGACCTACGAGAGAAAGTGCTTCCTCATTATTTTTGATTTTTTCATACAGTGACATTTTTCTTTCCTCCAATATTTTGTAATAATCTCTCGGAATCTCTAAGCCAGTAAATACAAGGCTTTTAGATTCCTTTTTTATTAAAATCCCCCACTTTTTTTGCCAAAAACACTTGACAAATCGCTCAAAATTTGCGGCGAAGCCGATTGAATATATTTTATTTTATCGACTGGAGGGCGATTTTTATGTTACCTGTTAATTGTGGCAGTCATGCTGACTACCAACATTTTGTTGTTACTAATCTTCGTAAATATTATCCTGTTCCTGATGCCCTTGCCCGCTCTACATGGAATATTATCGAGCGTTTCTGGAATCTCGATTTATCTTTTACCGATACTTTTATGGCTGATAAATATTCTAAATTCGGGCCTGCACCAAGAACTCCTTCCTCTATGCAGCGTTCTTATCTTCTTTCCATTGACTTTAAAGTTACCTCGATAACAGAATGGCTGCTCAGCTTAAAATCAATCCCCTTTATGCCATTCTCAGTGGATTTGAACCGGATAATACTCCCGGGGTTGGCACTTTTTATGATTTTATAAACCGCTTGTGGAATTCTGATGATGACCATATGTCACCACATATCCATCCTCTTAAAACCAAGGTTAAGAAGCCTAAAACAAAAGGCACGAAAGCTGATTCTGTCGAAAAAGTTACTGTTGCCAATCTTCTTCCTGTTTTAGAAAATACTGACTTTGAACTGGACGAACAGCCTTATTCTTCTCTCTTTGCAATCTATCAGAAAGAGTTCCTTGATGTTTCTGCATCCACAGGACTTATTCATTCGGATGCTCTGGCTTTAGCTGGTGATGGAACTCTTGTTGTAACTTCCCACCGGGAACGAAAAAAGCGTATCTGTAAATGCAAAGAGAATGGCATTACTGACTGCAAGTGTGACCGCTACTTTTCCCAACCGGATTGTGATATCGGCTGGGATTCTTCCCGCGACTGTTATTATCATAGCTATGATCTGTACATGCTTGTTGATTCCCAAAGTGACTTACCGGTATATCCTCATTTTTGCTGTGCTTCGAAACATGATTCACATGGATTCCTGCACGCTTTTTTCAGGATGAAATCTTTTCTTCCTGATTACACTGTTTCTAAAGTACTTTTGGATTCTGCACATGATGCCATGCCTTATTATCAATACTTCAAACGTGAGAATATCACACCATTTATCGACTTTAATGGAAAAGGCGGAAGACCCCCTGTTTATAAAAATGACTTTACAATTGATAAAGATGGAGTCCGTGTTTGCCCCTCTGGATGTCGTATGCGTCGTGATGGTATTGAAGTTGCTAAAGGCAGAATGAAATTCAAATGTCCTAAGATCAGTCACGCCGGTGGCTGTATTTCCTGTACATGTGAAAACCCTTGCTCAAATGCCAAATACGGATGCACAGTTCATTTGGTTATGAAAGATAATCCAAGATTATTCAACAATCCGCCAGGGATCAGTAATGAATGGAAGCCGGAATACAATGCAAGAACTTCTGCTTGAGCGTTCTAACAAACGCGAGAAACTAGACTTTAAATTAGAAGACGGCAGACACCGCTCAACTAAGATGTGGTACTGCCGCCTCTATCACATCCTGATGTTACAGCATCTGGATGCATGGGATTCGCCATCTGAATCAACCCTGAAAAAATGATTTTGGATGTCTCTTAATCCTGTAGATTATTATATCTCATTTTTTGAAACATAGCGACAGTTATGTTTATTTCTTGCGTTCATTTTTACGTCCAAGAATAATATTTACTTTCCAAAGTTCAATGCCAAAGTTTTACTGGCATGATCACTTAAGATTCCGAAAGATCATTGTATTATCCTAATTTGTGTGCATGAATCACATTGAATCCGAATATAGAGTGAACAACTCATCCATTACCTTTTGAATAATATATTTATCAGCAACCTTTTTCAGATTCCATTTCGACATTTGCTTTCGCAATTCGGGATTCTCAATCCTTTTGATTGCTTCAATAATTGCGGTATCATTCTTTGCAGGAATGATGATACCACCATTATTTTCAATTATGTCCTTGTTAGCACCAACATCACTCGCTATAATAGGCAAACCTCTTGCCATTGCTTCAGCAACTGAATTAGCAAATCCCTCTGTATAAGAAGGAAACAAGAATACATCCGCCTCATCTAGCTCCTGCTTCACATTTTCTGGAGGTTGGTTACCCAAGAATATTACATTTTCTGATGCTGTTTCTTTATTAAATCCATCATCAACCTGCCCAACTAAGCGAAACTGAACATTCGGAAAACTCTTCGCTGCTGTCAAAATTTCATTGCAACCTTTCGCTTCCTGAACATGACCGATGTATACAACTCGTTCTATTTTCTCGTTGATAACCTTTTCATCCTTTCGGATGTACTCTGCATCAATGAAATTTGCAACTTTTACTGGTGTTTTTCCCGTAATCTCTTTGGTGTAAATTGCAGAGGCTTCGTTGAGAACCAAAACTTTATTCGCCCTAGCAACAGTCTTTTTGAAAAAATGTATTCCAATTTTACTGCCATTTAACTGATCCTGTACAGTACATCTGCAATGCAACAAAACAGGTATCTTTCTTCCTACAATGCAGATATATAAATAATCTCTGATTATGCCTGCCGGAGAACATGTTATATTAAAATGAACTACATCTGGATGAAATGTACTCTTCGTCTTTCGTATATCTTTAATAACGTTATATGCTCTCTTTAATTCTGCACACAAACTTTTCTTCGCGTGGAAATCACTGCCACGATTACCTATCATAGCATTATTCACTACTGCATAACTGATGTTGTTTTCTTCACAATATCTAACATATTTCTTACTCCATGTAGCAATTCCACCACTTGGAGGCGGCAATTGTGTAATTAACATAATCTTCATATTATTCACCTTACTTGCGTTTTAAGAACGCTGAGTTATTTTTTTCTTCAAAAATGGTTCTTCAATCAATCTGCACGAAAGAACGGAAAGGAGTAAAGTTGCAACCCCTACAACAAGGACCCCAAGCAGCCGCCCTCTCCATCCAAACATTACAAGCACATTGATTACTATCATGTGATATAAGTAGATACTGTAGGACAAATCGTGCTTTAATCGAATTTTTCCAAATTTATATGCCCCACTTAAAGTCAAGAGACACAGAAACGGTCCCACCAGAATATTGGTATAGTGACCGACGGGGAAAGAAACGACCTGTGAGGTTATCCACCAAATTACACCGTAGCAAAGCAACATTGGCCAGAATACCTTAGTTAGCAACGGAACTATCGTTTCTTTTTTTATGTAAACAACCATTCCAATCAGAAAATAGTACTCATACGGAATGAATGTAACATTAATCAGTTTATAAACGATTTCTGGCAAAAAGCTCTTTGTCAATGGAAATAATGCATTTTCGGCAAGTGCTACAACCAGTATGCCAAAAAGTGACTTTGCTTTCATCCTTTTCATTCGTGGAAGAATTAGCATAATCAAAATATACATCTGGATTTCCAACGAAATTGTCCATAACGCTCCGTTTGGATTTCCAACACCATATGCTGCAATACTTGTTGGTGTATAAAACTGGAACACAGTTACCTGTGAAACAATCCAAGCAATAATATCTTTTACACTATAAGATAAATGTGCGTATCCCCCCCCGATTAAAATTACACACAGAAAGGATACAGCAAATGCGCCAAACAAACCGGGATAGAGTCTTAACGCTCTCTTTTTCAAATAGGATATTTTCGACTGGCTCCTATCGAAAGAAGCAGATATCAAAAAACCACTTGTAACGAAAAGGCATGGCAATCCTCGCCCAAAATTCAATATCTGCTGAATGATGTACGGATACTGAATCTCCAAATGTGTAGCAGTATGCCCTAACACGATAAACAAGGCTGAAACTAACCTGATGATGTCAAACGCATTATCTCCGAATTTGAAATCAGATTCAGCTTTTAATGCTGTATTTGTTGTTGCTTCACCCATACTCTTACAGCCTCCTAATCACTTTTGCTGGATTTCCAGCAATCACACAGTTATTTTCAAACTTACCACTAACCACAGCACCGGCACCGACAACACAACCGTCACCAAGAACAGTCCCTTTTAAGATGATGGTATTGCAGCCGATAAAACAATTCTTGCCAATATTTATCTCTCGACTTGGCACCAAATCACTATCTCCACCGTGGACATCCTGCAAAAGCTTCAACCTATCTTCCGCATCAATAGGATGGAAGTCGTTATCAAGTATTTTACAGTTACCACCAATGCATGTATTATCTCCAATATAGATTCCTTTTCGTGCATAAATGGTTGCTCCAGATATGCCTACATTATCACCAATAACAATTTCTGCTCCAGGCGCTCTTGTCACAATGATTGTTCTACTGTAAAGTCCAACCAAATTACTAAGAAAACTACTTTTTACAGTAACACCATCACCGATTTTTAATTTAGCTCCACCTTTATTAAAGATGACCGGTACGCCTTTCAGCAATAGATTCTTTCCATATTCAACTTTTGTAGCTTTCATTAGTATTTTGAACCAGTTACTGTTCATACCGTTCATCCTCCATATCTATCAGCATCCCAGAATTTCTTCTGCGTATTTCTTAACACTTTTTTCTCTGGTCAGATTCTCAATCAAATAATCATGTCCTCGCTGCCCCATCGAAGCTACTTCACCGTTGCCAACATCATCAATAAACCACTGGATGTTCTTTTCAATCTGCTCATAATCACCGGGATTACAACAAAGATCAACCCTTAGTATCTTCGATCAAACACCGTACCTCAGAGCCTTCTTCCAGTACGCCGATTATCGGTTTCCCAGCAGCAGCGAGTCCATAATACTTACTCGGACAGCTCACGCCTTTGATACCCTTTGCATTCACACACCAGTGGACATCTCCGGCATTCAGGCTATAAATCAAGTCTTCTTTATCCTGATATGGAATGAATACCACATTGTCCATATTGTTGCTTTCTTTATACATAACCAGTTTGTCCAAGACAGAACCTGCACCAACGAATGCGAATACAACTTCCCTTCCATCAGCAGTCTTAGTACCCGGCTTGAACTTTTCAATAACCTTCAGCAGATTTTCAAGATCATAGTACAGACCGATGTTTCCGCTGTACATGATGATGAACTTACCATCCAAGCCATACTGTTTCTTAAAAGCCTCAACCTTTTCATTTCCAGCTTCTAAAGGATAGATTTCCTTCTCATCAATCCAGTTATTAATCAGTACAGATTTCGATTTTTTACCTTTGAACCGTCCATTCAGTGTGTCAATCAAATCCCGGCCAACCGTGATGACAAGATCACTTCTCTTGCAACTGAACTTGTCAAACCACATCATTAAATCCGTTACGATTTTATTTTTACTATAACCAACGGCAAGCACTTATTCCGGGTTGAAATCCTGAATGTTATATATATACTTGGCATGCTTCATCCACTTACCCCACACGCCAATCAGTCCTCCGAGGATAGGCGGCTGGGAGATGGAGAATACATAATTCTGTTTGCCAACCTTGAAAGTGGCGGCCATCGCACCAAAGAAATATCCGAGGATGTTTTTAATGCGGCTCAGCTTGTTTGTCTTGCTGAACTCCGGAACACGAATTCGCAGAACCTTTACGCCGTTGATGTTTTCCTCGTAATATCTTTTTGTCTTGTATTTATCCTCAATCGTACCGAGATAACTCGGCACTACACAGATTACTGTAATATCAAATGTATCCAGCATTCCCTCGGCCAGTTCCCGGAGAATCTACCTGTGGATGCTGTATCAGGCACATAGCAGTGCGCATAAATCAATAGTTTTTCTTGTCGGCCATCAAAATGCCTCCTGTATTTCATTTCCGGCAATACCGGAGTTATATAAAATCTCCCGGCATAAGTTCTTTACAAATCCACACCGAAAGCCTTTTCTACTCAAAATCCCCAACCAAACCATATTGGGCAGACCCAAGTACATTCTGCCTTTTTATTCTCAACAATAAAGCGATTTGGATACAAACCACAGCACAGTTATTCACCCGCTTCTCCGTACCCATCTACCGCAAAACCCTTGATTTCACTACATTTTCAGCCATAACTATCTTTATCTCTCGCTACACCTCTCTATCCAAAGTGCAAAATAACAAGCTAAATCACCTTTTCCACCCCGCGTCTGACTGACTCATTTCGTGTTAAAATAGGTGCGAATTTCTAATCACCCACTGCATTTCGTGTTAAAATGATGTTATCAGACATCGCTATATGTCTATCCAAAATGCTAATTTTTGTCTTGGTTTGGTGGTTTTCCATGACTGTGGACATGATTTTTCCTGTCATTTTACGCCACTAATTTTGCAGGGTAGACATTGTCATAAAGTGCTTTCGATTCACGCAGGAATTCCGGACTGAAAATAATATTCTCACTATTGAACTTTTCTCTTACGCTCACCGTATATCCCACAGGTATCGTGGATTTGATAACCATGACCGCATTCGGGTTGTATTCCATAACCAACTGAATCACTGCTTCAACCGCAGAAGTATCAAAGTGCTGCGTTTTACTGTCATAGTTCGTCGGCGCTACAATCACAACAAAATCCACCTCTTCATAAGCTAATTTTACATCAAGCATCGCCGTTAAATCCAATTCTTTTTCCGTTAGATATTTTTCAATATATTCATCCTGAATCGGAAATTTCCTGTTATTAATCACTTCTACCTTTTCATGTAAAATGTCCACCACTATCACTTTATGATTCTGTGCCAACAATGTCGAATCTACAATCTGACATAACCTGTGCCAGCAACCGCAATCTCATAATCCTTCATCCCGCTTCACTCCTTCTCTCAATCTCCTCATCGCCACAAAACCGCTCACTGCTCACCCCGCAGCCTTCTCTTCTCCCACATCTTCCCCACAAATCTCCTGTCCCCCGACATTCAACTTATCTTCTCTCCCCCTTTGGCACTCCACTTCAACCGTACAACCGTCCCACTCTCCGCGCGCAGCCTTTTTCCGTTTCTTTTCCCCCTCCAGTGCCAAAATCTCTTTTCCATATCTCCTTACAGAAACGTCCTTCGTCAGATGTTCTTCCAGATATTTTCTTCCGTTTTTCCCCATCTGCTCCATCTCTGAACTTCCCGCATGGCTGATAAACCAGTGGATATGGCGTTCCACATGCTTGTAATCCCCCGGCTCGCAGCAATATCCGCATCCGGTTTCTTCAATCAGAAGCCTTGCTTCCGAGCCCTCTTCCAACACACCGATGATTGGCTTGCCTGCCGCCATTATGCCGTAGCATTTGCTCGGGACAGAAACTCCTTTAATCCCTTTTGCATTGACGCACCAATGTACGTCGCCTGCGTTCAGGCTGTAGATCAGATCCTCCTTATCCTGATACGGGATAAATACAACATTTTCAATGTGATGCTTTTCTTTATATGCAATCAGATCCTGCAAAACGCTTCCGCCGCCCACAAAGGCAAACACTACTTCCCTGCCGTCAGGCGTTTTCACACCGTTTTCTCTTTTTCCGTCCATCGTCATTCCCTTACGGAAACGCTTGATCACTTTGATCAGGTGCTTTAAATCATAATAAAGTCCGATGTTTCCGGAATACATGATCACAAACTTATTTTCCAGACCGTATTTTTTCTTAAATTCCGCGACCTTTTCATGATCCTGCGGCAGCGGATAAATTTCTTTTTCGTCGATCCAGTTATTGATAAAGGTATGTACGGGAACATTTTTATAATGAAAACGCGCCTTCAGCGTATCTGCCATATCTCTTCCGACCACGATCACCTTATCCGCACACCGGCAGGATAGCTTGTCCAAAAACATCATCAGATTTAAGATCAGCTTTTTGTTCACATATCCGACTGCAATCGTCTGTTCCGGGTTAAAGTCCTGAATGTTGTAGATATATTTTGCCCGCTTCATCCACTTTCCCCATACGCCGAGCAGGCCACCCAGCACTGGAGGCTGTGAAATTGAATAGACATAATCCATTTTCCCGACTTTAAAAGTTGCCACCATCGCACCGAAAAAATAAGCTACAATATTTTTGATTCGGCTGATCTTATTTCCCTTTGAAAATTCAGGCACCCTGATACGCAATACCTTGATTCCATTAATTTCTTCCCTGTAAAACAGTTTTGTCTTATATTCCGGTTCTACCTTTCCGCCATAAGAGGGCACGACGCAGATTACCGTTATTTCAAATAAATCCTTTAACCCTTCTGCCAGCTCCCTTAAAATCTGTCCGGTGGATGCCACATCAGGCACATAGTAGTGTGCATAAATCAGAATCCGTCTTTTTTCATCCGTCTTTACTGCTCTCATCCTATCTTCCCCACTGCATCTTTTATCAATCTTTCCTGTTCCTTATGCCCTGTCCGTCTCTTCTGTCCTGCCTATTCCTTCCGGCTTTCCCCTGATGTCTTTACTTCCAGAATCCTCGATTTCTGCGTTACATGATTTGCTGAATCTACCGCCGCATAGGTCACGATCACCCTTCCATCCGCAGCTTCCGATACCTTTTCTACCAGAAGACTGTCCGTCACATCTCCGTCTTCCGCATCGTATGCGGTTATGCCTTCCAGCAGCTTTTCCTCCGCCATTCCGTTCTCATAAACGATTGCCTTCTCCGGAAGTGTGATCATCGGAGCTGTTTTATCCTGATTCATATACAGGAATGCCCCGATTCCGATCAGCACTGCATCCACAGCAAAAAATCCGATTGTCAGTGCTTTCATCTTCATCCATTTTCCTCCGCTGCTTTTTCCTGCAATTTACAATCCTCTTCTATTTCTGCCGTATCAGACCTTTTTACTTCTCCGGTCGTTTCTGCTTTTTCTGTCTGCTCCTTGCGGACTGGCGAAAGCGGAATTTCACCTTCACCGTTTTCCGGATTTCCGTAATAACCATATCTACTGTAATTTCCATAATATTTCTTATAATAACCGCTCTTTTTTAAGTCTACTTTATTAAGCACACAGCCCAGCACCCGGCATCCTACCCTGTCTAACTGCTCCTTTATGCTCTTTACAAACTTATGGCTTACCGCCCCGCTCTCGATCACGATCACCGCTCCGTCGCAGTATGCTGACGCCACGGCTCCGTCTACCACGCTGCCCAGCGGAGGTGTGTCCACGATCACATAGTCGTATTTCCAGCGCAATAACTCAATCAGTGTCTCGTAGCGTTCTCCGGTAAGCAGCTCGCTGGGATTGGGCGGCACCGGTCCTGCAAAAATAATATCCAGATTTTCAATATTCGTCCGGCAGCATACGTCGTCAAACTCCGCCTGTCCGCTCAGATAATGGGATAGTCCATATTTTTCACGACTAGCCTTGTATCTGCCCCGCAGAACAGACTTTCTCATATCCGCATCCACAAGGATTGTCTTTTTTCCGCTTTCTGCGAGGGACATACATAACTGAAAAGATACGCTGCTCTTTCCTTCGCTGGGTGTGCAGCTTGTCAACGAAATGACTTTAATATCTTTTCCCGCAAAGCTTAAGTTCGTACGCAACGTTTTATATGCCTCTTTTGCTCTGAAATCCAGTTGTTCCGTTGTTCGGATGATCACATTCTGCATTTTACCGCTTCCTTCCATTTTTCTTTCTGCGCTTTTTACCGCTTCCCTCATTCATCGGAATCACTGCCAGCGTTGACAATCCCAGATAGCGCTCCACATCTTCCGCCGTTTTGACCGTATCGTTTGTCAGATAGAGGATTATCGTCACAGCTGCCACGATCAGGACACCGGCCATACCGCCCATTACCGTATTTTTTCCGATTGACGGGCTGGATTTGTAAGTAGGCAGATTTGCCGTTTCCACTACATTGACCGCCTCTGTTTCCATCACGTTTCCAATGTGCACTGCCGCCGTTTCCCTCACCTCATTCGCGATATCCATCGCCCGGACCGGATCGGCATCTGTCACCGTAATCGATATCACACGGGTATCCGCCGGTGCTGAAACGCTTACCATGCCATTTAATCCTTCATAGGTAAAGGGCAGGCTCAGTTCATTGATCACCGCTTCCAGTACAAAGCGGCTTTTGATCAGCTCCGGATAATCCTTTGTCAGCTGCAGCCCCATCTGAAGGTCGCTGCTTGTCAGATTTACGTTGTCCTGTTTATTCAAAACATATATTTTTGTCGTTGACTGATAGGTCGGCGTCACGATAAATTTACTGTACAAAAAAGCAAGTATGGCCGTACACAGTCCCACCGCGATCATCAGCGGTATTTTCCGGATCAGAACCAGTGCGACCTCTACCAGATCGATCTCCATTTCATCATTTTTCATTTGACTGCGATTTTCCATCATCTGTAGTCTCCTCTGTTTTTTGTTTTATCTGATGATTTCCTCATCCCTTAAAATTTGTTCTGCATTCCGATATAGAAGCTTTTCCGCATATTCCTGTCTGCATTTTCTTTTCAGCCACTCTGCGCATTCGCCCATCGCATACTTTCTGCCTCCGTTCGCATGGTGAGCGTCTGTTGCTACAAGATCAGCAAGCTCCTCCCTTATCAGCTTTCTCGCCGTCCGTTTGATCAGACTACCGCCAAAGCCAGTCAGGCTGCCGCCGTTTATCTGAACCAGACATCCTGATTCCCGAAGCTGCTCCACACGGTTTAAATCACAGACTACATTGGCATACCGTTCCATATGGGCAATCACAGGCCGGTATCCTGCTCCGAGCAGGTCATAAAGTCCGTTGTAAATATATCCCCAGTCCTGATCCGGAAGAAATTCCGTCAGCACATATCGGGAATTTGCAAGGACGCCTGCTTTTTTTTCATCCAGAAAGCGGACCATATCATGACTGTAAAGAACTTCCCCTCCCGGATACAATTTTAAGGGAACCTGAAGTCCGTCCAGCACCTTTTGAAGCTGCTCTGTCCGTTTCTGCACGCTCTCGCTTCCCTCACACCTTCTGTCCGGCTTCTGATGAGGCGTCGCGATCACCGCTCTCACGCCATCCTCCACAGCCTTTTTTGCCATGGCAATACTTTCTTCCAGGCTGTGCGCTCCATCATCAATTCCCGGAAGAATATGACAATGAATATCAATATAACAACTCATTCCACTTTGCTCCATTTATTTTTCATTATTTGTCATAGACATATTTTCCGCTTCCTTCATCCCTTCCATAAAGAGTCCAAGCATTTTTAAGCAGTATGACTGAGCCTGTTCCGACAGCCCTTCCATTCCTCTCAGTAAGGTCTCTTCCTGTAAAATGTCCCCGCTTTCTTTCTGACCATAAATCAGATCGTCCATATTCATACCATATAGCCTTGACAGACCGATCAGCGTTTCGATGCTCATGCCGCAGGTTCCCCTTTCAATATCGGCATAATATTTATCAACAATCCCAATCTGCTCTGCCACCTTTGCCCGTGACCAGCCAAGCATTTCCCTTCGGGTGCGCAGACGCTCTCCAACGGCGATTCTATCGTATACCGCTTTATCCTGTTTCTTTTTCATTTGTTTCTCCCGATTTGATATTTGACTCTTTCTCTCCTTGCAGCTCCTTTTTTACACGGCTTAAGGATTCCGGTGTCATATTCAAAAATGACGCGATATAACGATCGCTTATTTTTCCATTGATTTCCGAATATTCCTTGAGGAACCACTCATATCTTTTCTTTATATCATAATGAATCAGCGCTCTCCTCAGCTCCGTCTGAAGATTCAAAGCGTTCAAAAGCATGCTGATATTAAGCTTCATCATCTCTTCACTCTCCAGCGCAAGCTCCCAAAAGGCATCTTTCGGTACAACAATCACTTCCCCCTTTGTCAGAGCCTCAAGCGTAAGCGAAGAAGTATCTTTTGGACGACAGGTAACCGAAATCGGCAGTTTGTATTGGCCGCTGAATAATTCCATATGGCATTTTCCCTTCTCATCCACATGGTAACCGCCTATAATTCCCTTGATCTGGAACAATAAACATTCCTGAATTTCCCCTTGCTTTAACAGAATATCCCGATGATTTACCTTTTTGATAAAGGCGATATCAGACAACCTTCCCAATGTTTTTTCATCTTGTATTTTGTGCTCTTTACTAAAATAATAAATTATAGTTCGTTTACTCATAACACCCTTTTCCAACTTCTTTTCGCCGTCTATTATACACCTTATTTCGACAATTTCATTGATATAAATCAATTTTTTGGCATTTTTTTATATTTTTTTTATTTTTTTACCTATTTTTTACTATTAAAAAGAATATATTTTAAACCACCTTCTTGTCCTTTTACCCAAAACTTCTCTTCCCATTTCATTCATATTTATGTCGCACAGCAATTCAGTCTTTATACCCGCACTCATACAGAAATCTTGACGCAAATCCCGGCGATTCTTTCGTTCCCTTTTCCCATGTCAGAAACAGTTTCTTTTTCGCCCGCGTCATTCCTACATAAAACATCCGCCGTTCCTCTTCCAGTTCTTTGCCTGATGCGCTCTTTTTATGAGGGACCGTCCCTTCACAGCAGCCGGGCAAAAATACAACGTCATATTCAAGCCCCTTCGAGCCGTGCATCGTAATCAGTTCCACCGGCCTCTTTTCGCATTTCTGCAAGCCTTCTGTCCCGTGCCCTGCATCTTCCTTTTGGGAGCCTTCCTCCAGCGCCCTCCCATATGCCTCCAGATGTTCCTCCAGCTGTTCCATATTCCGAAATTCCCGCACGCTCTCCTGCAAAAAGTCAGCCGCTGCTTTTGCCTCTTCCAGTGTTTTCCCGCTTTTTTCCCGGCAAAGCCAGCTATCGTAGCCAATTCCCTTTCGCACATAATTTACCGCAGCGTACAAATCCATCCGCCCGATTCTCATAATATCTGTCTGCATCCGCGCAAGGATTTCCTGCATATACGGCTTATCCCGATATGCTTCCTTTAACGCTGTAAAATCCACCTGTCCTTCAGGTATTCGCTGCCGTGCCAGATAGCGTCCGGGATGGTTCATGATCTGCAGAAACTGCCCCCTGCTGCGGTCGACCTTTGCAAAGCGCAGATAGGCAAGCAGATCCCTGCACACCGGATGATCGTAAGGATTTTTTGCCTGCTCCCGCATCACAAACGGGATTTTTGCCTGTTCCAGTGCTGCTGCCAGCCACACAGCATCACTGTTTGTCCGAAAGATCGCTGCAATCGTATCCGATTTATTTTTCGCCTGCGTCTCCCCGATCAGACGTATCAGCTCCTTTGCCTCCTCCTTTTTATTTGGAAAGCTCCCTGCCCGGACGCTCTGATCCTCCGCAAGGCTTTTCCAGATTCCGTCCGGACCTTCCTCCTCCTTTAAAACCAAAGCCGCTGTTTTTTTCACTGCAGCCATGCGGCCGCACACGTTTCCTCCGGCTGTTCCCCGCTTTCCGTATAAACTCAAAGATGTTTTCTCTCCTTCGTCATTTGCTGCCCGGATTTTTTTTGGAAACCGTTCTTTATTTGCCTCCACAAGCCTCCCTGCGCACTCCACAATCCCCTTTTGGCTCCGATAATTGATGGACAGCTCAATCCGTACAGCCTCCGGAAAATCCTGCGTGAACCGCCGCATGACCGACGGGTCAGATCCCCGGAATCCATATATTGCCTGATCATCATCTCCCACCACAAACAGATTCCGGGATGCTCCCGCCAGCAGACGCACCGCCTCATACTGCGCAGAATTCACATCCTGAAACTCGTCCACCAGAATATAACGAAACTGCTTCTGCCACCGGGCAAGCTCCTCTATGTCAGTGCGGAACAAATGGCAGACTGCCGCTGCGATATCGTCTAAATCCAGTCTCCCTGCTTCCCGCAGAAGCTGCTGAAATCCCATAAATATCCGGGCAAACTGCTCCTTCGTTATCCCGCAGTCCAAAAACTCCTCCGGCATCTTCCCCAGGTTTTTAATATAACCAATCTGTGCAAGGAGTCCGTCCTCCCACTCCTTTTCCATCGGAAAATCCCCTTTCATACCCGAAAGGACTGTGCGAAGGTATTCTCTTTTTTCCTTTTCCCGCAGGATACTCCCTGAACGATAACCGCGGGAAATTTTTAAAATGTGTAAAAATATGGCGTGAAATGTGCCGAAACTGACCGGACAGGGCTTTCCGCCCATCCTTTTCAAAAAGCGCTCCCGCATCTGCCGGGCAGCCGCTTTTGTAAATGTAATAACAAGAATGTGAGAAGGGTCCGCGTGATGGACCTCTATCAGATATTTTACCCTTTCAACCGTCGTGAAAGTTTTTCCGGAGCCGGGACCGGCGAGTATGAGCGCCGGTCCCGTATTCCATTCTATTGCTTTTTTCTGCTCTTCGTTTGCCTGCAAATCATGCCTCCAGCAGTTCGATACCTTTGCGGATACGGCTCAAAGATTCCTCTTTGCCGATGATTTCCATAATCTCCGTTGCGCCGGCAGGCGTCATCTGCTTACCGGACACTGCCGTACGTACCGGCCAGAGCGCATAGCCGTTTTTGTAGCCTTTTTTCTCCACATAGGATAACAGGAGCTGATACAGCGCGTCATTGCTGTAATCCTCCTGCTCTTCCAGCAAGGGAAGAAGCTCCTTTAATACTTCCAGAGCGCTCTCCTTTGTAGTCTTCATCTTTTTGTGGACGTACATCGCCGGGTCGTACTCAGGAAGCGTCTCGAAGAAATCCACCATCTCTTCGATATCGGGGAATACCTCGATACGGGTCTTTACCATTTCCGCAATCTTTTTCAGATCCTGCCCCTTTGTGAGAACTTTTTCAAGATGAGGCTTTGCCATTTCAAAGAAACGGTCAAAATCCATCGCCTTGATATATTCACCGTTCATCCATTTTAATTTTGTATAGTCAAATACCGCGGGGGATTTGGACATTCTTCTGTAGTCGAATTCCTTTATCAGCTCTTCCAGAGAAAAAATCTCGCTTTCTCCCTCCGGGCTCCAGCCGAGCAGCGCGACAAAATTCACTACCGCCTCTGTCAGAAATCCCTGCTCTATCAGGTCTTCATAAGAAGAATGACCACAGCGCTTGGACAGCTTGTGATGCTCTTCATCTGTGATCAGAGGGCAGTGGATATATACCGGAACGTCCCATCCGAACGCATCGTAAAGACGATTGTATTTCGGAGAAGAGGACAGATACTCGTTACCACGTACCACATGGGTAATCCCCATCAGATGATCGTCCACAACATTTGCAAAGTTATAGGTCGGATAGCCGTCAGACTTGATCAGTATCATATCATCAAGTTCTGCATTGTCTACCGTAATGTCACCATAAATCTCATCATGGAATGTGGTTGTGCCTTCTGTAGGATTGTTCTGACGGATAACATACGGAACGCCCGCCGCAAGCTTTGCCTCCACCTCTTCTTTGGACAGATGCAGGCAGTGCTTGTCGTATACGTTTATCTCTTTGCCCGCAACGACGCGATTTAAGGTTGCAAGACGCTCCTTGTCACAGAAACAGTAATATGCCTCGCCTTTTTCTATCAGCTTTTTGGCATACTCCAGATAAATGCCGTTCTCCTGCCGTTCGCTCTGTACATAGGGACCTACGCCGCCGTCCTTATCCGGGCCTTCGTCATGAACAAGGCCTGTCTTTTCAAGGGTGCGGTAAATAATATCTACAGCGCCTTCCACATAACGCTCCTGATCCGTATCCTCAATACGCAGGATAAAATCTCCATTTTCATGCTTTGCCACCAGAAAAGCATACAGCGCCGTACGCAGATTGCCTACATGCATGCGTCCGGTAGGGCTGGGCGCAAAACGGGTTCTTATTTTTGTCACTTTCTCTTCCTCCATACGGAAAAGCTGTCCATAAAAAGACCGCTCTCCTTTTCCATTGTAAATATCTATTGTAAATCTATCGCCGCCCGGTAAAATACGCGGCGGATTTGCCCTGTCAGCCGTCCTGTCTGTCGGGCAGCTTTTTCTCTGCCGATGCCACAAAGCTGTTTAATGCCTTCTGTGCCTGCGGTATCGGGATATTCGTGCCCGCGCCTGCGATACAGCCGCCGGGACATGCCATTCCCTCTATCAGGCATCCGTTCTTCTTGCCCATCTTTGCAAGCATCAAAATCTTTCTGCAGTCCGCAAGGCTCTCCACATGCTCGATATGCACCTCTGTTTCCGGATAATATTCCTGAATACAGTTCTCGATAGCCTTTGCAACGCCGCCGGATGCAGCATAACCGCGCCCTGCCGAGGTAGCGTCCTCCACAGGCGTTTCCGATTCCACTGCCGCAGGGTCGATGCCCTTTGCTTCAAACATCCCTTCCAGCTCTTCAAAGGTGATGACAAAATCCACATCAGACCGCACAGAGCGGCGGGAAGCCTCCAGCTTCTTGGACACACACGGCCCGATAAATACCACCGAAGCGTCGGGATGCTGTTTTTTTATCTCCCGTGCAGTCGCCACCATCGGCGTCAGCGCATTGGAAATATTATCAATGGTTTCCGGGAAAAATTTCTTTGCAAGAACCGACCAGGACGGACAGCAGGAGGTCAGAAGGAACGGCAGCTCACCGGTCGCCACTTCCTTTACATAGTGCTCCGCTTCTGCCATCGCTCCCATGTCCGCGCCGATCGCCGTCTCATATACCTCTGAAAATCCCAGCATCTTAAGCGCCGTCTTTATCTTGCCCGGCGTTGCAGCAGGTCCGAACTGCCCCACAAAAGCAGGCGCCACCTGCGCGATTATCTTCCTGCCGGACTGGATTGCCCGGATAAGCTGGAAAATCTGCGATTTGTCCGCTATCGCGCCAAAGGGACAGCTCACCATACACTGACCGCAGGTCACGCATTTCTCCGTATCGATTGTTGCCCTGCCTGAGGCATCGCTTCCGATGGCGCCCACGCCGCAGGCTGCCGCACATGGACGAAGCTGATGACTGATCGCATCATACGGGCAGACAGATTTACACTTACCGCAACGGATACACTTCTCTTTATCAATGACCGACTTGCCGTTCACCGTGCTGATCGCATCCTTCGGGCATACGACCTGACACGGATGTGCCACACAGCCCTTGCACAGGTCTGTCACGATATAATCGTTCTCCGGGCATGCATTACATGCGGACGGGATTACCTGTATCATCGGAGGCTCGTAATATTTCTCATCGATATTACTCTCTTCCAGCCCCTGCGTCACATGTACCGGCTGGTCCTCCGGACGCAGCGAAAGCCCCATCGCCAGACGTATCTGTTCCCGCACTATCTCCCGTTCCCGGTAAATGCTTTCCCGGTAAATAGGGGTCTCCGGGTTCACTATCTTATACGGCAGCGCTTCAACATCATCATTCAGATTATCCGAATGATACGCCAGCTGCGCGATTTCCTTAAAAATATGCCGTCTCATCTGTCTGACGGGAGTATCGATTCCTCTCATCCGCTAAATATCCTCCATCCATTCTTCTTGTCCATAAATCTTTCCATGCTCTCTATTCTTGCACAAACCCCCGGCAAAATCAAGCACTTTTCATTTGCTCCATCACTTCCGCTGTAATCTCTTTTCCGCCCTTTTCCATCCATTCTTCCACAAAACGGTCAAAATACTCCAGCTCCTGCTCCCCGGAAATGATTTCCAGATAAGCCTTTTTCTCCAATGCCAGAAGCTCTGCCCGCTTCTCCCGCATCAGATCCGTTTCTCCCGAAAAAACAGGGCTTATCACCTCAAGCCTGCTGCCGCTCACAAGCGCGCACGCCCGGATACGGGATTGATACGCCGCCCATTCCTCTACGCCTGCCGTTTCAGGATATTCCAGATACTCCTTGCATTTCGTATAGTAAGAATGCTCCAGAATCTGAAGTTCATCCGGAGAAATCTCCCCGTTCAAGGCGGCGTTTATCTGTTCATAGCAGCGATAAAGAGCATCGCTATAATCGATATTGATGGAAACAGGTCTCGCTGTGGCATCTACATTTACTTGAAAATATTCCTCCAGACCGTCGTTTGTCAGATCCTCATACCGCATCTTATCAAACATCACGCTCGCCATCTTGAACACAAGCTCAGGATGTTCAAAATCAGCGCTCACCACCACATATTTATAGCTCGCCTCCTGGTCGTAATATCGGATTTTTCCATCCTTTCTTCCTATCAGATACGGTTCCCATACCGCATTTGGATTTTTTTCTTTCGCTTCCATCAGAGGATTATTGGGCGCCCACCACGGTCCGAAAAAGGAACCGCATTTTCCTTCCGCCACCAGCTCCGCGATATTTCTCATTCCGCGCAGCATAAAGTTCCGGTCCAGGATTCCTTCCGCATAAAGCTCCCTCAAAAAGCCCAGTGCCTTCTTTGCCTCAGGCTGAACGGACCCGTATGCCGCACTGCCGCTATCCGTTCGTATCCACTGCTTCGGAAAAGCATCGAACGCGGAAAACAGAGGGTCCAGCTGAAATTCATAGTTGTAGCCGTTTTCCCCTGTAAGGTCCGAATGGCACACGAGCCCGACCGTACTGCCTTCTCCGTTTTGCCCCGGGTCATTTTCTACAAAAGCCCGCACGATATCCACCACATCCTGTATCGTTTCCGGTTCGGAAAGCCCCAGCTTCTCCATCCAGTCCTGCCTGAGCCATAAAAGGAGCGGACCGTCCACAAAGCAAGGCTCCGGCAAAGCCATCAGCTTACCGTCAACTACTGCGTTTTGGAGCGCCGATACCTCATAGCTCGCATACATCTCCTTGAGTCCCTTGCTCGCACAGTTTTCATACGCATCTCCCAGATCCGCTATCATTCCGCTTTCCGCAAGCTGCTGCAGCGTCTCCCGGTCCTCTACTACCATAACGTCCGGCAGCTGCCTTGCCGCAATCGCCATCTGCACATTTGTCGTATACTGCTCCTCTTTTTCTTCAAAAATGTCCTCATTCTGAATATTCAGAGTTTCCTTTAAATAGCGGGTATACACATTGTCTTCGTAAGTGTCCCCTTCGGGCATGTTGGAATTATTGTCCCCTATCATCTTACCCAGTGTATATGTCACAAGCTCCGGGTATTTCCCATAAGGCGTGGAAGCCGCCTCTTCCCATTCCGCCGCCCGGTCTGAAGTTCCCTGTTCCAGACCGGCGCTGTTCTCCTGCACACTCCCGCAGCCGATACCTCCCGCCGCCAAAACTGCCGCCGCTAAAAAAGCTGCCGCCCGGCTCGCTTTTTTTCTCATTCCCGCCTCATCCTTTCTCCAAAACTGCGATACCCGCTTCCGGAAGCGCAAGTATCCCGTCTGTAAGCCCGGCTTTTTGTTCTCCTGTCATCAGCATATCCGTCATCCGGTATTCCCCTTCCCCGAGACATTTTCTCAAATCTATATGCGCCGCATTTTTTCCGTTATTGCATACGATAATGCAGCTTCTGTCTTCCCATGTCATTTTCATCGCGCCGGTGTGCTCCGGGAAGTCCTGCCCCAAAGGCTCTGCCGTCCCCCTTGCTATCTCCGGGTGACGGTTCCTGACTGCGATCGCCTCTTTATAATAATGATAGATTGAATTCTCATCCTTCTCCTGTACATCTGCCGGAGGAAATATGTGCCCGACCTCATCCGCTCCTTCTGGCGCGGCGGTCATCCCTTTTCCATCAGAATCCGACCAATACATGGGCAGCCTCTTGTTTTCATCCTTTGTCCCCATACTTTTCATTCCCAGTTCTTCCCCATAGTACACAAAAGGGGAACCCGGCATCATCATCAAAAGCCCTGCCGCCAGCTTCATCGTCCTCTCGTCGTTGACGCACTGGGCGCTCACTCTCGTCGTATCATGATTGCTGATAAAGGGAGCGTCGATATAATCCGGATTGGAAATACGATCCTGCTCCTGATGCCTCTGTATCCAGGAAAAAAATTCTCCCGGCTCTACCATTCCCTTCGCGGTTTTTACGATGGCTCCGTCCTGCTGCGCCGCCGGAAAATGAAACAGGCTGTCTATCCCGCTTTTATAGTACTCCTGCAGTACCGACTGTCCCTCCCAGACCTCCGCCACGAGATATCCATCGGGAGCCGCTTTTTTTACATGCTCCGTAAACCGTCCGAGCAGCTCTATATTTTTCTGCGCTTCTCCCGTAAAATACTCTTTTGCCGCGTCCAGGCGGAATCCATCCACCCCTTTTTCCAGCCAGAAATCAAAAACAGCCTCCACTTCTTTTAAGACTGCCTCTGTTTCCAGCGCGAGGTCCGGCATGCCGCTCCAGAAAACGCCCTCATAATACCAGCCCGAATCTCCTACCGGATACCAGGATGCTATCCCTTCCCGGTTCCGCTCAAAATGATAATATTCCACATAGGGACAGACCGACGCATCCGGTGCTTCTCCCGGCTGCAGCGATTCCAGATATGCACAGCTTTCTTTAAACCACGGATGCTCGCTGGACGTATGATTAAACGGCAGGTCCAGTATCAGGCGTATCCCCCGCTCATGACATTCTTTTACCAGCCTTTCAAAATCTGCCATCGTTCCGAGCTCTGCATCTATCTGTTCATAATCTGTCACATCATATCTGTGGTAGCTCCCAGAAGCCATGACCGGCGTCAGCCATATCCCGTTAAAGCCCAGCTCTTCCACATAGTCCAGCTTTTGACGTATCCCCTCCAGGTCGCCTTTTCCATCGCCGTTGCCGTCGTAAAAGCTTCCCGGGAAAATCTCATACCAGCACCGGTATGCGTCGTCTATCGGTTTGCCCTGTCCTTTATCCGTTGTCAGACTGCCCGCAAAAAGCCCCGCTGTCAAAAGCAGGCAGACTGCAGCCTGTATCCATCTTTTTTTCCTGTTCATATACTCGAGTCCTCCTTACAGCATAAGATATCCCACCTTATTTTTCAACCGTCCTTCTTTCTTTTTCCCGCATTCCATGCTACCATCTATATAGAAATATGTAAAAAAGAAAGGAGCTCTGCCATGAAAAATATCACCTTTGACGGCTGGAAGCTGATGGGCACGCTTCCATGGCAGCCTGATTTTTCCAAATGGATGTCCGATGGAGAAATGTATCCCGGTCTGACCGACTGGATCGATGCCAGTGTTCCCGGCTGTGTCTATCAGGATCTCTTCCGCGCAGGTCTGATAGACGACCCCTATTTTGGCGTCAACAGTCTCGCCTGCGAATGGGTTGCAAACCGCTGGTGGCTGTACCGCACGTCCTTCTCGCTCACAGAGGATGACCTCGGGGAGCATCTTGAGCTGACTTTCCACGGCATCGACTATGCTGCCAAAATCTATTTGAACGGGCAACTGCTCGGTGAACACGAAGGGATGTTCATCCCTTTTTCCGCCTGTATCAATGAGGCCGCCCGTCCCGGTAAAAACATCCTTGTCTGTGTATTGGAGCACGCCCCGTTCTGTGCGCCGCAGCCGGGCTATACCTCCAAAACACACTATCTGAAATCCCGCTTCAACTATAAATGGGATTTTGCCGCCCGCCTTGTCAGTCTCGGACTCTACGATCAGGTCACTCTGATTGCATACCCGCTTGCATCCATATCGGGCGCCTATATCCGCCCTGTCCGGCATGAAGAACAGTGGACTCTGGAAATCGACCTTTCCGTTACGTCATACCGCACCGGCTGCGCAGAGCTTTCCCTGTCTCTGTCCGACCCTTCCGGACACCCGATTCCGGAAACGCCCACTATCGCTCTTTCTCTTTCCGATGGTCTTTCTGAATATCATTTCTCCATCCAGGTCAAAGATCCTCTTCTGTGGTGGCCCAACGGATACGGAGATCAGCCTCTGTACCGCCTGCAGGCGCGCCTTTTGGAAAACGGAATCCTGAGCGACGAAAAAAGCTGGAATACCGGCTTCCGCACACTTTCCTACTTTCATGCGGACGGACGTGAGGATGCCCTTGCCTATGGTGTATGCATAAACGGAAGACGTATCTATTTAAAAGGAACAAATATCGTTCCCTTTGACTGTATGACCGGAGCGGTCACCCGTCAGAAGCTGCATTCCCAGCTCGGTGCCGCGAAAGATGCGAATATCAACTTTTTCCGTATCTGGGGCGGCGGCAATATCGAAAGCGAGGCATTTTATGAGCTTTGCGACGAAATGGGCATCCTTGTCATGCAGGAATTTACCATGTCCAGCTCCGGCTGCGATGATGTTCCCAGCCGCGACCCGCATTTCATTGCGCTGCTGGAACGTGCCCTGACCTCCCAGCTTCCCATCAAGCGCAACCACCTCTGTCTTACGTTCCTGTGCGGCGGCAATGAACTGACCGATATCCGCTATCTTGGCAGAGAAGACCACGAAGGTCATCCCGCCAGCTTCGAAGATTCCACGCTGGCGCGCTTAAAGAAGCTGGCAGACGCCCTTTGTCCCGATATCCAGATGCTTCCCGCATCTGCCTCCGGTCCCAACGCCCTGCTGGATCCTTCTGCCCCCGGCAAAAACCATGATGTACACGGCCCCTGGGGATATGCCGGCGTCCGGGATCATTACGCCCTCTATAACAGCTCCGACAGTATCCTGCACGGAGAATTCGGCTGCGGCGGCATGACCAATCTGTCTGCCATCCAACGCTTTATTCTCCCCGAAGACCGCCAGCTGTGCACTACCCGCGAAAATCGCGTCTGGGCGCATCACAGCGGAGGCTGGGATAGCTACAGCACCCGCGAGCTTCTCCTTTTCGGCGATTTAAGAAATCTTTCTCTGGAGGATTATATCCGCGTCAGTCAATATATTCAGGCAGAATCCCTGCGGTATTCTCTGGAATCCAACCGCCGCAGACAATGGAAGAACGTAGGAGAAATGACATGGCAGTTCAACGAGCCCTGGCCCAATATCCAATGCTCCAACATCATCGACTATTACGGCGGCAAAAAGCTGGCGTGGTATGCGATGCGGGAGGCCTATGCTCCCGTTCTTGCCAGCCTTCGGTATGATTCCCTGTTTTACGCGCCCGGAGAGCGTTTTGAAGCTTCTCTGTCCCTGCTTTCCGACCTGCCGGACTGCCAATATAGCGTGACCTGCACCGTAACGGACGAGGCAGGATGCTCCCTGTTCCCCTGCGGTTCTGCCCGGCTCGACTTTTGCGGCAGCATCTGCCAGGACCAGGTCATTTCCTTTGAATCCCTGACACTCGATCTGCCCGAAACGATCACGGGAAGCTTCTCCGTCCGCATCCACACCGAATGCGGAGACTTTTCCAATGACAAGGAATATCTGTTCCTTATCGCCGATAAAGATTTACCTCTGGAGCTTCGTCCCGAGGAAGAGAGCCAGATTCAGGAACGAAAGGGCAAAGGGCTCGCAAACGGCCTGTATGACAAACGCGCGGATGTCCGCTCCGTCCTTGCCTATGTGAAACGGCTGGAGCAGTCTGTATCTGAGACATGAGTTCTTCCATTGATACGGACATTCCTGTTTTAAAATTATCCGATAAGCCGCCGCGCTTTGCCGGCAGGCTTACCGGATTGAAAAGGGTGACGGCAGCTTTTTATGCCCTCACCCTTTTTAGTCAGCCTTTTACCGCTCCGGAAAGCCCGTCTGCATAATATTTCTGCAGATATACAAACAGTATCGCGATCGGAATCGAAACGCATACTGCGCCTGCCGCAAACGGCGCATACCAGTTCATGATATTTTCTTTTGTCAGCATCGTGTACAGACCTATCGCCACCGTATAGTAACGGGGGTCTGCTCCCGCAATGACCTTTGCAAAAATGAAGTCCAGCCAGGGCGCCATAAATGCCTGTAAGATCGTACAAACAACAATAGGCCTGGACAGCGGCATGATGATTTTGGAAAAAATGTCCCATTTCGTCGCACCGTCCACGATAGCCGCCTCATCCAGCGCCTTCGGTATCGTATCGAAAAATCCCTTTGAAATATAAAAATTCAATCCTGCTCCGCCGGAATATACCATTATCAGAGCCAGATATATCATCGGTCCCTGCGTGAGTCCGAAGCCCTTCAAAATGTAATACACGGCAATCATCGCCATAAATCCGGGGAACATTCCGAGTATCATTGCCACGTTCATATACGGCTTACGAATCTTAAACCGCAGTCTGGACAGGCAGTAGGATATCGCCAGGACAAAAAACGTCGTCAAAATACAGGAGCAGACCGCTACGAGCAGCGTGTTTGCAAACCATCTCGGGAAATTGAACAGCGCCGTGTCCGTAAACAGCTTCACATAGTTTGCCGTTGTAAACTTTTCCGGCCAGAACGATGTGATGTACTGTCCCTTTTGCTCTCTGAAAGAAAGAAGTACCACCCAGAATATCGGGAAGATCCAGATTACGGAAAGGACAGCCAGAAATACATGGACGAGCACGTTGACGACTTTTTTCTTCATGCCGGCTGAATGCTGTTTTGTTGTACTCATGAGAAGCCCTCCTCGTTCTTATATGATCCGGTCTTTCTGTAGGTCATCAGCGACAGCGTTGCCATCAGGATAAAGGTCAGGATACCTATCACCGCGCCCAGATTATAATCCTTATGGTCAATCGTCAGTTTATACAGCCATGTTACCAGCAGATCGGTTTTTCCTGCCGTTCCCCTGTAATAAGTATCACATGCGGGCTGTCCGTTCGTCAGCAGGAATATTACGTTGAAGTTGTTGATGTTCTGCGTAAATGTCACGATGAGCTGAGGCGTCATCACAAACATCATGTAAGGCATTGTAATCTTGAAAAATGTTACGACCGCATTTGCACCGTCCACCTTGGCAGCCTCATACAGCTCTGCCGGGATATTTTTCAAAATACCCGTGACCGCAATAAGAGTATACGGAATACCCACCCAGAGATTGATGACGATGACCGTAACCCTCGCCCATGTGGCGTTCGTCAAAAACGGCAGCGGCCCTACGCCGAATAATTCCTTGAGCAGCAGATTGACAACGCCATGCTCCTGCATCATTGTATTAACGACCAGAAGAGAAACAAACTGAGGAACCGCGATCGTCAGCACGAAGATAAAACGCCAGAAGCCTTTCAGCTTTGTCCCCTCTCTGTTGATAAGCAGCGCCAGGATGATACCCAGGATATAATTTAAAAACGTCGCAAAAACAGCCCAGATAATCGTCCATCCCAGAACGCTCCAGAACGTCTGTCCCAGAGAACCTCCGGCATTCAGCACTCTTGCAAAATTCTCAAATCCGACCCATTCAAACAGGCTGCCCGGAGGAAGATGGTCCCGGTCATAGCTCGTAAATGCCATCAGTATCATAAATACCAGCGGCATTACCGTAAACAGGATAAGTCCCATAAACGGGAAGAACAAAAAGACATGATACATCCGGTTGTCCTTTAAGCTCTTCAATACCGCTCCGAACGTCATCGGCTTTTTCCCTGCCGCTACCGCCTTCTGGGCGATATAGGAGGAGCGGACTGCCGCTCTCCACAGGAGCACGAAGCCTATGGTCACGAATATCGTCACAACGCCATAAAGCAGGCAGAGCTGCGAATTATCCCCTGCCGTATATTCGTATACCTGAGTCGCTTCATTAAATACCTTTGCCTGTGTCTCCGTTCCAAGCGTGATAAAATCGTACATCGCATTTATCCCGTAAAAGAGCATAAAACAGATGTACGCGATCTCCCCTGCAAGAAACAAAAGCCCCTGCGGTATCTGCTTACGGGCAAGATTCCCCGCGCCCATAAACAAACAGGTCAGCTTCGTATAGATATCACCTTTTCTTATCGCCTCGAAAACCGGAATCACATCCGGAAATTCCCGGGCTTTTTTCTTTTTTCCAAAGCCTGCCATGGTTTCTTTCCTTTCCCTCACCTACAGCATCCGGTCTTCCGGATGACCTCACTTCCAGTCCCTTTATCCAGCAAAAGCCCCACCTGTAAAAACGGGTGGAGCTTTTGTTTGCATACGGACAGTTTCTATATCCCCTGTCCGCTGTCCTGCCTGATGACTGTTTACTCCAGTGTGCCGCCTGCGTTTACATTGCCAATGAAGGTATCCAGCTTCTCCTGTGCATTGTCATGTGTCACTTCACCTGCAACGATCGCCTTGCCGAAAGCTTCTGCAGGCATCCACCAGCCGTTCATCTCGGAAACCAGAGGCTGTGCTACGGAAGTATTGTTTACAGTGTCGGTGATAGCATTCAGCATCACATCGTCAATACCGGTAGAATCCAGCGGAACAACGCCTCTTACCTCGTAACGGGTCTTCTGGCACTCTGCGCTGCCAAGATATACAGCCAGTGCAACAGCTACATCCATGTTCTCACAGGTCGGATTTACGCCGATAGCCTTGGAGCCTGCGTAAGACTTCATCGTGCCTTCATACTCGCCGGCTTTGAAAGCGGGAAGCTGAGCACATGCAAAGTTCTCGCCCAGAGCTTCTTCGATAGCGCCGCGGTCCCAGGAACCGGAGAAGAATGCACCCAGTTTGCCTTCGCTAAACAGAGAGATTGCTTTACCAGCCTCTTCGTTCGCCTGATTGGTAAATTTAGGGTTCGCTGCCAGGTCGATCAGATAATCGGTAACTGCAAGACCCTTTTCATCGTTGAAATCACAAGGGGAAGAACCGTCTGTGCCGTCAGCGCCGAACATCGTGCCGCCTACGCCATAGTAGAATGCGGGGATGTACCAGCTATTGCCCAGAGGGAAGCAAACGTTGATAACGCCTTCGCCAAGGTCTTTCTCCATCATGGTATCCAGGTTCTTTACTTCGTCAGCTGTGAATTTGCTGCTGTCATAATACATAAACCAGCCGTTGTATGCATAAGGAACGCCGTATACGCCGCCTTCATATGTTACTGTGTTTATCATGGATTCGGAGTTCGCTGCTTTTACCGCATCCAGATTTTTGCCGCCCAGCTCTGCGATAGCACCGGATTCAACAAGAATCGGCAGCTGGTCGTTTGCGTACATATAAACGTCTGCAGCCGCGTCAACGTCCTTTGTCACCTCGTCCTTTGCAACGTCCTCGCCGCATACGCCGTATTCAAAGGTGATGTTCCACTCGGGATGAGCCTCGTTAAAGCTGTCACACATCGCAGCCAGGATACCCTTGTCATAGCCGTCTACCGGATTCTGATCCTCCTGAGGTCCCCAAACCTTTAAGGTCACGTCCTTTGTCTCGACCGGAGCCGCACTCTCTGCCGGAGCTGCACTTTCCGCAGGGGCTGCACTCTCTGCCGGAGCCGGATTTTCTGCCGGAGCGTTGTCCTTTGCGCCGCAGCCTGCAAGTGCTGTTGCACACATTGCAGCCGAAAGCATCATCGCTGTAACTTTTTTCATTTTCATACCGTTTCCTCCTATTCACTATGCACCATGTTTTTGTGCTTTTGTGCTTTTCTTTATGCACTTATTATAGTTTTTAAAAGGTTTCCGGTAAATATCAACTATTTATGATTGATATCGTTTTTTTGAGAATCCCGGTATCCCGTCTCCTTTTTTTGACATTCCGCCGGAAAATGTACCAGTATCTCTGTTCCCTCTCCCGGCGCCGAGCTTACCCTTAACGCATACTCCTCCCCGTAAAACAGGCATATCCGTTCATTTACGTTTCGTACTCCGTAGCCCTTCGACTCCATCGTCAGTATCCTGCGCGCCACTTCCTCTTCCATTCCTACGCCGTTATCCCGGACTGTAAAAAATACGCAGCCGTCTTTCAGCCTGCCAATGATATCTATCCGCCCCCTGCCGTCCGTTTTCGTTTCTATCCCGTGCATGATGGCATTTTCCACAAGAGGCTGCAGTATCAGGTTGAGTGACTGGCATTCCAGGATATCCTCCTGCGCGTCTATCACATAATCAAAGCCGCCGTCGTGCATCATGCTCTGTATCTCCAGATACGCCCTCGTGTTTTTCAACTCATCCTCTACACGCAGAGTATTTCTTCCGCGGTTTAAAGCCGTCCGGTAAAATACGGACATGGCGAGCGTCATTTTGCTGATATCCTCTTCTCCTGCCGCGATCGCCTTCCAGTTTATCAAAGAGAGGGTATTATACAAAAAATGCGGGTTTATCTGCGCCTGCAGCGCCCTCATTTCCGCTTCCTTCTGATTTATCCTTCCAACGTACACTTCCTGTATCAGTGTTCTTATTCTCTGCAGCATCTTTGCGAAGCTCCGGTACAAAATCCCTATCTCATCCTCATCCTGACTCTCCGCCGCCTCCGTCAGCTTCTCCTGCTCCACTTCCAGATTTCCCTGTTCCACGGAAAGCATATGCCTTGTCAGCCTTTCCACACGGCTGCTTACCAGATGGGATATCACATAGTTTGCAGCTGCCGCTCCCGCAAGACAGAGCACCGCCGTCAAAATGACCATCACGCTGACCGGTCTCATCGCTCCTCCCGCTACATCGTCCGGCTGATAAAGCCATATCTTCCATCCTGTTACCTCAGAAGCCTGAGAAATTATCTTATACGGAGATTCCTCTCCTTTTCCCTGCTGCGCGATAAATTGCTGATAAGACAGAACGTAACTGCTGTTTTCTTCCGAAAAGCGGCTTCCCTCATATAATACCTTCCCTATCTTATCCGTAATAAAAATACCGTATTCAGAGTTCAGTGTCTGCTCATACGAGGCAAACAACTCCCCGTAATCCACCTCTATGCACAAAACTGCGGGCCGCTGGTCTTTGGCTGCCGTAGGCATACGATGCGCGCAAAAAATCTTCTGCTCTCCCCGATCCACATGCCAGAGGAGCCCCGACGCAAGCTGCGCCTCCTGATACCATCCCTCATCCGCTATCTCCGACACAGGCGCTATCGTCGTATCATGCTTTATCATCCCGTTATCCGTATAAATAGTGATGCGCTCGATATCATCATGAAAATACTTTAACGACTGGATGACCGGGTCTACCTTCTGCGTCACCTGCTCATACTGCTCGTAAGGGCTATCATACCGTTTGGAAAAAACCTCCAGCAGCCCTTTATCGAACGCGATATAGTCCGAAAGATTCCCGTATACTTTCAGTTTTCCGTCCATTGCCGCCACCGACTGATACAGATAAGATTCCAGATTGATATTTTCCTTGTCTTCGATGATGCCGCGCATCTGTATGAAACTGAATAAAAACAGTATCATAACAGGAAGGAAGCAGAAGCATACATAAAACAACGCCAGCTTATGCCGCAGCTTGATACTGTTAAGCCAATGTCTTATCTTCCTCATTTTCTTCTGTCGTATCTCCCATATCCCTGTATTTCTGCGGGCTTACCCCAAAATATTCCCGAAAACTCTGGCAAAAATAAGACACATTCGGATAGCCCACCTTTTCGCTGATACCAACGATTTTTTCGTGGGTACTCTCCAGCATCTCTCTTGCCTTTTCCATACGGCATGCCTTAATGAACTTACTCAGGTTCTGTCCTGTTTCCTTTTTAAACACCGTGCTCAGATAGCTGGGCGCCATGTATACCTGCTCTGCCAGCATTTCGATGCTCAGCTCTTCCCCATAATGCCCGTAAATATAACGCTTGACGGCTTCCACTTCCCTGTGCCCTCCCGGCGCATTCTGAGCTGCCTGCCGCTCCAGGAGCCCGATATTTTTTTCCATGATATTCCGAATGCCTTCCAGACTCTGCGTATGATACAAAAGTTCTATTTCGACATTCAGCTCCTTCTCCGTTTTTTCCGGTATCGCTTCACACAAAAATTTCAGCAGGCTTGAGAACATAAATTTTACATATATCTGCGAAAAACCCACATTCTGACTGCAGTTTTGGAACAGGCGCCCGCAGTGCTCCTTCAGGCTGAGGATATCCTTCGTGCGGATATCCTGCTTCATCTGCTTCATCAGCGTATCGTCGTCCAGACGCACGTCCTCCGCCCGTTCCGCTTCATTTTCCGCCATATATTCCCTGCATTCCAGGTCATAAAACCGATTTTCCATCAAAAGCTCCAGCTCCTGACAGCGTTCGCCCAGCTGAGTCCCGTCCTTTAAACCGGAAGACACCGCCACATAGCTTTTCTGCCCGTTTTCCAGTTCCCCTTCCAGTATCTCGTTGACCAGCCGCGCATTTTTTTTCCAGTCGCCTTTTTCTTCTGTAAAAAACAAGAGGCTCTGCTGTGGATTTAAATTCAGATAGTCAAAAGACATCCCCAGCTTTTCCCCAATCTGCTCCGTCAGTATTTCCTGCCTTCCTGCAAAAAAATCCGTATCCGTTTCCAGAAGCATCAGACGCTTATAACCATTCAGAAAGTCCAGATCATAACAATCCCTGGCACGTCGCTCTACTTCCTCTATCCCTGCGCCGTTTACAATCGCATTCAGCACATATTCTTTAAAAAAACTGACCTCTGCCGCTTTCCGGTTCTCCTCTTTTTTCTCACTGTCCAGTCCGTCCACGATTTTTTGCATTACATTCTTAAATTCTGCAGGATCTACCGGTTTTAAAATATACTCCTCCACACCAAATCGCATTGCCTGACGTGCGTATTCAAATTCTCCGTATCCGGAAAAAATCAGCTTTTTTATTTCAGGATATTTTACGGAGACCTGCTCCAACAGCTCTATTCCATTCATAAAAGGCATTTTGATATCTGTCAGCAAAATATCCACCCGGTTTTGCTCCAGCCATTCCAGCGCATCCTTTCCGTTGACCGCCTCAAAAATTTCAAAGTCCCGGTTCATCTGCCCCAGCAGAAAACGAATGCCGGTGCGCTCTATTTTTTCATCGTCTACTATTAAAATCCGATACATCATGTTCTCCCCTCACTCTAAAAACTTTCTGCATCTTTTAAAAATGCAGCAACAGCTTATCTCTTTGCCTTCCGGTATCCAGCCTCCTGCGCCTCTTTTTCCGAATAAAACAGCACCAGATTCGGAGAATCCTCCATCGTGTCATAATCCGCCTGTCCGGGGCAGTGATATATCTTTGACTTTTTATTGCCGCGGATTTCCAGCTTCTCTGTCTGCCCTTCCTCTTCCCATTTTCCGACCGCCGAAAGTGTGCTTTCCCCGGTTGCATAGTCGATTTCAATACCGGGCTGTACATTGTAGGCAAATACATCAAAACATATCCCTTCGCCCTGGTCCTCCACAGACCATCCTTCCATGCGTACCCCCCGGGCCACCAGTTCATTTTCTTCAAATACAGGCGTCACCCGGTAAAGTACATGCGCGTGTGTTTCTTTTACATAGTCCGCTACCATATTTTCAAACGGCAGCATCCCTTCCACATTGAGATAACGGGTTCCTGTTATCAGGTTTTCGACGTTGGCATTTTCCCCGGTAAGCTGATACCCTATCAGATGGCAGCGGTTATACAGATATTTGCCGTCTACAATGTCATATTTCACCGTCTGCCATCCCGACGGTTTCACCTGGCCAATGTTGCCCCGCTCCTCTTTGGGCATGATATCCTCTCCTACATTTGCATAGGCAGTGCCGCATCTTCCCAGACCGTCCAGCTTACTGTAGTGTTCAAAAGACTGTTGCGTCATATCCTCCGGCAAAAAATCCGGTACATTATCGCCTATTGCTGCATAAGGAGCGCCGCTGTAACCCTCGATCTCCGTACCATCCGGCAGTACGATGTCCTCTCCTGTATTTTGCAGCTCCTGTTCATATCCGGAATTTTTCTCGTCTTCCTGCGGTACTGTCTCCTGCAGCCCTGTGCATCCCCCCATCAAAACCGCTGCTAAGATGATTCCAAGCAGCATCCTTCTCTTTTCAGATTTTTTCGTTCCTCTAAAAAACATGTTGTCCTCTCCTGAGATGTCGTTTTATTTTGATATTATCTTACATAAACTTCCTGCGTGATATTTTCATGAGAATTGCCGGGAAACTCCAGAGTTTCTGCAAGCCGCCACTGTCCCAGCTCCACGTCCAGCCAAAAATCCGCCGGATACTTCCGATTCCACCGAAATACGATGACCTTCTCAAGCTTCTCTTCAAACTGCTTTAAGCTTTGGTCTTCCACAAAGCACAGCTCCTTTTCTCCCGCCGCAGCCAGAAAATCCTCCTGCACCTGTATCTCCGGCTTCATCCCCGCAAACAGCCCTGCGCTGTATTCGTTCATCCAAAGCTTTTTTCCCGCCGCCAGCAGGGCGATACGCTCCGTCACGACCCGGTCGCGGCTCTGCCGCCTTCCGTTAAAAAGCATCCCGTTTTCGTCATCCAGACACACTATCGCAATCATTCCATCTTCCTCCCCTTTTTCTTTGCTTAACGCCTGTTTTGGGATCTGTTTTCCCGCCATCCCGAACTGTTACATAAATTGTTGCAGATAACGTCTGTTTTGTAAAGCATCTTTTTCCCTCCTATCACAAAACCGCCGCGCAGAAAAAGCTTCTGCGCGGCGGTTTTGACGGTAAGCAAAACGATAAGCCGGGTTATGTCGTGAATGGTCATCTATCTAGTCCTGCCGTTGCCGGCAGGCTCAAGCGACCCACCTGAAAGCAGGTCGGGCAAACCTGTCGCTTTCTATTCGGTCTTGCTTCGGATGGGGTTTACATATGCCCCGCATGTTACCATGCGGGCGGTAGTCTCTTAAGCTGCCCTTCCACCCTTACCGGCGTAAAGCCGGCGGTATATTTCTGTTGCACTATCCTTGGAGTCACCTCCACCGGACGTTATCCGGCATCCTGCCCTGTGAAGCCCGGACTTTCCTCACCTGTCCCCTTTCGGGCGTCCAAACGGACTGACAGCCGCGACCATTTATCTTACTTACCATCTGACATTCTACCAGTAAACTGTCTGTCTGACAAGTTTTTTCTGAAGTTTTTCACATTGCAAAACAGCCTGTCCGCTTTCAGACCCGGAAGCAGCTGCCTCCGACGAATTCCCGCACGATAGAATTTTTCGGCAGGTCCTCGCTGCTGACTCCCAGAAAATAATCAAGGAATTTTAAAAGTCTCTTTGCTTCAAAATATTCCGGTTCCTCTTTTCCGATGCTGTAAAGAAGCGGTTCCGCATATGTTTTTAAAACGCTCAGCTCATAAATAAGGACTGAATTGAACATCGCGTCCGCGCACTCCTGATACGGGAAAATATTTTCCTCTTCTCCCCGGCGCACCGACGGCCACTGACTGATGGTCTGTTTCGCCGATGTTCCTCTCGTCCGCGCATCCCGGACGAGCCTTCTCAGCAGCCTGCCGTCCGTTGTGCGGATGCGGTTGTGCTCATCCACATTCAGGCTCGTCAGCGCGCTGATGTATATTTTGTATTTGCTTTCATTGGGCAGAGCATACGACATCGCGTCATTGAGTCCGTGAATGCCCTCTATCACAAGGATATCCTCTTTCCCGAGCTGCAGGGAATTCCCGTTGTACTCCCGCTTCCCGGTTTTAAAATTGTAGGTCGGCATCTCCACCCGTTTCCCCGCCAGCAGCTCGCACATATCCTCGTTGAACCGCTTTACATCAATGGCATCCAGACTTTCAAAATTATATTTCCCGTCCGCATCCTTCGGCGTCCGGTCCCTGTCGATGAAATAATTATCCACTGCAATCGGATGGGGATTTAATCCAAATGTTTTTAACTGTATCGAAAGCCGATGGGAGAATGTCGTTTTACCGGAGGAAGACGGCCCTGCGATCATCACGAATTTCACATGCGGACGGGCTGCTATCTCCTCCGCTATCTTCCCTATCCTGCTCTCCTGCAGCGCCTCCTGCACAAGAATCAGCTCCGCTAAGTCCCCTTCGCAGATTTTGTCGTTTAAATCTCCCACCGTATCTATCCCTATCCGGTCTCCCCAGCGGCTGGACTGATACAGCGTTTCAAAAAGCTTGGCGCGCTCCTCCGGCTCCGGCGTCTCCGCCGGGTCTGCCGCATCCGGCAGCATGAGCATGAGCCCCTCCCGGTAGCGCACTACATCGAAGCATTCCAGATACCCCGTATCCGGCACCATATAGCCATAGTAATAATCATAATAGCCGTCCAGACAGTATACATTGATATACGAGCCCCTGCGATATTTAAAAAGCTGGACCTTATCGCTCATCCCCTGCTCAGCAAACAGCTGTATCGCATCATCCGTCGGATACGCCTGTTTTACAAAACGCAGCTGTTCTTTTACAAGCTCCCTCATCCGCTGCTTTACCCGGAGTACAAATGCTTCATCTATCTCCAGCCCGCCTTTCGGGGAACAATAAAGCCCTTTTCCGATAGAAAATTCCACCTTCAGCTTGCCCTTTTCCGGAGCTCCCGCCACGTCCGCAGCCGCCTTCATCAAAAGCATGACCGCGCTCCTCATATAAGTATCATGCCCTATTCTGTCCTGCACCGTCAAAAAGGTAATATCTGCTCCGTCCTTTACCGTCCAGAACAGTTCTCTTATCTTATTGTCCGCAATCGCCAGCACGATTCTGTGGGCGTATGATCCCTGAACCCGCTCCGCCAGCTCCCTGTATGTACATTCCTTACTGCATTCCACACTCTCCCCGTTCAGTGTCACCTTCATCTGTTCACCCTCCTGTCTGCCAGCCCTACTCTTTCCCAAAAAATCCCAGAACCTTTCCGGAAAGCTCCATGCGCCGCTCTATTTCTCTGCGCCTTAGTGCGATCCGTTCCTGCTTCGCCTCCCGGACCGTATCCTCTACGAGTCCGTCTTCTTTACCCGAAGCTGCCGTCTCCGGCATTCCGGCAAGCAAAAGCTCATCTGTTGACATTATATGCCCCAGAAAAGAAATCAGTACGGCATTTCCTTCCTCTATCAGCCTGGCGCCCAGCCAGTCTGCCGCCCGCTCCCGCTCTTCTTCTGTAAATCCGGCCGCTGACATCCGCTCAAAAAGCACGCTATTTTTCTTACGCACATCCGCCGCCTCACTGCTCCATTCTGCCTCAGCCTCCCGGACTGCGAGCATCATCGGATAATATTTTCCATCCTCCAGCACCATATTCTCCCGGAGTATCAAAAATCCCAGCTCTGTCAGCTTTTGACGGACAAGCCATATCTCCGACTGCGGCGAAAGCACGCACCATTTAAGAGCTTCGGTCTTTTCCGGTACGTCCGTCAGAATCTGCACGATGAGCTTTCCGCCCATCCCCGCTGCAATAAAACCGTCCGCGCCGCAAATCTCCCCATGTTCCTCTTTTCCGGCAACCGGAATATTTTTCAGTCCATCGGAGAGCACCGCCGTAATACGGTCTGAAAGCCCGCTTTCCCGGATATGCTCTTTTGCCCGGTCCAACGGTCCCTTTCTGACATCCCCTGCAAAAACACGGGGGCAGATATCGTGCTGCGCCAGATAAATGGATACAAATCCGTGGTCACAGCCGACATCTGCCGCCGTATGGCCGCAGGGAACAAGCTCCGCTACGGCTTTCATTCTGTTTGATAATTCCATATCTTTCTGCTGCCGGGCTGCCCGCAGACAGCCCGGTATCCTTTCGGCATTCTTTGTCTCTAAACCTGTCAGTCCAGGCCGCTATGGCTGAACTGTTAATCCAGGTAATCCTTCAGCTTACGGCTGCGGCTCGGATGACGCAGCTTGCGCAGCGCTTTTGCCTCTATCTGACGGATACGCTCTCTTGTCACGTTGAATTCCTTGCCGACTTCCTCCAGCGTACGCGCGCGTCCGTCATCCAGTCCGAAACGCAGGCGCAGCACCTTCTGTTCTCTGTCCGTCAAAGTGCTCAACACCTCTACGAGCTGCTCTTTCAGAAGCGTAAATGCCGCTGCATCCGCAGGCACAGGCACGTTGTCATCCTGAATAAAGTCGCCCAGATGGCTGTCCTCCTCTTCGCCGATAGGCGTTTCCAGAGAAACCGGCTCCTGGGATATTTTTAAAATCTCCCGCACCCTGTCGACCGGCATATTCATCTCTTCCGAGATTTCTTCGGGAGTAGGTTCACGGCCTAACTCCTGCAGCAGCTGACGGCTCACACGTATCAGTTTATTGATCGTTTCAACCATGTGTACCGGAATACGTATCGTTCTCGCCTGGTCTGCAATGGCTCTTGTAATCGCCTGTCTTATCCACCATGTGGCATAAGTGGAAAACTTATAGCCTTTGCGGTAATCAAATTTTTCCACTGCCTTTATCAGACCCAGATTTCCTTCCTGTATCAGATCAAGGAACAGCATCCCGCGTCCCACATAACGCTTTGCAATGCTGACAACGAGACGCAGGTTTGCCTCTGCCAGACGTTTTTTTGCCTCTTCATCGCCGTTTTCCATGCGCTTTGCCAGTTCTATCTCTTCTTCCGCAGATAAAAGCGGAACCTTACCGATTTCTTTTAAATACATGCGGACAGGATCTTCGATGCTGATTCCATCGGGAATGCTCAGATCCAGATTTTCCATATCTACATCTTCTTCATCCGCCAAAAGCAGCTCTTCATCCGGAATATCGTCTTCTTCCGTAATCCTTAAAACATCCACTCCGCTTTTCTCTAAAGCCTCCAAAACGTCATCAAGCTGCTCGTCCTCCAGATGAAGCTCCGCAAGATAATCGCTTATCTCCTGATATTCGAGCACATTCTTCTTCTTTTTTGCCATGGCAAGAAGGCCTCTTACCTTCTCCTCCATTTTTGCCCTTACATTTTCATCCATCATGTCTGCCATCCTTCCTGTGTCTGTGTTGTATTGTTCACTCTATTGCAAAGATATATGCGTTTTCCCAAGCTCTTCCAAAAGCTTCTTGCCTTCAATCACTCTCTTTAACGCCTCCACGTCTGTTCCGAGCTGAGAGCTGTCCCTGTCGTAGCTGTTGCGCTTTACCGCATAAACGATATCGTGGATAGCCTTTTCCTGCTCTTGAATATTTTCCAGACGTGCAAGCTTTGTATGGAATAATGACGCTGCCTCGCGCTGCTCCTCTTCCTCCTCGAACATGCTGATGATGCCCGCCGGATCGAGCCTTCCGTTTTCCAGCTCCGCAAACAGCTTAGACGCCACCTTTTCATACAAGCCTTCCGTAAAATCGCCCGGTGAAATGTATTTTTTTATCTGTGAAAACAGCTTCGGCTGCTCCACGAGCCATGTCAGCAAAAGCTTCTGGCTGTTTTTGATGCCTTCCTCAGCCGTATTTTTTTTCTGAATGCCTGATTTTGGCCGTTCCAGCGGTCTTGCCAGCCCCGTCTGCGCCGCGTATGTGCCGACGAGCCTCCGCAGATTCTCAAAGCCGATATTATATTTCTGCGCCGCCGCTTCGATATAATTCTCCCGCTCCACCTCTTCCGAAAAAGTGCAGAGCTTTTTGGCTATCTCCCTGTGGAAATTCGTCTTCTGCTCCGGGTCTGACAGATCAAAGCCCTTCTGTATCTGGCGCAGTTCAAAGAAAAAACTGTTCTCCGCATGGTCCAGCCGCTTCTGAAATTCCTCTGCTCCCAGCGCCTTCATAAATTCATCCGGGTCCTTATACGGCTCAAGGCTGATAACGCGCCCCGTCATCCCCGCTTCTTTTAAGATGCCTATCGCCCGGAGTGCCGCATTCGTCCCTGCGCCGTCACTGTCATAGGATAACAGCACCTCCTGTGCATAGCGCTTTAGCAGCATCGCCTGCCCAACTGTGAACGCCGTTCCCAGAGATGCCACCGCCTGCGTAAAGCCTGCCTGATGCATGGCGATCACATCCATATAGCCCTCGCACAAAATAATATTACCCTTACGGCTTGTCCGCGCAAAATTCAGCCCGTACAGATTACGGCTCTTATCGAATATCTCCGTTTCCGGTGAATTCAGGTATTTGGGCTTGCCGTCCCCCATCACTCTGCCGCCGAAGCCTATGACGCGATGATTGATATCCTGTATCGGGAACATCACACGGTTCCAGAACTTATCATACATGCCATGCTTTTCATCCACATTGCACAGCCCCGCGTCGCGTATGAGCGACTCATCGTACCCTTTTGACTTCAGGTATCCTATCAGGTCATCACTGTATTTGTTGGCATATCCGAGGCCGAAATGGTTCATCGTTTCATCCGAAAGCTTCCGTTCCCTGAGATACCGCATTCCAACCTCACCCTGACGGTTCCTAAGCTGATAGTAAAAATACTTTGCAGCCTCCTTATTCACCTCCAGAAGCCGCGCCCTGCGGCTGTCTGCTTTTCTTGCCTCCTGTGAATACTCCATTTCCGGCAGGTCCACGCCCGCGCGCTGCGCCAGCATTTTAACCGCCTCCGGAAAGGTCGCATTTTCATATTCCATCAAAAAAGTTATCACATTGCCGCCCGCCCCGCAGCCAAAACAGTAATACATCTGTTTTGCGGGCGAAACGGAAAATGACGGCGATTTCTCGTTATGGAACGGACACAGTCCGAAATAATTGCTTCCTTTTTTTTGCAGCCGTACATAGCCGGAGATCACCTCTACGATATCGTTCTTCGTCCTTATCTCCTCTATCAGCTCTTCCGGATAATACATGTTCTCTCCCATTCCTCCGCTCAATAAAGCCATGTCCGCGGCACAAATATCTCTTCGTATCTGGCAATGGCAAAGCGGTCTGTCATCGCACCCACATAATCGCACACGATCCGCTCCCGGGATTCTCCGCTCTCCATCAGTATCTGCAGGTCTTTGGGCAAAAGCTCCAGATGATGCAGATAATAATCATACAGCGTCTCGACAAGAACCTCCGCCTTGCTCTCTTCTCCCTTTGCCTGCGGATTTAAGTAAACCCTTTCAAACATAAAACGCCTCAGCGCCTGCATCGCCTCCGCCACCGGCTCCGACATTGCGACAAAGTCTTTTCCCATGCTGTTGGAAACGATATCATGGATAAAACGGTTCAGCCTGGCTCCCGTTGTTGTGCCAAGCACCTCACGGATATCACCCGGAACATCTTCCTCTGTCAGCATCCCTGCCCGTATGGCATCGTCCATATCATGGTGGATATAGGCAATCTTATCGGAAAGCCTTACGATGCAGCCCTCCAGTGTCATCGGATGCCCTTTTGTCTGATGATTGCGTATCCCGTCCCTGACTTCAAACGTCAGATTCAGACCCTGTCCGCCCTTTTCCAGAATATCCACCGTCCGCACACTCTGTTCAGAGTGGTCAAATCCGTACGGGCACACCCTGTCGAGCGCCCTTTCTCCCGCATGTCCGAAGGGCGTATGTCCCAGGTCATGCCCCAGAGCTATCGCCTCGGCAAGCTCTTCGTTCAAAGAAAGCGCCTTTGCTATCGTGCGTGCGTTCTGTGATACCTCCAGCGTATGTGTCAGGCGTGTCCGATAATGGTCTCCCTGAGGCGAAAGAAATACCTGCGTTTTATCCTTGAGCCTCCGGAAAGATTTGCTGTGGATGATACGGTCCCTGTCACGCTGAAAGACCGGCCGGATATCACACTGTTCTTCTTGCCTCATCCTCCCGATTGAACAGCTGCTCAGCGCCGCATACGGACTTAAATGCTCTTCTTCCCACTTTTCCAGATTTTCGCGAATATTCATTCATTCCTCCTGTGTGCAGCAGATAAAAAAACATTTCTTAGCTAAATATTCTGTAAAAACCTCCCGTTTCCTTTTTTCTAACGGCAAATATCGAAAATAAATTCCGCATTTTTATCCATGGCGTCATAAGATATTTTGATCGGGGACATCTGGAACACATGCCACATCCCTTTATAGATATCCAGATGCGCCGAAACATTTTCTTTCAGCAGCTTTTTATGCAGGAGCGTCGCATCCGAAAGAAGTATCTCATTATCCCCCACCTGAATATAGGTCGGCGGAAATCCCTTAAAGTTTCCAAACAACGGCGAAATGAGCGGATTGGAAAGTGCCTGTCCCCCCGCATAATTTTCTATCATTCTGTCGAGATACTCATGGTCCAAAACCGGATCGACCTCTTTTCTGGATTCATAGCTTTTACCCGATTTTGTCAGATCTGTCCATGGAGATAAAAGCACGAGCCCGCGCGGCAGAAGACGTTCCTGCTCCTTTAAGCGCAGCGTCAGAGAAAGCGCCAGATTCCCGCCCGCACTGTCTCCCGCCACGATCACATCGCGCGCTCCGTAACCCAGATACATCAGATAGTTCCACGCCTTCAGCGCATCATCCGTCGCCGCAGGATACGGATGCTCGGGCGCCAGCCTGTAGTTGAACGCAAACACATCCATCGATGTAGACTCAGCAAGTTTTTTTGTCAATGTACGCGCATATACCGTGCTTCCCGTTGAATAACCTCCGCCATGACAGTACAGGATAACATATTTTTTCATATGGGCACGTGTGACCCTTACCCACTCACAGCTCATATCCTCAACCGTCACCGGCGTATACTCCACCCCTTTTTCCGTCCCCAGCAGCGCTCCTATCCGGTCCTGCGACTGCCTGTGCTTTGTCAGGTCCGGATGCTCCACCAGCCCGTGTACCTTCCGTATCAGATTCATCATATTCTGATTCTGCTTCTCACTGACTGTCATATGACAACCTCCTTTGTAAGTACAAAAGTCTACCCTTGTCTACTGAGGGTAACACAAGTTTCCGTAAACTTCAACAATCCAGCCCGTACTTGTATCCTTACCGTTCCGGGTGTATACTACAGGAAGAAAGGAAATGCTTATGTCAAAACAATCAAAATCACAGGCAAAGACCTGGTACAGGCTGGATCTTTCCGCCATCGTCTATCCGACGCTGCAGCGCAGGGATTTTTCATCGGTCTACCGTCTTTCGCTTCTTTTAAAAGAGGACGTACAGCCTGACATCCTCCAGCAGGCAGTGGATATCGCAATGAAGCGTTTTCCCACCTACCGCTCCGCCATGCATAAAGGGTTATTCTGGCGTTATCTGGAACCGAATACCAATCCCGGTCCTATCGTCCAGAAGGATATCCGCAATTTCTGCATGCCGATGCCCTTTAAAAGCAACAACCGTTATCTTGTCCGTTTTTACTGGTACGGACGGCGCATCGCACTGGAAGCCCATCACAGCCTCGGCGACGGAACCGGCGGAATGTTCCTTCTCCAGACCGTGACAGCCGTTTATCTACGGCTCCTCGGACACCCTATCCCCAACGACGGCTTTGTGCTCGATGTGGACGCCGAGCCCGACCCCGAAGAATTTGAGGATGCTTATATGCGCTATGCGAACGCACAGGTGCGCCCTGCGCGTCCCGCCGAAAAGACCTACCGGGTGCGCGGCACAAAAGAGCCTTTTTATACGCTCAATGTCATTGACGGTATCATGTCCGTAAAAGAGGTCATGCAGGTCGCAAAAGGCTATAACGCCACTGTGACGGAATATTTAAACGCCGTGCTCTTATATTCCCTTCTTCAAAAGCAGGAACACGATTTCCATCTCAAGCTGCGCCCTGTCCGCATCGCCATGCCCGTAAACCTCCGGCGTTTTTTCCCGTCCAAAACGCTGCGTAATTTCATCACGATGGTATATCCCTCCATCGATCCCCGGCTCGGCGAATTCACCTTTGAAGAAATCGTAGCGCACGTCCATAATTACATGCGCTACTATATCAATGAAAAATTTTTAAAAGGGGACATCACAACGAACGCAGCCACCAAACGCAACCCGTTCATCCGTATCGTCCCGCTTTTTATCAAGGACTTTGTCGTGCGCCTGTTCTATACCCGCGTTCAGGACAAAAACTCTTCTGCCGGCCTTACAAACCTGGGCTCCGTCTATGTCCCGGACGCCATGAAACCTTATCTGGAGCGCTTTGATATTTATATGGGAATTCCCTATTCTCAACGCACCAACTGCGCCATTGCAAGCTTCGGCGATACGCTGACGGTTAATTTTGCAAGCTGTATCATTGAAGCCGATGTGGAACGGCGTTTTTTCCAAAAGCTCGTGGAGGACGGCATTGCCGTTACGATTGAAAGCAACCGAGATTTTTAGTCAGGAGGTATCCTATGTCTTATTGTGTCAACTGCGGGGTCAAGCTCGACCCCTCTCTGAAACGCTGTCCGCTATGCAACACACCTGTCGTTAACCCAAATGATCTGGCTGCCATCCAGCAGCCTGTCCCGCCTTTTCCTCATGAAAAGGGGCAGGTCGAGGTCGTCCGCCGCAAAGACCTGGCTATCCTTTTATCTACTTCCCTGATAGCTGCCGGCGTTGTATGCGGCCTTTTAAACCTCCTTGTATTCCGGGAGTCCCTGTGGTCGCTCTATGTCATCGGCGCCTGCGTCGTCGTCTGGGTTCTTGCAGTCCCTGCCGTTATCTATACAAGGATGCCGCTTTACGGCTCCATCCTCTGTGACGGCCTTGCCATCGCACTGTATGAATTCATGATAAGTCTCAACACCCCGCAGCAGGAATGGTTTTTCCGATTGGCGCTGCCCATCACAGCTCTGTGTACGGTTGCCGCGCTCATTTTTACCTTCCTCATGCGAAAGGTCTCCTCTGCGTTTTTGATGACCGGATTGTATTTCTTTGTAGAAGCCGCACTCATCTGTGCAAGCATCGAACTTCTCATCGAACGCTACCTTGCCCTGCCCTTCCGCCTCACATGGTCGGCGGTCGTCCTTTCCATCAGCGCAGTCATTGTCATCGCCCTCGTCACAATCCTTTCCCGGGCGCGCCTGAGAAACGCCGTCCGCAGAAGGCTTCATTTCTAAAAACATCCAACGAACCCCCTTTCAGAGCTTATCTGCCTCTCCGAAAGGGGGTTCTTATTCTTTCAGACTCTTGTAAAATAGTCCACTGCGGCAGCCGGATCATAATAAATCTTATCTTCTTCCTTCAGTACCGCTTTCCCATCGCTCACCTCGACGATATTGACCGCACAATTTGCCGGAACACGTCCATGCCAGTAATCCGTCTTATCCTCGTATACATTCCGGAGTATCGCCCGCACTGCACAGCCATGCGTTGCGATAAGTATCGTTTTGTCCTGATACTCCTTCTTTCCGATGAGTTCCTGCCAGAACTGCGCCGTCCGCTCACACAGCGCTGCTATCGTCTCCCCGTCCTCCGCCGGTTCAAAATTCAGCGGATCGGTATAAAACTGCCGGAACCGCTCTATCGAAACCGGCACCTCATAATTTTCCTTCCGGCATCCCAGACCTTCCCAGCTTCCAAAACTCAGCTCCGCTATCCTCTCATCCTCTATGACAGGGATATCTTTTCCCTCCAGAACAATATCAGCCGTCTGACGCGCCCGCTTTAACGGGCTTGTGATGCACAGATCGAAGGGAATATCAGCCATCCCCCTTGCAGTCACTTTTGCCAGATCGATACCGTTTTGATTTAATTCGATATCCGTCTGTCCCTGCATCCTCCCCTGAACATTCCAATCCGTCTCACCATGTCTGATAAGATAAAGCTTCATTACGCTTCTTCCCCCTCCCGGCTGCGGTGCGCCTCTTCTGCGCGTTCCAGAGACTCATATCCGTAAAAACGGACTTCGTTCTCTATCATCCGCTCCTGCAGATTGACACCGTCCTTCACCGCTTCCTCTGTTTCCTTCAATATCAGCTCCACCGTTTTCTCTGAAAAGCACTGCAGTTCTCCTCTCAGATAGCTTTCCATGGAAATCCCGTCCGCACTGTCTTCCCTTGTGGTCGCCAGACGTCCGTTCTTTCTCAGATACGGATACGCTTCTGCGGTCTTTTTGTCCCATTCCAGATGGATGGCTGTAATTTTTTCCACATTCTCCCGATGCTGTTCAGAAATCTCCGGAAAATACTGTCTGACCCGCTCGTACTCCTCCGGATGGGTCGTCTCCATCATACGTCCGTATTTTTCAAATATCAGGTTTCTGCCCTGTGCTGCCGCCTCCTGAAAATCCTCCATGCAGCTTTTCAATACGCCGTCCGAATATACCATCCACTGGCTCATCCTCATTTTAAAAAAGGTATCCGGGTCGTCCTGGCAGGATGCCCTGCCTCCTGTATTATGTACAAGCTGAAACAGCTCCCATTCCATAGATGCCAGATCAAATATTATCTGCTCTCTTGCGCTTACTTCTGCCATTTTTATTCCTCCCTGTCATTTCTTATAAAAAGATGCGCGTACATTTGCGTCACACTCAAACGCTGCCGTCAGGCAATATCTATCGCGCAAGCGACATTTTCCTTTTCGCCGCAGTGCAATCCTGCGGAACATTTTTTATTTCATAGGACACACTTTCCTATGAAACAAAAAAGCGCCCCGGTACACCGGAACGCCATTTCTATCGTGCAGGAAAAGAGACTTGAACTCTCATGGTATTGCTACCATACGGACCTGAACCGTACGCGTCTGCCAATTCCGCCATTCCTGCATTTATCTTTGGCTTTCTGAGCTCTTGTGAACTCTTTTGTGCCGCCGACAAGTGATATAATATCACAGCTTTAAAAACATTGCAAGTACTTTTTTTATTTTTTTTAAATATCTTAACAACCATTGCTGCTATTCGTTGGCACACCGAAAAATTCACCGCACAAAAGGCCCCTCTCACCCCCGGCAATCACGTTTTCGTACCGAAAGCAACAGGCATTTAAAACCGACATAAACAGTTACCAACTGTCCATCCTTCCGGCAGCATCCGGCTCTGCACAGCCTGCAGTCAGCAGGCCGCACAGCATCGGACAATCACACATTCCTTACCATATCCTCTACAAGACGGGCAGAATGCTTTGCGGCTTCCCGTTCAAAAGCAGGATAATCCATCTCTGCGGAATTATCCGCCTTGTCGGATATCGCCCTTATCACTACAAAAGGAATATTGTTCAGCCGTGCCGCCTGTGCTATCGCAGCGCCTTCCATTTCAACGCAGTCACCGGCAAATCTGTCTATCAGATTTTTCTTCACATCATCGGAAGAGATAAACTGGTCACCGCTCAGCACACGCCCCTGATGTACGCCCAGCCCGGGGTTTACTTTACGGCAGGACTGCTCCGCCAGCTCTGCCAGCCTCTTATCCGCCTCAAAATTCCATATACCAAGCTGCGGAACCTCTCCGGGACGATATCCGAATACCGTCGCATCCACGTCATGATGGAGCGCATCTGTAGAAATAAGGATATCTCCGATATCCAGAGCCGCGTTCAAAGAACCTGCCACTCCTGTATTTATCACATGCGTCACATGAAAATGGTCTGCCAGTATCTGAGTGCACATCGCTGCGCTTACCTTGCCGACGCCGGAACGCACGACAACGACGTCAGCGCCATTCAATGCTCCCTCATGAAACTCCATTCCCGCAATATTCACCACATGATCCGCATACATCGCCGCCTTTAACTGTTCTACCTCTAGCTCCATCGCTCCGATAATACCGATTTTTGTCATCTGTCCACTCTCCATATTAATATAGGTTTTGATTTACTCCGGATAGACCAGCCTGTCCTCCTGAATACCGTAAAGTACCTGTTCCACATATTTTTTTGCTAAAAACTTTGCCATTGTCAGATTCATATCCAGATAATTTCCGCAGTCCTTCGCTGCAGCCCCCGGAACTTCTCCTTCAAAATCTCTGATAAATTCAAACAACTCCGTAATAAGCGGAACAATCTGTTCAGAAGAACAGTCTCCCGAAAGAAGAAGATAAAATCCTGTGCGGCAGCCCATCGGTCCAAAATAAAGCACCCGTTCCTTATATACAGGATGGTTTCTCAAAAATGTCGCACCCAGATGTTCGATCGTATGAACTTCCGCTGTATTCATCACCGGTTCTTCATTCGGACTCGTCATCCTTAAATCAAAGGTAGTAACAGTCTCAGTTCCTATATGGTCCTTTCGGGAAACATAGATTCCGGGCTGCAGTTTAATATGGTCCACCGTAAAGCTTGCTATTTTTTCCATCTTTTCCTCTTTCTGCCGCACAAACGGCGAATAGTCCTCGGCGTAAACAAAAAACCTCAGGACATTGATAACAAAGTCCTGAGGTCCTTCTCTCCTGCGGAAGATGGGACTTGAACCCACACGGCATTGCTGCCACAAGATCCTTAGTCTTGCTCGTCTGCCAGTTCCGACACTTCCGCATGCGGCTCGCCGCTGCAAGTAGTATATTATCATTTTGAATCTCAAAAGTCAACCATTATTTTAAATTTTTTTGAAATTTTTTTCAGATAATTTTTTTTAAAAAAAATCAAAAAAAAAGCTTGCAATCATTATGCAGCTGTGATATTATATCACTTGTCAGCGGCACAAAAGAGTTCACAAGAGCTCAGAAAGCCCAAGATAAATGCAGGAATGGCGGAATTGGCAGACGCGTACGGTTCAGGTCCGTATGGTAGCAATACCATGAGAGTTCAAGTCTCTTTTCCTGCATTATTTTTTTATAAAAAACCACTGAAGTTCCTGCTTCAGTGGTTTTTTTCATTGCTCTGCCCTCTTTCCTTTTCCCCCCGCTCCTTCTCGCGTCGCTTCTCTTTATTCAGTCCGCCGCTGGTCGGTTCTACACCGCTCTTTAAAAAACTCGCGCGCATCACCGCATTTTCTCCAAATCTGGCACGAATACTGTCTATCGCCTGATTCGCCCTTTCCAGCTTCTCATAATCCACTGTATCAAACAGGCTGTACTGCCGGTATTCTGCCTCCGTCAGCCTCGTTGCCGTCACCTGTAAAAGCCGTATCGGCTTTCTGCCGTCCCACATCTTCTTTAAAAGCTGACAGGCTGTTTCAAAAATCTCCTCCGTCACATCGGTCGAAGAATCCAGCCGTATCTGCCTGCTGCTGTTTTCAAAACTGCTCGTCCGCATCCCGACCGACACGCCGCCCGCCTTTTTATGGTCTGTCCGCAGCCGGATCCCCACCGTCTCGCACAAAGAAAGCAGTATCTGCCTCGCATATGCCATATCGGTCACATCCTCCGCCGTCGTCACGCTGTTGCCGCATCCTTTATTTTCTGCCTCCATATCGAACATCCCGGCGCTTTCCCGCCCCCATGCATACTCATAGAGCGCCAGCCCATGCTTTTTCATATGAGCAGACAGCATCCCCTTATCCGCATGCGCCAAATCCCCTATCGTATAAATCCCCAGCCCCTTTAACCGCTGTGTCGCCGCTCTTCCCGCAAACAGCAGGCTGGAGACCGGAAGCGGCCAGAGCTTTTCCGGAATCTCTTCCGGAAAGAGCGTATGGACCATATCGGGCTTTTTGAAATCACCCGCCATCTTCGCAAGCAAACGATTGCAAGACACCCCGATATTTACCGTAAATCCCAACGTATCCTTTATCTCTTCCCGCAAGCGGTTTGCAAATACCTCCGGCGCCGCATACATCTCCCCGAACCCTTCAAACTCTGCCCATGCCTCATCAATACTGTAAGGAACTACCTTGTCCGTGTATTTTCCCAAAAGTGCGCGCAAACGGCCGGACTGCTCCACATATGCATGAAAATCCGGCCTTACCACTACCAGTCCCGGACATTTCCGCTTTGCCGACATCAACGGTTCGCCCGTTGTGATCCCGTATTTTTTGGCAGGAGTACTTTTTGCCAGCACAACGCCGTGCCGGGTTTCCTCATCGCCGCCCACCGCCGACGGAATCGTCCGCAAATCTGTACTGTCCGTCCCATTTTTCAGCCTTTCAATGGCACTCCAACTCAAAAACGCACTGTTTACATCTATATGAAATACGACCTTTCCCTCTCTCACGTCTGCTTTTTCTCCTGTTTTCCCATCACACTTCCGTATATCTCGAACAGCAGCTTCAAAATCTGCCGCATCCGTTTCCTTGTATCTGGTTCTATGCCGCGCAGTTCCCGAAGGCAGATTTTAAGATTATTTTTCCAATTCTGGGCAAATTCAAAAACAGTCGTTGCACCTGTCTTTCCGATAATCCCGAAAAAAGTGTCCACAAACAGCTCCCGTTCTTCCTCCGACAGCGCAAATATCCATTCGTTCAACACCTTGTCCATACGCTTCTGCTTTTCCTCGATATCCGTTTCCCGAACCAGTTTTCCGTCTTCTATCTGCCATGTATAAGCGTTATGCTGCATCATCCCATACGCGGAGCTTTTCACAACCTCATATCGTTCTTCATTCTGCAAAAGCATTCCGACTACAGACGATGTCGGCAGTATCCGATGCAGCCTCCCCCTCACCTCACGGTAACCCTCCTCGGAAAGAAGCTCCGGTAAAAACCCCGGTCCATCCAGGCTGTAAATTTCCCGTATCCTCCGCCTCACCCCGCCATCTGCCCACATAGAAGCAAAAACAGCCAGATTTCCGCCTTTAGAATGTCCGCATATCAAAAATGGACCGTCTATCCTGCAGGCTGCCTGATTCAGATATACCGCACTCATCCGCTGAGACGGCAGAGGACGGGTAAATGCCATATTAAAATCTTCTTTCCAGCCTATCACCGAATCATCCGTCCCTCTGAATGCGATGACCGGAGCACAGCCCTCAGGGAAAAACGTGACTGCCCCAAACTGAAGCTCCTCCTCTTCCTGCGTCCGCGCCCGATAATTATTACAAAGCATTTTTTCGTATCTGCAGCTTCCAAGCAGCGTTTCCCACAGCTGCCTGTTCTCCTTTTCATACCACTTATCTGCAAAGACCACGTCCGGATCCATCTTTTCATTGATCTCGTGAAGCGTTACCCCTCTCTCTCGTTGAGCAATCGCAGGCACGATGCCGTCAAATTTCAAATAGGATAACTGCGCCAGCAAAAGTGCATCCGCCTCTCCGAAAGGGACTTCCGAGAAGCTTTTATCTCCATACTCATTCAGATAGCTGATGATATTTCCCATAAAACGCCTTTCCTTTATATCCTGCCTTTCCAGACAATCTGCTCAGGCCGCACCCCGGCTGCCTCCTCTACATGCCGCATCAAATTCCTTCAGCTTCTGCTTTGCCTGTGGCGTCAGCTCCTTCGGAATCTGAATCTGCACTGTCACATACATATCTCCGTATGTGCCCGGCTGTTTCATCGAAACAACGCCCTTGCCCTTCAACCTGATACGGCTGCCAGACTGTGTGCCCGGTGCGATACGGCACATGACTTTGCCGCTCAGCGTTGTGATCTCTGCCTCTCCGCCAAGAACCGCTGTCACAAAAGGAACCGATACGGATGTGTATAGATCCATTCCCTTTCTTTCAAATCCCTGCTTCTTGCCGACAGCCACCTTTAAAAACAGATCTCCCGGCTCTCTGCCTTTGCCTCCGGGCATTCCTTTTCCTTTTAACCGGATACTCTTTCCCTCTTCTATCCCTGCCGGAATATGCACCTGTATAGAGGAAGTCCTGCCGCTGCTGTCCCGCAGCGAAAGACTCTTTTCACATCCGAATGCCGCTTCTTCAAAGCTGATTTCCACCTCTGCATGCAGATTCTCTCCCTTTTCCGAAAAGGCCCTGCCGCCGGCTCCAAATCCGCCTCTCCCGGAATCACCTTTTGCAGAATTGCCCCGGAACATATTTCCGAACAGATCTTCAAACAAATCCCCCATATCGCCGTCTTCAAAATGAAACTCCTGAAATCCTCCTCTGCGTCCGTCCGATGTCCATCCCGATTCACGTTCCTGGGCCCGTCCTGAGCTTTGATCAAACGCCGCATGACCAAAACGGTCATAAAGCTTCTTTTTTTCAGGGTCGCTCAAAACGCCATACGCCTCCGTAACCTCTTTAAACCTCTGCTCCGCTTCTGCATTGTCCTTATTGGAATCCGGATGATACTTTTTTGCGAGCTTCCTGTACGCTTTTTTGACAGTCGCGTCATCTGCATCCCTTGAAATTCCCAAAATCTCATAATAATCTCTTTTCACAGCCATTTTTTCACCTTCCGTTCCTTCCTGCAGTCAGAATATGCTCTGCAGGGCACGCTATCTGAAAACATCCCCGGAATGCTCCGGGGATGTCGTTCACCGGCTCATTCTCCGGTTTCTTTTGTTTCTTTGTTCTATTTCAAATATAACACTAGTGTTCTGCCCTGTCAACCGGACGGCTGTGTTTTTAGAGATTTTTTACAATATCAACCGTTTACAGCCTTTTTGAACGCATCCAGCAACTCCTCATATGTCTCAAATGCGGGTATCTGCGGATAGTCTTTTCTTATCTTTTCCGTACTTCTGAACAGAAATCCATCTTTTCCGGCAAGTATCATTTCCAGGTCGTTATAGCTGTCCCCTGCCGCCACCGTCTCGTATCCGATAGATTGCAATGCCTTTACCGTAGTCAGTTTTGAGTGCTCCACGCGCATTTTAAAATCAACTATCTCACCATCCTGCGCCACTTTAAGGCTGTTGCATAAAATCGTCGGAAACCCCAGCTTCCTCATAAGAGGCCGCGCAAATTCCTCAAAGGTATCGCTGATGATGACCACCTGTGTAAGCCCCCTTAATGCATCCAGAAATTCCCGTGCCCCCGTCAGCGGTTCTATCCTCTCTATCGTCTCCTGAATCTGACGGATCCCAAGGCCATGCTCTTTTAAAACAGAAAGTCTCCAACGCATGAGTTTTTCATAATCCGGTTCATCTCTCGTTGTCCTTTCCAACTCAGGAATCCCGCTCTCTTTTGCAAACGCTATCCAGATTTCTGGAACAAGAACCCCTTCCAGATCCAAACATACCATCTTCATTCTGTCTGCCTCCTTCCTTAATGACAAAACACTCAAATATACCGTCAGCGCATCCGTTCAGGAAACCCTGCCTCTTAATTTTATCCGATAAATCCTTCTGAGAGAATCATCCACACGTTCCTGACTGATCGTACCATCCTGCAGAGCAGCCAGAACTCCCTCATATGCCTGAACAAAATCTTCCGGCATCAATACCATATCCGCTCCCGCCTTCAGAGTCATTATTGCTGCAACATCCGGCTCATAATATTCGGTTATAGCCCCCATATTCAATGCGTCTGTGATAATGATTCCGTCATACCCCAACTCGCCTCGTAATATTCCTGTGATAACACTTTCCGACAGGCTCGACGGCAGATTGTCTCCTCCGGTCAATTCAGGAGCGCTGATATGTCCTACCATAACCATATCTGTCCCTGCCCCAATGCCCGACCGGAACGGTACAAACTCCTCCGCTTCCATCTCTTCTCTGGTCCGGTCCGTCTGCGCTGCCCCGGTATGCGAATCAGCAGCCGTGTCTCCATGTCCCGGAAAATGCTTGATGCAGGCGCTCACTCCCGTCTGCTGCAGCCCTTCTATCGAAGCCGCCACCATCCTGCCGACAGTCTCTGCATCCGAAGAAAACGCCCTGTCTCCGATTGCCGTATTATCTGCGTTGGTCAACACATCTGCCACCGGCGCAAAATCCACATTAAATCCATATTCCAAAAGATATGTCCCGACTTTTGTGTAGGCGTCCCGCGCCGCCTGTGCATCCCCTTCTGCGCCGATATCTGCCATCGGTCCGACATTTTCAAGTTTCAGCGACTCTGAAACCCGCGATACCTTACCGCCTTCCTCATCAACTCCTAAAAACAGAGGATAAATACTGTAAGAAACCGTATTGGAAAGCATTTCTTTCACCTGCTCTTCTGACTGGATATTCTGGGAAAAATATATCAGCCCGCCAACCGGATATTTTGCCAACGCCTCCTTCGTACCTTCCCCCGCCTGAACTGCCTGCCCTACTCCTGTCAGCTGCTCGGGTGTTATAAAAAAGAGACCTGCCGCCTTCTGCTCCAGCGTCATTCCCGCTATCGTATCCTCTATCATATCATTTAATGCATCTTCGCTTGTATATTCCGTCACAGTTTCTTCCGCGCTCTCTTCTTCAAAAAGAGCAGCCACAGCCGATTCTGCCTCTGCTGATTCCGCTGCCTTAGAGGCTTCTATTGCCGCTTCTCTTTCTGCCTGCTTTGCTTCCTTCGCGCCTGCCATCGCTCCTGCTGCCGCACGGACGCCTGCCGTACAGCCAACGATGACTGCCACCACCACTATTACCATTACTGTATAAGAAATAATCTGATTCCGTTTTCTTCTCTTTCGTCTGTTCTCTCTCTTTGATTCTGACATTCCGTAGAAACCCCTTTGTGCTGCTGTTATCCTTTTTCTATTATAGACTAACACAAACGGAAGCGGGTATCAATCATCTTTTTGATCAATACCCGCTCCTAAACTTCAATGTCCAATGGTCTAACCTCCGTTTTTCTGTATCTTTCCAATCTCCCTGACTTGTTACTGACTTCTGTAATACGTCCCTTTCAACATCCCCCAACGGCTTGTCCGTTCCATCGTGTTTCCCTGTCGTCAAAAAACATCTTATCGGTTTGTACTACTGAGTCTTTTGTTGTACTCCTAAGCCTTTCTGTGTACTCAATACATATACCATCTGCATCCTGCTCTTTAAAGTAATCGAACTGTCAGTTCTCTTTAAAGACTCCCTATGAACTTTTGCTTGTACCCTTCTTCTGTCTCTGATGCTTTCGATACTCGATGCGACTCTTTCAAATATAAATGGAAATTTCCTGTCATTTCACTGCATCTTTAACTTTGAAAGGGGATATAAGATTATGCTTTCGGTGGAATTACCTCCTTTTCTTTTTTATTGTTTTTCTTTTATCTTCCTTGTTTGTAACTTCATTATATATTCCATATCCTTATTTGTCAATATATTTTCTGATATTTTTTTCATTTTATTTATTTTATCTGTTTTTTTGTTTTATATAATTATTTCAAATGATAATTATGTCTAAATTCTATAAATTGTCTGATTTTTATTCAAGAGAACTTTTAAAACACCAAAAATGTCTGCGCCCTGGCACGCACCCGTGCCCCGTGCATATATACACAAAAATACGCTGCATCCAAAAGACACAGCGCATTTTTTATACCATCGTTCAGGAAACTATTCATTCCGTATCGCAGCCAGAGGACTTAACTTCATCGCCCTTCTGGACGGGAAAAAGCCTGCTACCATACCTATCACAACCGCAAACACGATTGCCGCCCCTGCAAGCCACGGCGGAATATAAGACAACTCGGACATATTGCCGCTCGCCGCTACTATCTTGTTTATGACAGCCGAAATTCCATAGCTCAACAGCAGACCGACCACGCCTCCGATAAATCCGATATATGCCGCTTCTATGAGAAACATCCCCTGGATATTTCTCATGTCGCATCCCAACACCTTCATGACGCCTATCTCCTTCGTCCGTTCATAGATGGACATCATCATCGTATTCGTGATACCGATGGCCGCAACCAGAAGGGAAACCGCACCGATACCTCCCAGCATCGCCTGAATATTCGCATACTGCTTCTGCGTGGATTCCACCCACTCGATATTGCTGTATACCTCATATCCCAGCGCCTTTATCTGTTCCTGAACCTCCAGTACATTGTCGATATCATCTACATTTACATTCAGTACACTGTAATAAATATCCTTATACGGCTTGCCGCCGGAAGTCGTAGGCTGCCCCGGAATCGGTTTGTTCCGGAACATCCTCTTCAAGGATGTAACCAGAGCATCCAGATTACAATACACATTATAGTTAGTCGCCTTCCACTCATCATCTGATGTCACCTTTTCCACCCCGGCGGTTTTTATCAGGTATTTTTTCGGGGGCTTGACATTATTTCCGCCATTATCCCCCTGCCCGCCCACGCCATCAGACTGATGCTGCGTCGCATAATATGCATTCTGGTCAAAAATAAAAAACACAGAATCTTTCATAAAATCCACGGGCATCTCCCGGTTTTCATAATAAGGATACTCATAAGTCTTAGGGTTATAAAAATCCGCTGCCGCCTTATTTCCGTAAAAAAACTCCAATTCCCTGCTGTCCAGAGGAAGATGACCTTCCCCCACCTCAATATTCAGCGCTTCTATCCCTTCCGCAGTCAGACCGCGGATCGTCATATAGTCGTGTACATACTGACCATATTTTGCCACAATATTGATCTGCAGCTCCGGCAAAACTCTTTCCACATGTTCTATATTGGAAAGAAGCTCCACCGCCGCGTCATCCAGACGCATAACCTTATCCTTAGACGATGAAGATGAGGACGGCGAGGTAAACACAGCCATCCCGCCCCCCATCATCATGGCGTCGTCACCACCGCGCCCTTCCCGCACTTCTATCGTTGTCAGACCCCCGTTTTGCTCTATCTGCTCCATCGTCGCACGGTTTAATCCCAGACCGAGCGAAACCATCACAACAATAGAGGCGGTTCCTATCACAACGCCAAGCACCGTCAGGACCGTGCGGACTTTTCTTTTCCACAGGCTGCTGGAACTCATCCGCAGCAAATCAAAAATTCTCATATTATTCGTCCTTTTGATCCAGATCCATCAAATCTTCCGCGAGAAGCTTTGCCGCTTTTTTCTTTTTTCTGAGCTTCATGAACACCGCCGTAGCTGCGCCTGCCACAACGAGAACGCCCGCAATAATACCGACTATCATCCACGCTCCGGGGCCTTCTTTTTCCGGCTCCTCAGGCATCATCGGTTCCATATCCATGCCACCGTCCATCGGCATATCTGATACCATGATGTTAACGTCCAGCTCGTTTCTTGTCTGGTTTCCGGCATCATCCTCATAGGTGATGACCGCTTTAACCGTTCCGTCATCCATGGTCGCCGCAACACCTGTCACCATCGCGTCAACATTTCCGGTCGCTCCCGGCTCGAGGTTTCCGATAAAGGTATCTCCGCCTTCCACGCTGTCTGCCTCGAATTTTACCTGAACATTGTACAGCGTCGTCTTTCCTGTATTATAAATCTGGAACATTACGTTGGACTGCTCGCCGACCATGATGGAGGACGGGTTTATCTCAGGCGTACTGGAACCATATTTGGATTCCTGTTTTACCGGAATTGAAACCTTTGCTTCATCTGTCAGATCCGCTTTTAAGTCCGTGTCGTATTTCATCTTTACCGTCACCACATATGGCTTCTGAGACAGGTCTGCTTTTGCCTGCATTTCTATCTTTAAGTCCTGGCTGCTGCCCGCCGGCATCCGTTCCACATAAATGGAACTGGAACCGGATGTGGGAAGGAAGGAAGCATAGCTGTTCGTTATCTGTCCCGTGCTCGTCTCCGTTCCACCCTCTACCGCCTGCAGATCGAATAATACATTATTGACAGCCGTATCCGGCGATGTATTTTTCACATGCACAGTCAAAGTAAAGATATCTCCGGCGTAGATTTCAGCCGGTTCCGTTTCAAAACCGGTCACGATTATCCTCGGCTGGGAAACGTTCGTTTCTTCGCTCATCCCTATCCTGCCGCTTCCCGGCTTGCCCTGACAGTATACATATACAATAATTTCCACAGGCTCCTTGCAGCGGATGCCCTCCTTGCTGTACCACACCTTGAACTTTAAGGGATAATAGCCTGTCAGGACATCTTCTCTCGCCGTAAATGTCCATGTCAGCTCCCTGCGGTTAAATACCGCCTCATCATAAAGCTTTGTCGCACAGCCCGGAATTTCATTGAAATTCTGCGTATATCCGGTGCTGTCGGGTTTAAACGGCCAATCCTTGACATCGTTGGAGATCACCGGCTCAACGAGCAGATCTGTCAGCCACTCTTCGCCCATATTGATAAGAGGAAGGACGATATTCACACTCTGTCCGTAAGAAACTGTCGGCGTCGTCCAGTTATTTGCCACCGTTAAAAATTCCGAGGTTGTCGTCACTTCACCGCTCTTACCGATGGCAGTATCCATCTCCCCTTTTACCTTCCCGACATAATCCCACATCTCGCTTTCCGTCATCTTTTCGGAATTTGCGATATAATACAGGCCGCTGTACATAATGTCATCCAGCTCATCGATAATGTACTGCTCGGGATTTTCCCTTTTTATCAGGCTCTCTTTATAATTTTTCAGCTCGGCGGACGCTTCCCAGCGCATATCGTCATCGATATATTCCACCTCGTTTCCGCTCACATCCGCATATACGGTCATCGGCGTATAAAACGCCGCCCCGGACATCAATGCGGCCATTCCGAATACCAACAGTTTCTTTCCCAGTCTACTCATCGCTTCCTACCTCATCCCTTTTTCCACCGGCAGTATCTGTGCTTTTGTCCCGGTGCGTATTTTCTTCTATCTTGACTATTTTCCCGTCTATGATATGGAATATCCGGTCTGCAAAACCCGCCAGATGATCATCATGTGTTACCATCACAAGCGTCTGCTTTTTCTCCCGGACTACCTGCTGCATCAGCTCCATCACTTCCCTCGAAGTATTGGAATCCAGATTACCTGTCGGCTCGTCCGCAAAAATAATCTCCGGGTCTACAACCAATGCTCTGGCCACGCCTACCCGCTGCTGCTGCCCGCCTGACATCTGTGTCGGCCTGTGCGTTTTGTACTTGGAAAGCTTTACCAGATCCAGAAGATCTGATGCCTTCTTCATCCGTTCTTCCTTCCCGACGCCCTGAAACGTCAGCGGCAGCGCCACATTCTCAACCGCTGTCATCGTCGCCATCAGGTTAAATGACTGGAAAATAAAACCGATATGCTCCCGTCTGAACTTGACGAGCTGATTTTCCGTCTTGTTTTCCATATGTTCGCCTGCGATAATGACCTCGCCCTTCGTCGGCTTCTCCAGCCCTGCCAGCATATTGAGCAGCGTTGATTTGCCGGAGCCGGACGTGCCTACTATCGCACAAAACTCGCCCTTATATATGTTAAAGTCCACTCCGTTCAGCGCGCGCACGCGCGTATCCCCGACCCGGTAGACTTTATACAGGTCCTTTACCTGTATGACAGGCTTCCTCGTCTCCGCCATTGTCCCTTCCTCCATGAACCTTTTCCTGCTGAAAAACCAACACGTATCAGTATATCATATTTTTTCCCGACGGAATACTTAATATTTCTTTAAACTGCCGGAAAACCAGGCTGCCGTCTTCCCTTTTTGTCCCGCCGGATATACAGACGCGCCCGTTATAAAAAAAGTTGCGCTTTCCTCAAAAAAAGCAGGAAAATCTTCATTACAAAAATCTTCCTGCCAAAAATATCTGTCCTGCCTTATAAAACTGCCCCGGCTTTACAGCTGAACGAGCACGAACATGTTGTATATCGCCCGTATCGCCGCATCGAAATCCTCGTCCCGAACGCCGATAATGATATTTAACTCGCTCGAGCCCTGATCTATCATGCGGACATTGATATTCGCATGGGCAAGCGCCGCAAAGATACGTCCTGCCGTGCCCCTTGTAGACTTCATGCCGCGTCCTACGACTGCTATCAGCGCAAGGTCTCCTTCGATATCTACCATATCGGGATCCGCTATCCTGTGCAAAGCAGATACCACGTTTTGTTCCTTATCCATAAATTCATCCTGATGGACGAATACCGTTATTGTATCAATGCCTGAAGGCACATGTTCAAAGGAAATCCCGTTGTCCTCAAATGCCTGAAGCACCTTTCTTCCAAAGCCTATCTCCGAATTCATCATATCCTTTTCGATATTGACCGAGCAAAAGCCTCTCTTACCCGCGATACCCGTTATCACAAATTTCGGTTTCTGGCATGTACTCTCCACTATCCAGGTGCCGCTGTTGTCCGGCTCGTTCGTATTACGGATGTTTATCGGTATTCCTTCGCTCCTTACCGGGAAGATCGATTCTTCATGAAGTACGGATGCTCCCATATAAGACAGCTCGCGCAGCTCGCGGTAAGTGATCGTCTCGATTTTTTCCGGATTCGGGATGATCCTCGGGTCTGCTATCAAAAAGCCCGAAACATCCGTCCAGTTCTCATATACGTCCGCATGTACCGCCTTTGCGACAATGGAGCCCGTGATATCGGATCCTCCTCTGGAAAAGGTACGGATAGAACCGTCGGGATTTGCCCCGTAAAAGCCCGGTATCACCACATTTTCCATATTTTTGATCCGCTCTCCCAAAACCTCATTCGTACGCTGAGCATCAAACTCGCCGTCTTCTTTAAAAAATACGACCTCCGCCGCGTCTATGAATGCAAAGCCCAGATATGCCGCCATCACGATAGCGTTCAGATATTCGCCCCTCGACGCCGCATAATCTTTTCCCGCATGCGCCTTAAAATTTTTCTCTATCACGGAAAATTCCTGATCCAGCGACAAGGTCAGAGACAGCCCTTCAATGATTTCTTCATAGCGCTCCCTTATCAGCTCCAGCTCATGCTGAAAATCCTTATCCTCTTCAGCCAGCGCATAACAGCCGTAGAGCATATCCGTTACCTTTGTATCCTTGCTGTGCCGCTTTCCCGGTGCACTCGGCACCACATATCTTCTGGAACTCTCCGCACGCACTATCGCGCCTACTTTTTCAAACTGACTGGCGCTGGCAAGGGAACTGCCGCCGAATTTCACTACTTTTCTCATTGTCTGTTTTCTCCTGTCCTATTTCCTGTCTTATTCTTTTGCCAGTATCTTTACGCTATAAACTCCTGACCGTTTCTCCATCGCATCTATCATCTGAGAAATATCCTTCGTATTCTGAAGTACCTGCACGCTCACGCTCAGCGCTGCCACCCCGTTTATCGGGATACTCTGATGTATCGTCAGGATATTGGCGCCAAACTGTCCAATGACCCGCAGCACGTCGGAAAGCAGCCCCGGCTCATCCTCTATCTGTAAAGAGAGCGTCAATGTCTTTCCCTGCGTACTGTCATGAAACGGAAAAATATCATCTTTATACTTGTAAAAAGAACTCCTGCTGATACCTACTGCATCGACCGCATCCTGTATCGTCGGCATCCTGCCGGATTCAAGCAGCCGCTTTGCTTCTACCACCTTCAAAAGCACTTCCGGAACAGCCTTCTTTGTCACCACAAAATATTTATTTGCCTCTGCCATCCTGTCTTACCTCTTTGTATTTATATCGCACACATGTGTGCGCTGATGGGAGATATTCTAGCATAGCCCCGCAAAATACGCAAGAAGTTTTTATACAGTCGTCACGCCCGTCTGCGTGCCCGCTTTGCAAGCTGATACCGGTATACCGATACCACATTATAGCTGTAAACAGCCGCATACATAACTGCTGCCAGGATAAATGCCGTCAGCACATCGAACATAGAATGCTGCTTGATAAGCACCGTGGAGAGGATAATCGAGATACACAGCGCGAGCGAACCGTAGCGGAGCCACTTTTTGGATGCCAGCTTCTCATTTGCCATCACCGCAAAATGAGCTCCGAGCGAGTTATATACATGAATGCTCGGGAACAGATTTGTCGATGTATCCGTCTGCCACAGTACCGATATCATCCGTGTAAAAATATTATCTCTCGGCATCGTATGCAGCCGCAGGTTCTGAATATTCGGGATAAACGTAGATAATATCAGAAAAACGGTCATTCCGGTACATAAAAATACCGTACAATTACAGTATCCGTCCTTATCCTTAAAAAACAGATACAGTACGACCGCCGGCACATACAAAAACCAGAGCAGATACGGAACGACAAACACTTCGCAAAACGGGATATAATCGTCAATGTTCATATGAACGACCATATAATCTACAGAGCCTCTGTGCTCCAGCAGGTAAAACCATAAAAGATATATCGCTCCAAAGACCAGAAACGGAACTCCGTGCTTATATTTTTCATAAAATCTTCTCATCCACTCACTCCTCCCACTTATCGCGCTCAGCACATGAGACGCAGTTTCTGCTTCTCCGCCGTCACCGTGATACGCGACAGCTTCCCCGGAATTTCTCCATCCGTCTGCACCCATGCCGGCGACGTCAAATGAATATCGATACACTCCGCCCGATATGGAGTCACACCTTTAAAACGATAATGCTTTCCTTTCAGGGCAAACGGAATTATCACCGGAAATTTCCATCTGGGAACACCGTTTACCAGACACAGGTCGAGCCGCCCGTCCTGATCATTTGCCTGCGGACAAAAACAAAAGCCGCCGCCTTCGTATCTTCTGATCATCGATGCCGCGAACAACAGCCGCGAAGCATGCACTACCTCAACGCCGTCCAGCCTGACCGATGCCTTTTGATAACGCAGTGTAAGCATCTGCTTTAAGCCGATTCCGAGATAGGACAGCTTACCGAGCCCGATGCAGTTTAAGCTGTCCTTGATAGGAGAGTCCAAAGCCTCCTGACAGACCGCCGCATCATATCCTATTCCGCAGCTCACTGCAAAATAACGCTTTTTATGCTCCTCGCCTTCCGTCCAATGCAGGCATCCAAGATCTACCCTGCGCTCTCTGCCATGGTCCAGAAGCCAGAGCAACTGCTGCTTTGTTGTTCCTGAAATCTGCAGATCCCGCGCCAGGTCGTTGCTGGAACCCGCCGGAAGATAACCAAGCCTTATCCTCTCAAAATCCTGTATCCCCTGAAGCGCTTCATTCAGGGTACCGTCCCCTCCTACCACGATCAAAAACCGCTCCTCTTCTTCCGAAAGGGCGGTAAGATGATGTGCAAGAATCTTGACCTCTCCTTTTTTTTCTGAAAAATGGGCTTCATAGGGAATTCCTCTTTCCTTTAAAACCCGCTCCGCTTCCTTCCACACCCGGATTCCCTTTCCCGAATGGGCTGCCGGATTTATAATAAACAGCAGCGGTATCTGTCCGTCCGCATACTCACACTCACAGTACATCTATCTATCCTTTGTGTTTTACATGCCCCTACACTATGGCACTCTTTTTAGAATGATGTTGGGGGCAAAAGCCCCCAACTGCGATATCTATGGATTGTTTCGTGTTTCATGACTTTTGACCCTGATATCTTAGAATTACTAAATCTGTATTTTAAGTGGAAAATTTCACAAAGTCAAGATGCTACAGAAAACATTAATGATTTCACGCAATGTTTTCCCCCTCCGACCTGCAAAGACTGCATGGTACAGACACTGCCTGAGAGCTGAGCCGCTGTAATTTCAGAAACAAAAACGCGCTTTCCCTTTCGGAAAGCGCGCGTTGTGCTTCTGTTTATTTTACGGTTACGGCTGTGATATGGGGATTTACGCCCTCATACCAGTACAGGAACCCTTCAGCATCGATGGTATCGCCTACTTTTAAGTTCTTCACAGCCTGATATACCTCGCTGGAGCCGTCACACAGATAGGACTCCACAAGGAATGTATAGGTCTGTCCGTTTGAGGAAACATTAAAGTAAAGGTCATCGCCGTCTGCACCGGAGCCATCCCAGTTATACAGATATACAGCTTCTTTGCCGTCTGCATCCTTGGAGGCTTCCACCGTCAGACCGGTAAAGGAAACGTACTCGTTCTGATGTGCGATCAGTTCCTCCGTACCGAGCAGCTCTGTCACATCTACAGCCTCTGCGATATACTGGTCGCCGCCCTCTACAAACTCAAAGCTTCCATCCATAATTTCCACTTCACCGGACCACTCACCCTTATAACCGGTCACGCGTATCTTTGTACCGGGAACAAGCTTCTCATAATCCTCTTCAGAACATGCCATGTCATAAACAAAGTATGCGCCATCCTTGTCCTGGGTGTAAAGGGTTGCCTTATCCTCCCACCAGGACTGTTTTGCCTGAACATAAGTCTCTACAACAACCTGAGTGTCCAGCTCTGCAGCCATGTACTCCTCATAGCTCATCACTTCACCCGCAGCAGCTTCTGTGCCTGCAGTTTCTGTCTCTGCTGCTGTGCTCTCCTCTGCATCAGTGCTCTCTGCCGCCTCGGTACTCTCCTCTGCAGCAACACTCTCTGCCGCGCTGCTCTCAACTACCGTCGTCTCTGCAGGTTCTGCAGCCGCGCCGCAGCCAACCATTGCTGCTGTCATGGAAAGGGTCAGAACCAGTGCCAACATCTTTTTCATAATTTCTCTCCTTTGTAATGGATACAATGTTTTACAGCAATCTCCATTATAGCGTAAAAATTCAGATAATCAATGGTTTCTTTTTCTTTTTTTCACACCTTTTACGATAAATGCCGCAAAAATACCCGCCCACGCGGCCCCAATCCCGAAAAGGAGCACTTTTGCACCGGCAGGAAGAGGACCAAGATCAGCCTTTTTAGAAGCGTCCGTCCCGTATTCATCCAGATGATTCAGGGAAGAAACGTCCGCAAACAGCTTTTCCATATAGGCTTCGTCCACTTTTTCCTTTCTCCGCGTCGATTTTGCCGTGCTCTCTATCAGCTGTCCCGCCGCATCGCGCAGGGATGCCGAGCCGTTAAACACCGGGGTAATAAACGTATCGTCCGCATGCTCCAAAAGAAGCTTTGAGGCTTTTATCTTTACGTCATAATAGTTCTCGTTGTCCTCTCCTTCACGGTTTAAATAATCCTGATACTCTGCGGATTCCTGCGCCTTTTTCGTCACAGGCACATACCCTTCGGTCTCCGCATAAGCAACCTGCACCTCATCAGACAAAAGATACTGCACAAACAGCCAGGAAGCCAGCACCTCCTGAGGGTCTTCTTTATTAAAAATGCAGACAGACGGTCCCTGCGATATCATCTGAGGATGCTGCGTATCAAATTGCGGTATCGGGCGCACTACCGTTTCAAACTCCACAAGCGCTTCTTCACTGATATCCGAAAGCGGTGCATCAGTCCCCATCCATGTGGCTCCCGCCGTGGAATCCACTGCGAACACGCACTGCCCCGCATTCATGAAATTTGCCGGATAGCTGGATATCTTGAACGTGGAAAAGGCTCCCGATTTCACATGATCCGACACCGTGTAAAGAATTTCCTTTGTTATATCGTTAAAAATCTCCACATTCCCGTTCGGGGACGAATAACCCGCTCCTCTTTGTCTGAGCATCTGTATCATCATATTGTCCGTGGATTTGTAGATAAACGGTATCAAAACCTCCTGCCCGTTCAGCGCATAAATCCCGTCCTCATTTTTTTTCGCGGCAGCTTCGGATACCTCCCATATAAAGTCCCAGGTCAACATATCCGGCACCTCATATCCCAGCTTTTCCACATATGTTTTATTGATATAACAGGCTTCCGTGGAACGCATATAGGGAACGGCATAATAATGCCCTTCGATGGAACATTCCTCCAGAAACTTCGGGACTATCTCTTCTTTCAGCGGAGCATCGAAAGCAACCATACTTCCGCCCAGACCATATTTCTCATGTTCCAAAAGCTCATCCAGCGGTACGACCACGTTGCTCCCGGTCATATAGGTAGCGATATGGTCCGGATAAGTAATACAGATATTCGGCGTCGTCTGCGTCGAAATATTCGTGATGACATCATTATATATTTTACCGTAATTGGTGTACAGGCGCAGATTTACGGTGATATTCGGATAAATCTCCTGAAAATCCGCGATTGCCTGCTTATAAATATCTGTCTGACGCTTGTTCGTATCATTTTTTGCCCAGAATGTCAGCTCATACTGCTTCTCTTCATCAAACTGCTCCGGTACTGAAAATCCCGTTGTCTCCCTGGAACCGTGACACCCCGTCAGCAACAGGCAAAATGCCAGAAGACAGACCGTCAGCCTTACAGGATATTTTATTTTCTGCAAACGCTTCATCCTTTGATGCCTCCCCGGGATACCCCCGCCATTATCTTTTTACGAAATACTAAAAACAGCACGATAAGCGGAAGGGAGATAACCACGACTGCAGCCATCATTGCCGGGATATTCTCCCGGCCGAAGCCGTTTTCCCGGATTTCCTGAATACCGTTCGACACAAGATAATAAAGCGGGTCATCCGTGATGAGCCTCGGCCACACATAGGAATTCCAGCACTCTATCATTTTTAATATCGTGATCGTCACAAGCGTCGGACGACAGACCGGTATCATTACCTTCCAGAGATATTTCAGGTCAGAAGTACCGTCTACTTTGGCTGCCCGATACAGTTCGTCCGGAACCTGCTCAAAATTTTCTTTTAACAGATAGATATAAAAAACCGATGTTACCGACGGCAATATCAGACCGGCAAAACTGTTCCTCATATCCCAGCTCGTTATCGTTGCAAAGTTGGTGATCACCACAAGCTCCGCAGGAATCATCATCATGGACAAAAAGAGCGTAAAAACCAGATTTTTCCCCTTCCATTCCAGACGGGCGAAGGCATACGCCGCCAGCGTGCTCACGACTACCATCACAGCCGTGGTGATAACCGTAAACAGGAGCGTATTGAGCAGATATCTTCCCAAAGGCACCGCAGTAAATGCCGACACATAGTTTTCAAGCGTAGGAGACAGCGTAAAAAATCCCGGAACGCGCTCCGCATTATAGCTCCCGTAGCTTTTTACAGATGTCAGCCCCATCCAGTAAAACGGGAACAGCACGATCAGCGCCCATATCGTCAGTCCTGTATAAGTCAGGACTTTTCCCGCCTGTCGCCGTCTCCTCGCGTTTTTTTCTATTTTTGCAAAATCCGTTTGCTTTTCCATAGCGCCCCTCTCAATAATGAACATTTTTTTTGCTTACGAGCAGATTGATGCAGGTAATCGTCAGAACGATGACAAACAAAATAACCGCCGCCGCTGACGCATAGGACGGGAATCCGCCGCTGTCCCCGTAGAGCATGTCATAGACATAACCTACTATTGTATTCATACCTGCCGCATTCAGATCTGTCCCAAACAATGCCACGGCATCGCTATAGGCTTTAAACGCTCCGATAAATCCCGTGATGACCAGATAAAACAGCATGGGAGATATCATCGGCAGCGTTATCCGCCAAAATATGCGCCATCCCGATGTGCCGTCAACCTTTGCAGCCTTATAATAGTCCCTGTTCACCGATGCCAGAGCGCTCGTCAATATCAGTATCTTAAACGGAAGCACCACCCAAACCGTATAAAAACAGAGCACAAACATCTTTGCCCAGTACGGACCGTCGATAAAATCCACCGGTCCTGCACCGAACCACTGTAACATCAGGTTTACAAGGCCGTCCGTGTATTCCGTTTTCTGGAACAATATCATAAAGACAAGCCCGACCGCCAGCGTATTTGTCACATACGGCAGAAAATAAACTGTCTGGAACAGCTCCTGAAGCTTTTTGATGGAGGAAAGCCCCAACGATATCAAAAGCGCCAGTCCCGTCGAAACAGGAACTGTAATGATGACAAGCAAAAAGGTATTTTTTACAGCCTGCAAAAAGTACGGATCATGCAGCACATAAGAGTAATTATAGGTTCCCGTGCCAAAATACGTCTGGGACGCAAAATTATATCCCTCTTCCATTGAATAAATAAACACATCTATCAGCGGATATACCAGAAAAGCTCCCAGAAACAGAAGCGCCGGAAGAAGATAGAGAATCACTTTCCAGTTTCCTTTTTTCATCACAATCTCCGTTCTGCAGCACATCCTGCCTCTTTATGCCCGCATGCGGCAAAAATACGCTCTCCGGTCTCTGTATCGAATAAAAATACCTTTTCGGGCTTCAGCTCAAAACACACTGTCTGGCTGCGCGTATCCACCAGATTGTCCGAATCGATGATTGCCCGGATAACGGACTCGCTGCACGCCGGATGGGAACAGACAACGCTGATATCCCGTCCCAGTACCTCGATACCGCTAAGCCCGCATTTTAATGCGCCATTCTCCTTCAGGATAAATCCTTCCGGCCGGATACCGACTGTCACTTCCCTGTCCTCTGCTCCGGAAACGTCCAGCACCGCTCCATCGCCTATCATGAGCTTTCCGCCGCATACCTTTCCCGCAAAAAGATTGATTGGCGGTGTTCCCAGAAACTTCGCCACAAAAAGGTTCGCAGGGCTGTCATACACCTCCTGCGGTTTTCCTGTCTGCTGCAAAACGCCGTCCTTCATGACCACTATCATATCCGAAATGCTCAGTGCTTCGTCCTGGTCGTGCGTCACGAATACCGTCGTCAGCTTCGTTTCCCGCTGAATCCTGCGTATCTCTTCCCTCGTCTGGAGCCTCAGCCTCGCATCCAGATTTGACAGGGGCTCATCCAGTAAAAGAACGTTCGGGGTCTTTACAAGCGCCCGGGCGATCGCCACGCGCTGCTGCTGCCCGCCTGAAAGCTCTCCGGGCTTTCGATCCATAAGCTCCGTTATCTGTACGAGCTTTGCCGCCTCGTCTGCGCGCCGGTTCATCTCCTCTTTGGAGAGTCTGTCCTTTCCTTTGAGATTCTCCATTGGAAAAAGTATATTTTTACGGACTGTCAGGTGCGGATAAAGCGCATAGTTCTGAAATACCATTCCCACTCCCCGCTTTTCGGGAGGCAGTCCTGTCACATCCTGTTCCCCGAACAATACTTTTCCTCCGTCCGGTTTTTCCAACCCGCATATCAGGTTCAATGTCGTACTCTTGCCGCAGCCGGACGGCCCGAGCAGACTCACAAGCTTTCCATCCGGTATCTCATAGGAAAAATCACTGACTGCGGTGACCCCTCCCTGTGCCTTTTTATTCCGGTCCGGAAATTTTTTGGTAAGATTCTGCAATACGATCTTCATTTGTTTCTCCCTGTGCCCCTTTGACGAGGGGATTGTTTATTCTATCTGAGATGAGTGCTCCAAACAGTATACATCATCCCGACTGTATTTACAATTCATCCCACCAAAAAAGAGCCTCCGAAGAAGCTCTTTATTAGTGTTCACCAGCCTGCCGGCGAACAGTAACATTCTTTTCCCGGCATCCCGTTTATACCTTCTTTTCCATCCATTTTTTTGTCCGAAACCGCTTCCAGAAGCTAAATCCCCTAAATAGCTCGTCTAACATGAATGCAACCCAGCATCCTGCAAGCCCGAGTCCCAGTCCGATTCCCAGGATATAGGAAAACAGGATGCTTATCAGCCAGCAGGATATGATAGATACCACCATCGGGAACATCACATCCCCTGCACCTCTCAGCGAATTGTCCTCCACATGGTTGAACGCTCTGCCAATCTCCACAAAAATATCGATGAACAAAACAGAACCTGCCATTTTGATGATTTCCTGATTCCGGGTAAACAGTCCCAGTATCGGTCTGTGAAACAGGAGCAGCAAAACGGAAAGCACGATATTCAATGACACCGCCAGCCTCAATACCTGCTGGTTCAGCCGGTATGCCTTGTCGTACTCCTTTGCCCCTGTCATCCATCCCGTGAGGATAGCTGTGGACAGCCCGAGCGACATTCCGACAACATACACATAAAAAACGACAGAAGAAATATATACCTTTGCGGAAAGCGCCGTCGTCCCCAAAACTCCCAGTATTGAAGTGGAAACGACCTGCGAAAGCGAATAGGACAGGCTGCTGATGCCGCCGGGAACACCGACCTTTAATATTGCCGGAAGACAGCACAGCGCTTTTATATTTTTCTTTCCAAAATCCAGCTCCATCTTTGCCGCTGCAAGACAGATCAGTATCATCACCATCGCTGCGGCATGGGCCATCACATTTGCAACGCCTATCCCTTCCGCGCCGCCGACCGGCATCCGGCCGGGATGAAATACGACCAGATAATTCAAAAGAGCATTGACCGCATTCATCAAAATAGATGCCCCGACCGCAAGCTTTGGTCTTCCGTAGCTCCTGAGTATCGCAGACGCCGCCGAAATAATTCCCTGCATAAAAGAAAAACCGATGACGATGCGAAAATATCTCACCGCCATGAACAATACTTCCCCCTGCAGGTTCAACATCGCCATGACAGGCTGTGCAAACGCTGCCAGCACGATACCGCATACGAAGCTGAGCGCTCCGGAAAAGAGCAGGGAAGTAAACGCCGCATCCGACGCCTCCTTCCGCTTTCCCGCACCCAGCCGATGGCTGATCACAATGGACGTACCTCCGCTTATCACCGCATAAAATGTAAATACCAGCGTGACCACCTGATTCGCCGCTCCGACCGCTGCCACCGCTTCGTCAGAATACCTTCCCAACACGAGCGTGTTCACGGTTCCCATCAGATTCATCAAAAGCTGTTCGATAAACAGCGGCACAAACAGAGCCCCCAGCGTCAGCCTTCCCTCGCGGGTATCCACTGACATCACTTCCGGATCAATCCACCGTAATCTCATCCTCATAAACGCCTCCCGCCAGCTCCGTCCTTACCAGGATATGAATCTTCCCGGCTCTTCTGCGCCGTACATAAGCAGTCAGCTGCCCCTGCCAGGTACTCCGGAACGGAATTTTGTATGGCGTTACATCCGACAAATTGCCGTTTTCCAGTCCGGCAAGCTCCCCGGCTCCGGATACCTGTATCTCTATACGGCGGTCATCCGAAGATGCGCGAACGTTCTCATCATCCTTTAATTCCATCGAAATCTGATACAGATATCCTGCCGTCTGACTCCTGTCCTTTTCTCCGTCATCCTCCCACAGACCGCATTCGAGCCGTACTGCTCTGCCTGCTGTAGACAGCTCCGCCGTCTGCACCAGAACTCCGTTCTCATCATATGCCTCCGCCATCAGCTTTCCTGACTCAAATACGGTATCAAAATCAAACGTTCCTTCCTCATTACAGCCCTGCTGCCGTCCGATTTCTTTCCCGTTCCGGTACAAAACAACCTCAAAGGCATTGGACGCGCACCGGACGATAACAGGCTCGCCTGCTGCATAATTCCAGCTTTCCGCAAACGGAATCCACCGCTTTCCGCTCCGGTATTCTTCTATCGTCCCGGGTCTGGAAGAAATATGCAGCACAGGTTCGTCCTTCCAGAAGGAACAACGTTTGTAAAACTCTGCCTTCCTGTCGCCGGCACATGTCAAAAGACCTGCCTGAGAGCCCCGTATCGGCCATCCGTGAGCCTCGCCCAGATAATCGATACCCGTCCACAAAAACTGTCCGCTGATGTAATCGTTATCCCGCACCGCCCTCCACGCGTCATAGCTGTGGCCGTTTTCACTTCCCAAAAACGGAAGCCCCGGAAATCTCTTATGATCCTCCTCATACAGATGTTCTTTATAATTATATCCCGCCACATCCAGCGCATCCAGAAAACCTATTCTGGAAGAAAGCTCGGGAAATGCCGCTGCCAACGTAACAGGACGGCTTTTATCTTCCTGCCGTACCATTTTGGCAAGACGGGCAGCCAGCACAGACAGTCGCTGTGCATTCGGCTTATTCATGTCATAGGTGCGCTCTGCGGCCGGCTTGTCGGCATCATTATTCCCTGTCATCGTTTCAAACATCGGATGGCAGTACGGGTCATTAGGGTAGTCTATCTCATTGCCGATGCTCCACATGATAACAGACGGATGATTCCTGTCTCTGCGTACCATCGCCTTTAAATCCACCTCATGCCATTGGGGAAAATCCTCAAAATAGCCCTGATGTCTGGGCGGATATACATTATGCCCGGTAGACCACTTGTTTTTCGGGTTTTCCCACTCATCAAAGGCTTCATCCATCATTAAAAATCCCAGCTCATCACAAAGCTCATACAGCTCCGGCATATGGGGATTATGACTGCACCTTATCGCATTGCAGCCGCATTCCCGAAGCGTCAAAAGCCTGCGCCTCCATACCTCTTTTGTCATCGCCGCTCCCAGACATCCTCCGTCGTGATGAACGCACACTCCTTTCAGCTTCATCGGCTTTTCATTTAAGAAAAAGCCCCTGTCCGCATCGAACCTAAAGCTCCTTATCCCCACAGGAATCTCGCTCACCCGGTAAAAATCTTCCCCATCCACGCTATATTCAGTCCGCAGCTTATACAGATACGGGTCTTCATCCGACCACAGATGCGGTCTGTCCAGCTCTTTTTCCAATACGAGCTTTGCTCCCGGATATTCTGACGGCACGATGCCCCTTTGTGTTTCCAAAACCTCCATGCCGTGTGCACTCCGCACCTCCACGCTCCCTGCTGTTTCCCATACGGTTCTTCCTTCCATATCCACCAGCACAGTACGGACATCTACCCTTTTATCTGTTTCAAAACCATTCACAAGCTCCTGTGTCACCTTAAGCCTCGCCCGGTTTTCATTCGCTTCCTCCGCTTCAAAAAAGATACTGTCCTGCGCCGGATGCACCGGCTCTGCGATATCCACATGCACGCTTCTCGTGATACCGCTGCCCGTAAACCAGCGGGAATCCGCCAAATCTGTATGCGTTACCTTCACGCTCACCTCATTATCCTGATCTCCAAAGCAGACAAAGGGCGTGATATCATAGGAAAAGCTCACATAACCGTTAGGACGCTTCCCCAGATAATAGCTGTTGCACCACACCTGACTGTTTTTATAAACGCCGTCAAATACCAGACGCACGCTCTTTCCCCGGAATTCCTCCGGCAGCAAAAAGCGCATCCGATACCAGCCGATACCACCGGATACATACCCCGTCCCGCTGGAATTTCCCTTTTCAAAAGGGAGCGTTACCGACCAGTCGTGCGGCAGGCTCACCTCCTGCCAGCTCGCATCGTCAAAGCCCTTGTACCATGCCGGCTCGCAGTCCCCCAGATGAAATCTCCAGTTTTCATTCAATGTTTTTCTGATCGTATTCATAAAAAAATTACCCCGTTTTTCTATCATAGCTCATATCTCCATGATAAAAAAACAGGGTAAAAAAACAATGGAAAATTTCGTCCGTATTTATCCGATAGCGACTTTTTCATTCACCTGAGCCGCCCTTGCAAATGCGGCGGGCGACATCCCGGCGGTCTTTTTAAACACACGGCTGAAATAGTAGACGTCCGGATATCCTACCCGCTCGCAGATCTCCCTCATCCGCATGGGCGTATGCAGGATGAGCACCTTCGCTCTGCTGATACGCACGTCTGTCAGATAAGAAAATATCGTCTGCCCCGTGACCTTTTTAAACACACGGTTCATATAATCAAAGCTTCCTCCAAATTCCTTTTCCAGACGCTCTCCCGTAATTTCCGAAGCATATTCCCGGTTCAAAAACTCCTGAAGCTTCTGCACGGTCGGATAATATGCCGGCATACGTCGGGGATACTTTTCCCTCTCCCGTGTCAGAAAGCATCTGGACAGTAAAATGAGCGCCTCCTGTACCCGACAGGCGCACAGCACCTTAAATCCCTCCAGCTGGTGATAGTTGGATTCTACTGCCTGTTTTAACAGACTGTCCGTCTGAGCCCACACCTTCACATCGTCCACATGAAAATATTTCGGAAGCCACAACGGTACTTCTTCACATTCCTCATACTCAAAGCATTTGCTCTTTAGCGACCTTTGCCTGTGCTGCTCCAGCTGCGCCGTGACCGCTCCGCTTTCTTTCTCCTGCACAAGTTCGATGCTGCTGCACTGAAAATGAATATAATAATAACCGCAGGTGGATGCTTTCGTCCCTGCATGCGTCCGGTCTTTATCCAGCACGCACACATCTCCTTCCCTCAGCGTGTAGGAAACGCCGTCCTCTTCCAGAAACATCTCCCCGCTTTTTACCACATAAATGATATATTCCCCGGGTTTTCTGCGCTTATGTACATAGGGCGGACAAATGACCGTTTCATCCACGAAACGTATCTTCGGCAGCACGTCCGCCCGCATTTTATAATATTCCATCACACCTTCTCTTCTACCGGGATGCGGACTACCGTAAAGCTGTCGGGCTCCAGCATAAGACCCTCTTCAAATCTGCCCTGCTTTGCCTCAACGCCTATCTTATCAGGAGCTTCGATGCAGTTATAATCTGATTCCTGACCGGAAAGTATCTGACAGCACATCGGCCCGGTCACATTCCAGCCCTGCGCCGAAAGCATCAGAAGCTTTGCTTCATGGTTATGGTTGACCGCCTTGACGATAATTTCGCCTGCCTTTTCATCGTAAGAAACATTTACAAAAATATTTTCTCTGCGAAGCTCTTTTTCCTGTCCGTCCATGCAAAGCGTCACCGTTCCGAGATTTTCCCCGTAAAGCTTCTGCACATAATAGCTGGGAGTCCCATATGCCTTTGTCTCGTCAAACCATATCATATCCGGAGACCACTGTGCATATCCCACTCTGGCAAACAGCGGCGCATAGGAAGCAAGGACGACCACATCCGCATTTCTCTCCACTCCTGTTAAAAATGCAGCCTCAGCCAGTGCTCCGCCCAGCGTATTGGCATCCGGTCGGTTCATTCCGTTGACAGGATGAGCTGCGTACTCGCCGGAAAATACTTTCACATCTCTCGGATATCCGTCATAAAAATCCGTATGCTCATAAAACCACTCCGGTTTCACATAGTAGTGCTCATCTACCGCATAACAGAAATTTTCTTTTGCGGGAACTTCTTTCTTATAAAAATCCCATGCCAGCTCGTAACGCTCTGATGTGATATCCGGTCCCGCCGAGCCTATCAGCTTCATATCGGGGTATTTTGCATGTATCGCTTCTTCAAACGCCCGGTACCGCGCAAAAAAGTCTATTTTATCCGTCTGCCACTGCTCGTTCCCGATGCCCACCATCGTCATTCCAAAGGGTTCCGGATGTCCCATCCGTGCGCGCACGCTTCCCCAGCGGCTGTCCGCCGGTCCGTTTGCAAATTCTATCAGATCAAGGGCATCCTGCACAAACTCCTGAAATTCCGGCTCGTCCATCTCTACCAGCTCATAGGACTGATACTGGCATGCAAGCCCTACGTTCAATACCGGCAGCGGCTTTGCCCCTATCAGTTCACACAAAAGGAAATATTCATAATAGCCTATCCCCAACGTTTGATTATAATGGGAATACTGTGTATGCCAGCCATTTTCCTCATTTGTCTCATGTACTGCCCAGCGGTTGAAATTGCTGCGCCGCTCTTCTGCAGGCCCGACGCTCTTCTTCCAGCGATAACGGTTTTCCAGTGTATTTCCCTCGATGATACATCCTCCCGGAAAACGCAAAAATCCCGGATGAAGCCCTTTTAACAACTCAAACAAATCTTTGCGGAACACTCCTGCTACTGCATCCTTTGGCATCATGGATATAAAATCAAATTCTGCCGTTCCCGGTGCAGTCAGACGCAGCACAAATTTTGCGCCCCTGACCGTCTCTGCCGCCGTCAGCTCTGCTTCATATCTTATCCACTTCTGCCAGCTTTTTTCCGGTGTATGGACGCAGGAAACCTCCGTCTTTGCAAAGACTTTTCCGTCCTTTTCCACCGATACCGAAAAATCACCTGTCGGATACTGTGCCGCCCGTGCATAAAAGCTCACCCGATACGACTTTCCCTCCTCCAGATAGACTCCATCGTAAGCTTTATTGGCAAATCCCTGCCCTGTTTGTTTCGCCGTAAAGCGCAGATAGTGCGGATTGACACGGCTCACCGGACTGCCGCTCACATATTCCGCCAGCCCGCCGTCTGCCGCTTCCCATCCATATCCCGGAGCAGGCTTCGTATAATAATCCCCCACCGTACCATAGCAGTCTACAAATTCAAACGCCCTGTTTTCCAGCATTTCCGCATACAACCCGCCATCTGCCGCATAGTTGATATCCTCGAAAAACAGCCCGATCATATCCTGCTGTATCGTTGCCCCTTTTTTTGAAGAAAGTCGTAATTCCATTGTGTCACCCTCCTGAAACGTCCCGCGCCCGGCATGGTGTGCCTCATATGCGCATTTCTTTTACCTTTATATAAAATATTATAGAACATATTCAAAGTAAAAGTAAAGGAAAAAGATGCACAAACTTACGTCTTTTTTGAACCTTTGTCGCTGCCCTCCCCGTTTCACCTTATATTTTTCACTACTGCTTCCACCGCAGCTTCCAGCCCCCGCGCAATATCCGGCAGAGCCATTCCCGGCGTTCCGGCAGGCTTTGTCACCGTCTGCTGCGTCGCATAGGGCACATGGATAAAGCCCGCACAAAATCCCATCCCGGAAACCTCTGCCAGATGCAGCACCCGATACATAACGCTGTTGCATACATAGGTTCCGGCCGAATATGAAATCCGACAAGGAATCCCCCTGTCCTGTACACTTTTTACCATTTTCTTCAGAGGAAGGGTAGTGAAATAAGCCGCCGGGCCATCCGCAATAAGTGCCTCATCCTCAGGCTGATTTCCCGCATTATCAGGAATCCGAGCATCTGCAAGATTGATGGCGACCCGCTCAGGCGTTATCTCTGCCCGGCCTCCCGCCTGTCCCACGTTTATCACCGCATCCGGCATTTCCCTGCTTATCGCTTCTTCCAAAAACTCCATGCTCCTCTTAAATTCTGTCGGTATCTCCAGTTTTACGATCTCAGCTCCGGCGATGTTATCCGGAAGAAGCTTCACCGCCTCATACGCCGGATTGACCGCTTCACCTCCGAAAGGGTCGAATCCCGTTACCAGTATTTTCATCGCATTATCCTCACTTGTTTCTTATCGAAACAAAAGAACACACCGCTTCAACCGCGCCGGACCAGGGGAACATATCGACCGGCCACACTTCCTTTGCCCGGTATCCGTTTTTCTCCAATATTGCCGTATCCCGCTCCAGCGTTACGGGATTACAGGATACATAAATAATTTTTTTTGGTCTGATCGATGCCGCCGCATTCAAAAATTCCTCGCTGCTGCCGGCTCTGGGAGGGTCCATCAAAAGCACGTCCACACCGATGCCGTCCGCCGCGCAGCCCTGCAGGAACCTTCCCGCATCATCCTTATAAAAGCGGATGTTTTTCACACCGTTCGCCTTTGCGTTGCCGACTGCGTCGCGTACCGCGTCCGCATTCAGCTCCACGCCTATCACCTTTCCGGCTTTGGCAGCGGCGATGATACCTATCGTTCCCGTCCCGCAGTAAGCGTCCACGACCGTTTCCTTTCCCGTCAGCTCCGCCAGCTCTATCGCCTTATCATAAAGCTTCTGCGCCTGCTCGGGGTTTACCTGATAAAAAGAACCGGGAGAAATCTTAAAGCTGCAGCCGCACAGCCTGTCCACGATATAGCCTTTTCCGTAAAGCACCTGAAAACGGCTTCCCAGCACCATGCTGTCCGTCCGGTCGTTGATATTTTGTACGACTGTCGTTATCTCGGGATGCACCTTTCTGAGCGCGTCCACAAAATTCCTTTTGGACGGAAATACCGGAGACGCCGTCACCAGGACGACCATAAGCTCATCCGTATAACGTGCCTTCCTTACAAGCACATAGCGCAGCAGCCCGTATCCGGTATCCTCATCGTATACCTTTATCTTAAACGATTTTAAAAGCCCGCGCACGGTATTGATGATGGCATCTGCTTTCTCATCCTCTATCAGACAGTTTTCCACCGGCAGTATCCGGTGCGTCTTTTCCTCATAGACACCTGAAATATGCTGCTTTTTACGGTCAAGCCCAAACACCGCCTGCACTTTATGGCGGTAGTGCCACGGATTTTCCATCCCAATTATCGGTTTTACCTTACAGTGCTTCTCCATCAGCTCTCTTACGATCTTTTTCTTTGCCGAAAGCTGTTCTTCATAGGACATGTCCAAATATTTGCAGCCGCCGCATTTTCCAAAATGCCTGCACAGCGCGACAGGCTTTTTAGCAGCCCGCTCTGTCGTTTTTTTGTTTTTTTCCTGCATCCGTCTTCCCCTGTATTTTTTTCTTACTACGATAAAACCCTCCTGAAAATCATTTCAGAAGGGTCGTCATCTCCAGCGAAATTAAGCGATTTTGGACTTAGCCAGCTCTGCCAGTGTTGCAAAGCCTGCTGCGTCGTTTACTGCCATCTCAGCCAGCATTTTTCTGTTCATATCCACGCCAGCCTGCTTTAAGCCGAACATGAATTTGGAGTAGGATAAGCCGTTCAGTCTTGCAGCCGCGTTGATACGTGCGATCCACAGCTGTCTCATCTGACGCTTTCTCTCCTTACGACCAGCGTAGGAAGATGTCAGCGCTCTCATAACGGACTGTTTTGCTACTCTGTACTGTTTGCTTCTGGCACCTCTGTAACCTTTCGCAAGCTTCAATACTTTATTATGTTTTCTTCTGGCACTCATGCCGCCTTTTACTCTTGCCATCTTGCCGATTCCTCCTTACGTCTTATAAATACGGTAAAATCTTCTTCATATTCTTAACATTGGTAGCGTCTGTCATCGTACCCTTACGAAGATTTCTCTTTCTCTTGGTAGACTTCTTTGTTAAGATATGGCTCTTGTAAGCTTTTGCTCTCTTCAGCTTACCGGTTCCCGTTAATTTAAAACGTTTTGCAGCAGCTCTGCTTGTTTTCATTTTAGGCATATCTGATTTCCTCCTGTTGCTTCATTTTCTGAAACGTATATTTTAACTGTAGGTCAGCGTTTTACAGTTAAAAACATGATCATGCTCCTGCCTTCAACCTTAGGCATCTTCTCAACGACCGCAATATCGGAAAGCGCCTGAGCAAAATCATCCAAAATATGTTTGCTCGTCGCCATATGCGCCATCTCACGACCTCTGAAACGAAGGGTTATCTTCACACGGTTGCCCTTCTCCAAAAATTTGCGTGCAGCCGAAACTTTGGTGTTCAAATCATTGGTATCAATGTTCGGAGACATACGAATCTCCTTGACCTCGATGACTTTCTGCTTCTTCTTGGCATCTTTTTCCCTGCGGGCAAGCTCATATCTGTACTTACCGTAATCCACTATCTTGCAGACGGGCGGCTTTGCCGTAGGTGCTATCTTCACCAAATCCAATCCTGCCTCTTCTGCCAGCTTCAACGCTTCTCTCGAAGACATGATGCCGAGCTGTTCACCGTTTTCCCCAATCAGACGGACTTCTCTGTCCCTGATCTGTTCATTGATAAATAATTCGCTAATGGCTCTTTCCCTCCATAAGAATGAAATAAAAAAAGTGGACATTCTTCATCCACTCCCAAAAATCCCTTCCCGTGCAAAACTGCATCAAAAAAAGAAAAATGTGAACACCTATGAGCCTCATTGCTATAGGGTGAGAGTGAACTCTGCTTGCTTTTACTGTACGTCTTGCGTACTTTGATATATTATCACAGCATGTATCGCTTGTCAATACCTGCTGTGAATTTTTTATGCGATAAGAAAAGAGCTTTCCTATCGCATAAAAAACACAACTATGCGTACACTTCTTTAATCGGTAAAGTTATCAAAATATCCCTGTACCAAAACGACCGGAGTACCCTTATCGCCCGATCCGCTCGTCAGGTCACATAAAGAACCTATCAGGTCTGTCAGTCTTCTGGGAGTTGTTCCCTGAGAAGCCATGTCGCCTACCAGATTTTCCTTCTTGCTCTTAATCCTCTCGGAAATCGCATTTTTCAATGCTTCACCGGACAGCTCCTTAAAATCGTTGTCCGCAAGATATTTTAATTTTACTTCGTTTGGTGTTCCTTCCAGCCCCTCTGTATTCGCCGCCGCCACACAGGGGTCTGCCAGCTCCCATATCTTGCCCACAGGATCTTTGAACGCGCCATCGCCGTATACCATAACTTCAACGTGCTTTCCTGTTTTGTCGAGAATCTGCTTCTGAATGTCCAGAACGAGATCTGTACAATCTTTCGGGAACAGCTTCACCGTATCCTCCGTGGATTTGTTCGAGCCGAGCAGTCCATATTTTTCATTGAAGCCGCTACCGTTTACAGAAGCGTTCATTATCTCATCCAGACCGCAGACAACTTCCGCGCCTGCTGCCTTCAGTATCCTCTTCGTACGCTCTCTGGAATGGATATCGCAGGTCAGCACCTTATCCGCATGCTTTAATATCTCTCTCGGATTGTTGGCAAAGATAACCTCTACCTCCGCACCGGATTCCTTTATCAGGTTGCTGTAGTATTCCACATAGTCAACTCCGGTAAAAGGATGGCGGTTCTCCCCAAACAACTCTCTGTAACGCTCCAGTGTGAGTACGTCGCTGTAAGGATTGATATCAGCTTCATCCAGCTTATCCAAAGAAACAAGCTCATTTCCCACCTCATCGCTGGGATAGCTCAGCATCAGAACGACCTTCTTTGCTCCCTTTGCGATGCCGCGCAGACATATTGCGAATCTGTTTCTGGAAAGGATCGGGAATATCACGCCTATCGTCTCTCCGCCCAGTTTCGTCCTTACATCCTCTGCGATTGCATCTACAGACGCATAATTCCCCTGCGCCCTCGCCACGATTGACTCCGTCACAGAAATAACGTCCCTGTCACGCAGCTCAAACCCCTCGCTCTGCGCCGCTTCCAGAACGCTCTCTACCACGATATCCGCAAGGTTATCCCCTTCACGGATGATAGGGCAGCGGATTCCTCTTGAAATGGTTCCTACTCTTCTTTCCATTGCTGTACCTCTTCTAATACAATCTAAACTTCTATAGCTGACACCGGTCTTCTCAGGTCCGGTCTATGTAAAAAATCAGACTTATCTCTATTATAATACAAATCTGTCAAATACGGAAGAACAAATTCTATATTTTTATGAAACGATTTGCATCGGTTCAGTCCTCCGGCCGGTCACTGGCTGCAGAGCCCGAACACTGGCGGAAGGCTGAACTGATACGTACGATTCCGCGCTACGATACAAAAAGCAGGGTATACGCCCTGCTTTTGAAACAGTCCTTCCGCTGTCCCGAAACGGGATTCAGCGCTCCTTAAACGTAGCACACAGTGTATCTTTGCTGCTCCCTGCGCTGCATCCTCTGATATCCACATGATCCGCATGGCATTTGTAGTTGGTATTGTATACACATTTTACCGCCTCACAATCAATGCTTATCATCCGGTCAGGATGCTCCAGCGCGTTTCTTACGCTGCCCTCACGCTGTTCCCGAAAGCTTTCGCAGCAGGTATCATCGCAGCTGCATGCCTTCATGCCGCCCACCATGATATCTCCCTTACAGCAGAGCTCGCTGTCGTTATACGCGCAGGTTTTTGCCAAACATTTCAGTTCCGTCATCATCATACCTCCTTACAGCCGCAGTCTGTACGGCTTCTTTTTCAGTATTGCCCGATGACGGAACCGATATTCAAAAAATTCCGATATACTGTTATTCCGCGCTCTTTAAGCGATTTTCTTTTGTTTTGATCTCTTTTAACAGTTCTTCAACAAATACGTCGACATTTTTCGCGCCTTCATCTCCCGCAGCCCTGCTCCTGACTGCGACCGTTCCTTCTTCCTCTTCCTTCTGTCCAACAACGAGCATGTAAGGGATTTTAGAAGTCTGAGCCTCGCGTATCTTATATCCTATCTTTTCAGAACGTGTGTCTACCTCGGAACGGATGCCCGCATCAAACAGCTTCTCCTGGACGCTATGTGCATAATCCATATATTTGTCAGAAATAGGCAGCACCTTTACCTGAACCGGAGCGAGCCATACGGGGAATGCGCCCGCAAAGTGCTCTATCAGGATACCGATAAAGCGCTCAATGGAACCGAACACCACACGATGGATCATGATCGGACGATGCTTCTCGCCGTCTGCACCGATGTATTCCAGCGCAAACCGCTGAGGAAGCTGGAAGTCGAGCTGTATCGTACCGCACTGCCAGGTTCTTCCGATGCAGTCTACAAGATGGAAATCTATCTTCGGTCCATAGAATGCGCCGTCTCCCTCATTTACCACATAGGGAAGCTTCAGCTCATCCAGCGCACTCTTAAGCGCGTCTGTTGCCATCTCCCAATCTTCGTCGCTGCCCATAGAGTCCTCAGGTCTTGTAGACAGCTCTACATGATACTCGAATCCGAACAGGGAATATACCTCATCTATCAGCGCTACGACACCCTTTATCTCTTCCTTTATCTGTTCCGGGGTCATGAAAATATGAGCGTCATCCTGTGTAAAGCTGCGAACGCGCATCAGACCGTGGAGCTGACCGGATTTTTCATGACGATGCACAAGCCCCAGCTCGCCCACACGAAGCGGAAGATCTCTATAGGAACGGGGCTCGGAAGCATAGACTAAAACGCCACCCGGACAGTTCATCGGCTTTATCGCATAATCTTCTTCATCTATCACCGTTGTATACATATTATTTTTGTAATGATCCCAATGTCCGGAAGTCTCCCAGAGCTTGCGGTTTAAGATAATAGGTGTGGAAACCTCAACATATCCCGCTCTTCTGTGAATCTCTCTCCAGTAATCCAGCAGTGTGTTTTTCAGGACCATGCCCTTCGGCAAAAAGAACGGGAAGCCGGGGCCTGCCTCATTCATCATGAACAGCCCGAGCTCTTTACCGAGTTTTCTGTGGTCGCGCTTTTTCGCCTCTTCCATCATGGTGATATAAGCTTCCAGCTCGTCCTTCTTTGCAAATGCCGTCGCATACAGTCTTGTCAGCATCTTGTTGTGCTCGTCGCCTCTCCAGTAAGCGCCTGCAAGGCTCATTATCTTAAATGCCTTGCCCACATCCTTTGTGCTCATCAGGTGAGGGCCTGCGCACAGATCCACAAATTCTCCCTGGCTGTAAAAGCTGATTTCCTCGCCTTCCGGCAGATCCTCTATCAGCTCTACTTTATAGGGCTCATTTTTTTCCTTCATAAATGCGATAGCATCTTCTCTGGACTTTGTAAAGCGCTCAACCTTCAAATCCTCTTTAACGATTTTTTTCATCTCTGCTTCTATCTTTTCAAAATCGTCGCTTGTCAGAGGAGTCTCAAACTCCATATCATAATAAAAACCGTCTGCAATAGAAGGACCAATTGCCAGCTTTGCCGTCGGATAAAGACGTTTTACTGCCTGTGCCATCACATGGCTGGCAGTATGGCGCAGCGCCGCAAGTCCTTCTGCATCTCTCGCCGTCAAAATATTAACGGATGCATCCTCTTCTACAACGGTACGCAGGTCAACGACCTCCCCGTTCACTTCTCCGGCACATGCCATTCTTGCCAGACCTTCGCTCAGGTCCTTTGCAATGTCTATCACGGACATCGCCTGTGCGTATTCCTTTACGGAACCGTCTTTTAATGTAACTTTCATTTTAACCTCCATTCTGCCGCGTCGAGAGCACATTCGCGTTACACCCAGGTACTCCCTCAGGTAATGCTTATCTTTTGCGAAAATGCGCCCAATCATGTTTCTTTTCCTGATAAGAAAACAACTTTCCTGTCGAATAAAAAAGCCCCATGCGCGGACAACTGTAACTTATCCTTGCATGGGGCGCTTATCACGCGGTTCCACCCAGCTTGCCTGACATAAAATGCCAAAGCCACTCATTCTGATGATAACGGAATCACCGTGCCGTATTAAGGCCGCTCAGAGCCGGTCTTCGGTCTGGTCTTTGTCCCGGCGCTTCCAGCACAGCATCTTCCCGATGCAGGCGCCGCTCTCTGTCACATCCTCCAGCCTACTCTTCTCTTCAACGCATTTTCATATTATGCCCCTATCTTAATCCAACTTTTCGGATTTGTAAAGAGTTTTCTTTTTCAGAAAAGATACTTATCTCTTCTTTCTGCGCTTATTCCGCCCGATTTGATATTTCAACGTATGTGCTCTCACGCTTTGTCTTCCTTCCTTTGTATCAAACAAAATTTATATTGTCGATTTTATTTTATATGAACCCGTACCCCCAAAATCAAGAATTGATTTAAATCAATTTTGATTTTTGACGGATAAAATAAAACCCGGCCATCTGCATTTTTCATGCAAACTGCCGGGTCTGTTACATGCCTTATTTATTTTTTCCGCAGCACTTTTTATATTTTTTGCCGCTGCCGCACGGACAGGGATCATTCGGATATACCTTCTCCGCTTTTACTACAGTTGTAGAGCTCTTCTGCTCTTTGTAGAGCTGCTTTCTGGTCTCTTCATCATAAATCTCATTCCACTCCGGAAGATTGTAAAGCCAGTCTGCTTCAGCCGCAACCATATTCTTATACAGAAGGGGGGTATCGAAGCCAAGATTTACTACAGTATCCTCTTCCATTTCTTCAATGGGATTTGCTTCCTTCAGACTGTCATTGATGCCGTCCAGAAATCCTGTCATTGTCATGATGTCAACGCCATACTTCTCAGCCAGCTCTTTAACAGTACCTTTTACTGTCTCTGCCGGATTTTTCAGCAGCTCTGCATAAATGTTTTTCTCTTTTTCAAAATAAGATGCCCAGAATCTCTGCAGCTGTCCTTTGTCTGCGCTCTGGTCATATGCCATATCTCTCCACTGATTTAATAATGCCATGTTTCTTCACCTCAATTTAATTTTTCCGTCGGCAGTAAGCCACCCGGCATAAAATCTCTGCCAAAACTCAGCCGTTTCATTCTGTCGGCCCCGGGCGGATTGATACAGCCATTATATCCCACCGCCCTGATTTGTGCAAGCGAAAAATCTGCTCTCTATTCACGTTTCCGGATTACTAAATCCTCTCTCCGGGTCCGCTTTTGTTCCGATCATGCTTTTCCGGCATGATATCCATAATCAAACCCGCATTTTTCCAGAAACGCCCGCGCAATCACAGTTGCACCGATCAGATTCGGATGCACTCTGTCCCATGCAATATAGGAAGAATGACGATATTGAAAATACTCATCGAATACCTGCTGTAAATCTACCAGTCTGCATCCGTATTTTTCGGAAAGCTTTCTGCACACAGCACCGTATTCATCCATTCGCTTTCTCATCCAGTCCTCCCGGTTTGGCTCCATATAATAAGGCGTCAGAATAAAAATTCCCTTTACAGAGTCTTTCACCGAACAGATCATCTTTTCCAGATTTGCCTCATATTCCTCCGGCATCACCTGTTCATCAGGAATTGCAGGGCTGTCGAACTGTCTCCACACATCATTGATACCGATACAAATGGAAACCCAGTCCGGTTTGAGCGACACCACATCCCGTTCAAACCGAGCCAGAAGATCTCTGCTGGTATTGCCAGAAATTCCCGAATTGGTCACACGCACATATCTCTCCGGATACCACGCTGCCAGCATATTTTCCACGATTCTCACATAGCTTTTCCCGACATTATCAAACAATCCTTCGCCCACAGGCTGGGCGCTCTCCATATCCGTTACGGAATCTCCTGCAAAAACGATCCTGTCCATATGTTCAAAAATCATTCTTCTTTTCCTCCCTTTGTCTTACCGTAAATCCAGATAAATACCCATAAAAGAATCGGGATTGCGATGGTAGACACCACACAGCCGGAAAACATCTTTTCCCATCCCTCAAAACCGGACAACGCCAGCACCAGCGTGATCACATACATCGCCACAAGAATCACAACGCCTGCAAGAGCCGCAATCTGTTTTGGTGTTTTTTTCTGCTTCATTCTATTCCTCCCCTTCTGCCGTCCGCAGTCTGTTTTTAGCAATTACAGCATTTTTCTCTTTTTCAGGATTCGTATCACAATAATGCAGCCCAGTAAGATCAACAGACATATAATCCCGAACCCGTAGGGTGTTTCTGCCAGAGGCATCCACTTTTCCGCAACGTTCATTCCGTAAATTCCCGAAATGATCGTCGGTATCGCCATTACGATCGTGATAGACGCCAGATATTTCATGGCATTATTCAGCCGATTATCCATTACAGAAGATAACAGCTCCCTCGTACCCTGAATGATATCCCTGTAAATACGGGTCATTTCAATCGCCTGCTGATTTTCCACGACCACATCCTCCAGAAGATCCTGGTCTTCCGGATATTTCTTGATACGGCTGTAGCGCATCAGCCGTTCCAGCACCACCTTATTTGCCCGCAGAGACGTATCGAAATAAACAAGGTTGGATTCCAGCTCGTGAAGATCGATCAGCTCCATTTCCTCCGTATCCTCACTGATATGCGCCTCAATCTCCTTCCGTTTTCTGTCCACGATCCGCAGATAAGACTGATAAAGCATACAGGAACGCAAAAAAATCTGATAAATGAAGCGCATCTGCTTCTTTGTGGAAAATTCCTTTACCGTATTTTCCATAAAATTTTTCAAAACCGGCGTCTGCTCTGCGCACACTGTCAAAAGCACATCGTCCACAAGGATCAGTCCCAACGGAATTGTCGTATATGCCTCCCTTTCATGACGATATTCCAGCGAAGGAACGTCAAACAAGATCAACGTATATTCATTGCTCACATCCACACGGGAGCTCTCCTCATCATCCAGCGCCGCACGCACGTCCGACAGATCGATGCCGTACTGCTGCGCTATCTCCGCACATTCCTCCAGCGTGGGGGCAACAAGGTTTATCCAGCAGCCCGGCCCCGCCTTTTCCACCTCCGTCAGGATATTCCCCTGTGTAATATATTTTTTTACCATAAAAAAGCCCTCGCCTCATCTTACTCCTGATTTTTCCAGCTCTTTTTTTGCCTGAGCATAGTTTTCAAATACAAACGCATGAATTCCGGCAGCTTTTGCTCCCTCCACGTTCTGTTTTGCATCATCCATGAAAACACACTCTTCAGGCTTTAATCGGTAACGGTCCAGGATCAGCCGGTAAATCTCCGGCATCGGCTTAATTACTTTATCCTGAAAGGACAAAATTCCTCCATCCGTATACGGCAAAAAATCCAGCGCATGCCAGCATTCCTTTAATGCCTTGTCCGAAAAATTCGACAGTACAAGCACCTGATATCCTTTTTGCTTCAACTCTTTTACCCACTCTATCGCATAATCATAAGGTGTCACGAGTCCGTGGAAATCATCCAGGGCCTGCCGGATCTCTCCCGCAATCTCCGGATCATTTTCACAGAACAGTTCCAGCATCCGCTCATCGCTGACACATCCCCTGTCATATTCCTTCCAGTCATCGCTCTGCACCGTCGCTCTCCCGAGCCGTGCGCACATTTCCTCTGAAAATCCCTGTTTTCTGAAAAAAGAATACCAGTCAAAGCCCGCCAGTACATTCCCAATGTCAAAAATAACAGTTCTGATCATTCTTTTTCTCCCTTCCCGGTATTCCGCAATTCTTTTTCTCTATTGCCCGTCATCAGCTTCAGAAGCTCCGCCGCAGCCAGACTCTGACCGCCCTTTGCTCCTGACGCTACCAAAAACTGTCTCTCAGGCAACTGCTCTTTTAATTGTAACTCTACAAGCTCCCCACTGTCCAGTTCCTTTTTTGCAAAATCTTTTACAACGCATCCGACGCCAAGATTACGCAGAGCAAACTGCACGATCATATCGCTCGTAGACAGCTCAAATTCCGGCTGGATATGGACATTGCGTTCCTCTAAAAAGCGCTGCACATATGCACGCGTAGACGTATCTTTGTCCAGTGTGATAAGCGGCAGTTTTTCCAGAACGGAAAGCGGCTGCTCTTTTCGGGCATATTCCGCAAATTTAGGACCCGCCACAAAAATATCCCGTATGCCGCGCACCGGCACCGTACATATATTATCCTGCGTCAAAAGCGGCCCGGACACGACCGCAAAATCTATCCTTCCCTCTTTCAGCAGTTTCATTGCTGCCGGAGTCGGTCCGTTTGTGATATGAAAACGCACGCCCGGATATCGCTCATGAAAACGTTCCAGATAAGGCAACAGAAAAAAACGCAGCGTCATGTCCGATGCTCCTATCGTAATTTCCCCGCATTCCAGATTTTTCATTTGAAGAAGATTCCTTTCTCCCGCCTCAAACTGGCCGCAGCCCGCCTCCGCATAGGAATACAGAACCTTTCCCTCCGCCGTCAGGGTAAGTCCCCTCGCGCTCCTTACAAACAGACGCATCCCAAGCACATTTTCCAGCTGCCGGATACTCTGGCTCACCGCCGGCTGGGATAAGGACAGCTCTGCTGCCGCCTTCGTCACCGAACCGCACTTTGCCACATGGTAAAATACTCTGTAATATTCCAGATTTGCCGCCATTTTCATCTCCATCCCGGAGCGTATAACACTCCATTCATTCTGTCTTCAGATTATTTTCCATCCATTCCGCTTCTTTTTTCTTTTCCTCAAGCGATGCCAAAAAGCCCCTCAGGCTCCGGTCTGTCATTCTTAAATCCGCACTGTTCCTATATTTTTCATCGGGACGTTCCATCCATCGTTTCCGTTTGTTTTCCGGGTATATCGTTTCTATTGTATTCGCACCTATCCGATATCTTTCATGATTCAGTACGATTTCATTGCTATCCAAAAACACTGCCCTGTCCCAGTCTGACCACGCGATCACTCCGCTGTCCAGCTCTGTTTTCTGTCGGCATACCGCATAATGTATCCCTTCCTCAGACGGTATCAGTGTGACCATTTTAGGCTCCTCGGGCTTTTTATAGATAAAGTCAAGGATAATGTCCAGCGGTTTGATGACCAATCCGGTCAGCACGAGTGCCAGAACGCCGGAAACCTTCATGACAATGTCTCCCCACTGTGATGTCCACATGAAAAAATAAGCATGTTCTGTCCTCATCTCCCATAAATAAAAGACCGTTCCCAGCAGCACGAACACGTCCAGCACCGCCGCCAGCACCGCCGTCGGGAACAGAATCTTTTCCTTTTTCAACGCCCAGTCCACATATTTTTCCCGCTCGTTTTCCGTAAATAATACCGGAAGGTCATATCGTTCCATTTCCATTCCCCTTCTATGGCAAAAGTATATATTTCCTGTTTGTATAAAAAATCCCGTATAATGAAGCTACAGCCCCATTATACGGGATTTCTCCTGTCTGCACAAGAGCCGCCTTATTTCAGTCTGCTCTCTCTTAATATCATATCGTCCCTGCCAGGTCCGTTGGAAACCATCGTTACCGGATATCCAAGCTGCTCCTCGATAAATTCCACATATCTGCGGCAGTTTTCCGGCAATTCTTCATATGTGCGGATACCGCGGATATCGCATTTCCAGCCGGGCAATACCTCGTAAACAGGCTTTGCCTGTTCAAGCTTCCACGTCACGGGAAATTCTTTCGTCACCTCTCCGTCAACTTCATAACCTACGCATACAGGAATCTCGTCCAGATAGCCGAGCACATCCAGAACGGTCAGCGCCACATCGGTCGTTCCCTGCAGCCTGCACCCATAGCGGGAAGCAACACAGTCATACCACCCCATCCTTCTGGGACGTCCTGTCGTTGCACCGTATTCCCCGCCGTCGCCGCCTCGTCTGCGCAGCTCATCCGCCTCGTCTCCGAAGATTTCCGAAACAAATGCGCCCGCACCTACTGCGGAGGAATAAGCCTTCGTCACTGCGATGATATTTTTAATCTCATAAGGAGGAATTCCCGCGCCGATAGCGCCATATGCCGCCAGCGTCGAAGAGGATGTAACCATCGGATAAATACCGTGGTCAGGGTCTTTCATCGTTCCGAGCTGACCCTCCAGCAAAATATTTTTCCCCTCTTTTACCGCCTGATCCAGAAACGCTGAAACATTTCCTACATACGGAGCGACCATATCCCTGTACTCGTGCAGCGTATCCAAAAGCTCTTCGGGGTCGATAGGAGCCTGATGATACAGATGCTCAAACAACACGTTTTTAATCTCGCACACCTGTTTGACCTTTTCCTGAAGAAGCTCCTCACAAAAAAGCTCGCTCACCTGAAATCCTATCTTTGCAAATTTATCCGAATAAAAAGGCGCAATGCCGGATTTGGTGGAACCGAAAGACTTGCCTGCAAGACGGGCTTCTTCATAAGTGTCCTGAAGAATGTGATAAGGCATCACCATCTGCGCCCGTTCTGAAATCATCAGGTGCGGTGCAGGCACACCGCGTTCTGTCAGCTCCCTGACTTCCGCAAATAAACGGGGCACATTCAGTGCAACTCCGTTTCCGATAACATTTGTGACATGGCTGTAAAATACGCCGGACGGCAGCGTATGCAGCGCAAATTTACCGTAATCATTCACGATAGTATGTCCTGCGTTCGCACCTCCCTGATAACGTATCACAATATCCGCTTCTTTTGACAGCATATCCGTTATCTTGCCTTTGCCTTCGTCTCCCCAGTTTGCTCCAACTACTGCTTTAACCATATTTCCTCTCATTCTGCCGTGCTGCGGCATTTTCCTGCCTTTTTCTCAAAACATTTCAATATCATTGTTCCTCATCCGGAACAGGATTAGTATATCAGATTTTTTCTATA
>UQDA01000006.1 GCA_900539715.1 uncultured Lachnospiraceae bacterium | reverse complement strand
TGGGGGCGCTGCCCTCAACAAGCAAGCGGAGAGGAAAATCACGGAGGGATTTTGCACTCTGCGGGTCGGTGTGTATTAACACCGGCATTGCTTGCTGGTATATTCAAAATGAAAATATTGACAAAAAAAACAAAGTGTACTATAATGTTATAGAACAGTAAGATATGGAGAGAATCATGGAAATAATAATTAGCAACAATACGAGTAAGCCTATTTATGAGCAAATAACAACTCAAATAAAAGAGTTGATAATTAATGGAGATTTACAAGCTGGTGATTCAATCCCTTCAATGAGAAATTTGGCACGAATGCTACATGTTAGTGTAATGACAGTACAAAAAGCATATGAAGATTTACAAAGAGATGGGTATATAGAAACTACTGTTGGTAGAGGGAGCTTTGTGACAGCCTGCAATGATAACTTGCTTAAAGAAGAATTACAAAAAAATATGGAAGATTATTTATCTAAGGCTATTGGAAGCGCTAAAGCTAATGGTGTTTCACTAGAAAAACTTATTGATTTAGTAACAATTTTTTATATGGAGGAATAGTGTATGTACAATGCTCTAGATATAGTAAATTTACAGAAAAAATATGTGGCTTCTGAGTTTTGCCTAAAAGATGTGTCCTTTACAATTCCTAAAGGAAGTGTGATGGGCTTTGTAGGGAAAAATGGCGCAGGAAAGACGACCACAATAAACTTGATTTTAAATATCATAAAAAAAGATAATGGCACTGTTAAGCTGTTTGGAAAAGAAATGTTGAATGATGATGTATTAATGAGAGAAAAAATTGGTGTTGTATTTGATAACGGTAGTTTTTCACCAGTGCTAACTCCTTTGCAACTATCAAAGATTTTTTCGGGAATATACGGCAATTGGGATGAGGCGTATTATTTTTCATTATTAGAAAAATTCAATGTACCGCTGAAAAGAAAAATTAAAATGTTATCTCATGGAACAGAGAAAAAACTTTCCATTGCTGTTGCATTAGCCCACCATCCCCAATTGTTAATATTGGATGAGCCTACTGCTGGAATTGACCCTATTGTTAGAGATGAAATATTAGATTTACTTTTAGCATTTGTAGTGAATGAGAATAACACAATTTTACTATCTTCTCATATTAGCAGTGACCTTGAAAAAATTGCAGATTATATAACATTTATTTACGAAGGCAAAATTGTACTATCTGAAAAAAAAGATGTTTTACTTTATGAATATGGAATAGTTCGATGCAAGGAAAAAGATTTCTTGGCAATTCCTTCTACAGATTATATGACCTCCGGACACAGTGGACTGCAATTTAATATTTTAGTTTCTAACAAAGATGAATTTAAAAAAAAACATAGAAACTTAGTTATTGATGCACCGTCTATAGACGAAATTTCAAAATTAATTTTGAAAGGAGAGTAATCTATGAAAGGACTATTTTTAAATGATTTTTACAAAAGTAAGCATATCATGATGATTTTATTATGTATGATTTCTTTGATAGGTATTATTGTTATCGGCTTATCTGAACAGCCGTTCATTGTCCAGGCATATATGGTTTGTGTTACACTCTCAATCCCCATCTGTTCTCTTACAAGTTCATACAGTTTTGATGCTATAAACTGGAATAAATATACAATAACTTTTCCTCTAAAAAAAGAAAAAGTTATTCAAGAGAAGTATTTATTTTCAATAAGTTTCTTTGTAGTAGGAATATTAATAAATACTATAATTTTGCTATTAATTATAAACATAAGAGGATTTATATTTTTTGACTTTGGTCTTAAAGATATAATAACTTTATACTGCTTATCAACAGCATTAGTTTTCTTTATATATTCATTTTACTTTTTTTTACGCTATATTTTCAGCTTAACTGATTCCAGCTTTAATATTATTATCAGTATTATTATTTCAATTTGTTTTGTAGGTGGACTAATATATTTTTTTAACAAGTTCAATGTTTCTCTTGAAACTGGGAGAAGTATTTTAGTCTTAGGATCTTTATTATTATTTTTGGTATCTTATAAAATAAACCAAATATTTTATTGTAGAAAAGATATTGACTAAATTTAAATGAAAAAATGGAGGTATACCATGGCTGTAATTGATTTAGATTCTGTTATTGATAAGACAATGGGAGACAAAAATACTGCTCATATAACATGGGATAGGGGGAATTACTTAAATGCTACTTTCTGCGTTACTGAGGAGTGTAATTTAAAATGTTCCTATTGCTACATGGTTGGGAAAAACCACTTCCATAAAATGTCATTTGAAATGGGTAAAAAAATTGTAGACTTCTTAATTAACGACCCATATTGCACTAGCCTAACAGAGAATCTTATGGTGGATTTTATAGGTGGAGAGCCTTTGATAGAAATAGATTTGATTGATCAGATTAGTGATTATATTGTTTTATCCTTGTATGTAAAGCACCATAAGTGGTTTGATAATTTTCAAATTTCATTTTCTACAAATGGAACTCTTTATGATAGTCCTAAAGTACATGAATATATCAAGAAGCACCACAGTCATTGTGGGTTTGGATTTAGCATTGATGGCACAAAGGAAAAGCACGACTTAACAAGAAAAACTTTAGACGGTCAAGGCTCGTATGATATGGTTATAAAGTCTTTTGGAAAATTTCAAGAGGATTTTGGAGAAGAAATATATCAAAAGTCCACTTTTTCTAGTGATGATTTAAAATATCTCAAAGAAAGTATTATTCATTTATGGGATTTAGGATTTAAAAATGTTGAATCTAATTTGGTGTATGAGGATGTGTGGAAACCAGGAGATCCTGAATTGTTTGAAAAACAATTGATAGATTTGGCTGACTATATGTTTGAATCAGGAAGATACTTAACACATTCTGTAGCATATTTTGAAAAAAGAAGAGGGCTTCCTGTGTCGACAACTTCTTTAAATCAGAATAGGTGTGGTGCTGGATACAAAAGTTTAGCGTTTGATTATGAAGGAAATATTTATCCATGTATTCGTTTTTTGGATATGTGCTCAGAGGATAAAAAGAGCAAAACTGTGGGACATATATCTACGGGAATAAATTATAATACACTTCGTGCACTTTGTGGAACTGCATGGAATGTAGTCAGTGAAAGCAAGTGTCTAAATTGTGAAGTTGGTACTGATTGTGGTTGGTGTGTTGCACAAAATTATCAGGAAAATGGCTCTTTGTATGATAGAGTTACAGCGATTTGTGAAATGCATAAGGCAAATGCAAGAGCTAATAAATATTTTTGGACAAGGTATGAAAGATTAACGGGAAGAACCTCTGATCGTGTCATAGAAAAAGTACTTAATTCAAAACATGAATATTTAAAATATATCTATTTTATTATGGATGACGATGCACCATCGTTTTGCAATTATACAAAAAGATTTTGTTTGGGCAAAGAAATGTCAAAAGATTTATATGAAAAAGGATTGGAATTTTGTCTAGAAAATGAAGTTTTACCAATTTTTTTAGGTAATATGAAATTCGAAATAGATTCTAGCAAGAAAATATTTTTTGAAATAGATAAAAACAGAGTATTTGCCAATACAAATAGAAGTATTACGATCTTAGATGAGTTTTCAAGATATATAACTACTCCTGTAGTTAATTACATTTTAAAGAGTGATACAGTACAAAGATTAAGTGAAAGTATAAAGAAATTTAGAAACATAGGTGTGATATGCTCCCTCTATGAGAGACAGTGAAATAAAACACTGTCAATCATGGGGGGAGCATTGTTATGTCATACAAACAGAAGTTGAGCGTAGAGGAAAAAGTTCAGATTGTTCAGGAGTACCTCAAAGGACGAATCGGCATGAACGAAGCAGCTCGAAGGAGTGGTGTTAGGAGGCAGTCGTTCAATGGGTGGGTACGCAACTACGAGGCGGATGGGGTAGATGCATTTTTGCCACATAAGAATCGAATATATAGTCCGGAACTAAAAAGGGCAGCTGTGGAAGAGTATTTATCCGGTATTGGCAGCCTATCAGAGATTTGCAAAAAATATCATATTCGGAGTTCCATACAGCTCAGGAACTGGATTCAGATGTATAATGCTCATGGAGACTTCAACTCCGTAAAATACTCAGGAGGTGGAAGCTACATGAAGCAAGGGCGGGAAACCACGCTGGAAGAGCGCATCCAAATTGTTAAGGATTGTATTGCTAGCGGAAAGAATTACGGAGAAATGGCCCTGAAATATCAGGTCAGCTATCAACAGATTCGGAGTTGGACTCTTCGGTTTGAACAGATGGGAGAATCGGGCTTAGAGGATCGGCGAGGCCGTCGGAAGAAAGACCAAGTCCCTCGCACCGAACTGGAGAAAGCGCAAATCGAAATCGAGCAACTCAAGCACAAGCTGTATCTGGCAGAAATGGAGAATGGTCTGCTAAAAAAATTGGACGAGATCGAAAGGAGAGAGGCCTGGAAGAAGTGAGACAGCGCCGTACATATCAGGCTATTCGGGAGTACCATGAGGAGGTGGGTTTTCCTATTGAAACAGCCTGCAAGCTGCTCCATGTGTCTCGGTCTGCATACCACAAATGGGTGTCCGGAAAGCTGAGCCACAGAGTGGCGGAGAATGAGCAATTGGCGGAAAAGATCGAGAAAATCCACGATGAATACCCGGACAAAGGCTACCGAAGGCTGAATGATGACTTACGCCATGACTATGACATCCACGTTAATGACAAGAGAGTGCTGCGCATTTGTCGGGCCAGAGATATTCGGTCTACGGTGAAGTACAGCAACCGCGGCTGTACCAGACGGGCCAAGAATCCTCAGTATCTTGCAGACAACCTATTGAACCGCCAATTCCATGCAGAAAAGCCGAATGAAAAGTGGTTGACCGATGTGACGGAATTCAAATGGTATGAGGGTGTAGAAGTACACAAAGTCTACCTCAGTGCCATTCTGGATCTCTATGACCGGCGCATTGTTGCCTATGTGATTGGAGAACGCAACGATAATCTTCTCGTGTTCAAAACCTTTGACAAAGCGGTGAGGACCAATCCTGACGCTCATCCATTGTTCCACAGCGACCGAGGCTTTCAGTATACCAATCGAACCTTCCACCACAGACTAGTACAAGCAGGAATGACTCAAAGCATGTCCCGTGTAGCTCACTGCATTGACAATGGCCCCATGGAGGGATTTTGGGGCATCTTAAAGCGGGAACGTTACTACGGAAAACGCTTTACCAGCAAGAACAAACTTGTCCAGATGATTAAGCATTATATCTGCTATTACAACACCAAGAGAGTACAGCGCAACCTGGGTGTCTTAACGCCCATGGAAAAGCATGCGATCTATCTCGCCGCATAAAAAGTGGCCAGCAGCACTGAGCTGCTGGCCGGGAAAACTTTATATTTTTTCACTGTCCTCTTGACGGGTAGCGGTTCAGTGTACGAAGAGTAAATGTTTTTATTTCTGATATTGAGCTGTGGAATGAGGATACCTTAAAAGAATATGAACAAGAATTATGTAAATTGATTGATTATATAGCAGATCTATATAGCACATCAGATACTAATTTTCAGATAAATATTCTAACAGATAGATTACAACTAAGTGGAGGTGAAACAAGAGATTGCGCTGCCGGAATAAACTCTATTTGTTTAGCTCCAAATGGTAAGTTTTATGTTTGTGCGGGTTTTTATTTTACTAATCCAGACTGGTCTATAGGTTCAATTGATAAAGGAATTAATGAAGATGAAAGAAAGTGGTATTTTAGAGAGAAATCTCCCATGTGTAATTCTTGTAAAGCAACAGCTTGTAACCGCTGTTTGCTGAACAGTAAAATATCTACTAATGAGATTAATGTACCATCTTCAATGCAATGTAGAATAGAAACTATTCATGCAAATGCTCAGAAAAAATTAGCTGATAAATTAAAGGAATTACACGCTTATAGATTTATTGCAGAAGAAATTCCTCAAATAGACTATGTAGATTATGTGGCAAATATGATCTATAAAGATGAGAAAGCAATTGCAAAAAAATGGATGTATTAGGAGGGACTATGGATAATCATACTACACTAACAGTATCAGAAGTTAGGACGCTGATGAAGTTAGTCCAAAAATTTCAATCTTTGAAAACTGTAAAGCTAATCTTAGATAGTAATCCCAATCGAGTCAAAGAATTTGGGTTTAATGAGAAAAACTTTGAGAATTTAGAGTCAGAACTTAGTGACGCTAATAAAGAATGTTATCAATGGTGGAAATCTATTTCATCAAAATACCATTTACCATATGAATCAAAATTTCATGTTAACTACGAAACCTGCTTATTGACAATTACTAAAGGTTAGTTTAATCCTGCATAAGTCTATTTTACATAGATTTATAATAAATAAAGGAAGGAGGAAGAACTATGGATTTCATGTTAACTACTATTGATGATGATTATGACATTGTTCCATTTGCGTGTGGAAACAATAATCACTGCAAAGGTTGCAGGGGAACTTGTAAAGGCTGCGACAGTGGTTGCAGCGGCTGCACAGGTGGAGTTATGTTTGGATAATCACTAATCAGGCTAAGCGGGATTTGAAGGACGAGTATATCTTTCAAATCCTGCTTTTCTATTAATTGAAATCTATAGCATGGAGAGTTATTTTATGTCAAAGACAATTAAAAACAATATTAAAATGATGAAATATATTATTTCATTCTCACCATTGCAACCTTTTCTCATTATTTTAACAGGCATCTTGCGGAGTACACAATCTATACTTGGAGTATTGATGTTGAAGGTGGTTGTAGATTCTATTAGTATGAATGGAGACATAAAAAATTTAATAACGATACTCATATTTTTTTTGGTATCAAATATAATCTTGTCAACAGTTACTACTTTTATAGAACAAAAAGTCAATGCAAAAAATATTAAAATAATTAGTAAGAAGATGCAACTTCTTGTATTTAAAAAATCTATAACACTTGATTTAGAATGTTTTGAGGATGCTACTTATTACAACAAATTTACTATAGCACAAGAACAAGCTGAAACTAGAATAGTGGAGGTTCTTAATACAATATCTAATGCAACTTCCTCAATTTTAAGTATTGGTGCATTTACAGTGCTAATTACAACAATAGATCCATTTGTCATTTTTCTGTCATTGTTAAATGTGGTGATTTCATTTTCTCTAAATACACTATCTATAAAATTAACTCATAAATTTTATAAAGAACAAATCCCTATTGAAAGAGAAATGGATTATATTCAAAGAGTAAGTTCTCAATCTGAATATGCAAAAGAAATTCGGGTTTATGAAAAGTTTCCGTTATTGTTAATAAATAAGTTTGAAAAGCAACTTAAAAAAATTGTTGAATTGACAAATAGTTATGCTAAAAAGTATATAAAGATCAGAAGTATACAAAATGCTACAACCCAATTACTGAATGTGGCCACAGTTCTATATTTAGCAAATAAAGTTTTAAATAAATTTATTTCTGTAGGAGATTTTGTTGCTTTAGCAAATGGAATGCAACAACTAACAACACAGATAACATTATTAATTAAAGTAATACCGCAATTAGTTGAAAATGGAATCTATATTGAAAGTTTTTTAGAATATATAGAATATATTCCAAAAATAAACTATGGGGAAAAAACATTAAACTTAGAAAAGAACTTCTACATTGAATTTCGTAGTGTCTCTTTTAAATATTTAAACTCTCAAACTAATGCAGTGGATAATCTTAATTTTACTATAAAGCAAGGAGAAAAAATCGCGTTTGTTGGAAGCAATGGAGCAGGAAAAAGTACAATAATTAAACTCATAAGTAGACTGTATGATCCAACCGAAGGCGAGATATTTTTACAAGGGATACCATATAAAGAGTATACAAAGGAAATAATAAAAGATTGCTGTGCAATTGTTTTTCAAGATTTTAAGATATTTGCTGTTTCTTTGGGTGAAAATATTCTTATGGATGAGATTTCTTCAGAAAGAGATGAAAATAAAATAAATAAGGCACTGGAATTTGTAGGACTAGACAAGAAAGTGAACACTCTTAAAAAAGGAATTCACACTGAGATAACAAAAGAATTTGATAATACAGGTACGATTTTTTCTGGTGGAGAGTTTCAGAGAATTGCCATTGCTAGGGCTTTTTTAAAACAGTGTAATATAATCATACTTGATGAACCAGTAAGTTCCTTAGATCCTATTAGTGAAAAAGAGCTATTTGATAATGTGATGAGATTAGCTGAAGGAAAAACTATGATTCTAGTATCACATAGGCTATCGAATGTTAAAGATATGGATAGAATAATGTATTTAGAAGATGGTGTTATTAAAGAATCAGGAACACACACAGAATTAATTCATATGAATGGATTATATGCAAAAATGTATAAAACACAGGCAGAAAAATATATTTATAATTAGTGTCAGCTGAATAACTCAGCTTTTTTGAATCATCTCATTTTTCAGCAGATTCACCGACTGTCATGCTGTTCGCACACAGTCGGTTGGCTCCAATAGAATCCAAAATCTGATGGCTTCCAAAAATTGCGCAAAAATGCCCTTCAATGCCTTGAAGAGATTCATTGCAAAGATGGATAATGAGATGGTTGTCATTGTTGTTTCCGGCAGTTTACATCGAATCAGGTCTAGACCATAGCACCGTTTTGCCAGGCTGAACGCTCTTTCAACCTCGATACGATCCGTGTTGTCCTGGTACTCCAGCATCCTGTCAATCACCTTTGTTGCCTTGCATGGTCTTCCAAGCTTAGGTCCGGATAACCGGATTCCATGGGCCTTACAGTATCTGCGGTTTTCATGGTTGCGGTATATTGTATCGGCCAAAACACGCTCAGGATAACGCCCGGTACGCTCCTTATATCGCTCCACTGCATCCTGAAGGTACAGACCTTCATTATATGCATCAAAGGATGCCCCCTCAAGTCTGGCATAGCTCTTTTCGTCAATGCTGATATCGAGTTTTGTGCCAAACTCAACCGGATTCTTAGCCTTACCTCTGACGATCGGCCGGATGTACGGCTGTGAGATACTGACAATACGGTTCTCGACAGAATGTGTCTTATTCTCATACATGTACAGCTGCTGTTCATACAGCACACGGATTGTCAGAAACTCCTGTGTCATCCGTTTGTCAAATGGTGCTGCATAACCATCTGCCATCCATGCATCAAGGTATTTCAAATCCCTTCTGACGTAATTCAGCTGAGCCTTGATTACCTTACGGATCTTATTTCTGGTACGTTTACGCATTTTTGCCAGCCCAAGGTAATTGTTCCGTGCCTTCACACGATATGTTCTTGGCTTTGCAAGCCCATACCTGAAGCAGAATAAATCTATCATCTGCTCAAGCTTTTCTCTTGCATCATTGAGAAGCTGAAAGTCCTGAGGGTATGCGATTTGCTGCGGCGCACAGGTTGCATCCAGCATCAGTGTTCCGGCGTTAGACTGTTCAGGGGCTGTCGGATCTGCTGTGCCGTCAGCACCTGATTTTCCATTTGTTGATGTATCTGAAGGATCATTTCGGTCATCTTCCTTTTCAGCTTCCTGCTCCAGGAATTCCAGATTGATCTCATTCAGAACATCTGCATTGACACGCTTGCGAAAGTAAACCATCATGCTTGCATCAAATGGCTTTTCCTCCTGGTAACCCGGGAGGCCAACAAAGTACTGATAGTATGGATTCTCGGTTATCTGGTCAACCACCTCGCGGTCTGAGTAACCGTATTTGCTTTGGATGATCAATGAGCCCAGCGCCATTCTGAAAGACTTAAAGATGTTTCCAACCTTCGTATCATTCTTGAAAAAACAGGAATACTTTTTCTCGTATTTTGACCATGGTATCATATCTGCCAGGCGAATCCAGCGGTTATTTGGGTTCATATGAAGACCTGCCGGCTGAAAGAAATCATCAAAGCAGATTTGTCTGTTTTCAGTTGAATGATACATGAGAACTACCTCCTGTCCATAAACGCAGCTTATAGATGCAAGAAAATTTAATGAAAAAGCCTTTTTTCCTTGCATCTATCATACCACTTTTCAAACGGAAGCGCTTGATTTATAAGACTTTTTTGGTTATTCAGCAGACACTAATTAGGGACTTTCTGAAAAGTCGAAATTTTTGTCTTTTTCTACAATGAGTAGCATCTGCTGTGTTTTTACTTTGCAGCTACTAACTCACTGTGAAAAATCAGTGCATTTATTAGTTTTCAGAAATGCTAGTCAAAATATTAATTTGTGCAGGTTATGAAGTTTATTTGGCATAATGTATCAGTAGTGCAACTGGCTGCCGATCCGTTACTAGCCTGCTATGGTGCCCAATATTTTAATTTTATGGTTATTTTGATAAAAATGATATGTTATTGGATTATATTATGCAATCAACTAATTATGTCCCAAATACATTTTTACATATGAATCGTACAATGTAGGAGCTTGCACTCTTATCTTTTTATGTGCCTTGTCAGGTTATGCCTGGTGGGGCGCATTATTTTTTATTCAACGTTATTTTATCACTTGTCGCTCTCCTCCACTTTCATTTCTATTCGCTTATCAACCAACGAACAGAAATGGAGGTTTCTATGAAACAAATCAATTTGCGGGAGCTGTATCCCAATATTTATAAAACTGATACTTATGTGGAAGTCACTGATGAAGTGATGGAGGTTATTGAAGCTCAATCCAAAGCAGAAGATGCCTATAATCGGAGAATGTATCGCTACAAAGCACACTACTCTCTCGAGTGCAACAATGGCATTGAGCGTTTTGTGACAACACCTCCATTAACTCCTGACGAAATTCTGGAAAAACAGCAACTTGCTGAGCAGCTTTGTACGGCAGTCATGGCTCTGCCAGAAAATCAGGCAAAAAGAATTTTTGCTCGATTTTATCTGGATATGACTGTGAAAGAAATTTCGGAAGCAGAAGGAGTTTCCATCAGCCGAGTGTATGAAAGTATACAGCGTGGCTTAAAACGATTAGCAAATAATTTTGATAAAAATTTTTAAGGGGAGGCGGGAAAATTAAGTTGTTTTTGTCAGTATTGTTAGAGAGATGTTTTTCTTTCTTTGTAGCTTGAAAATTGAATATACAGTATAGCAGGTACGAAACCTGTGTGACGAGCGACATAAGGTACGACGCTGTGACGGCAGCTTGCAGGAGGCGAATGGACAAGTTGCCAGAGCGATCAACGGAAACCTTAGACCCGGACTGGCACTCCGGCGCGCCATGACACCACAGGGGCTAACGATACTTCCTCACGGCTCCCTAAAGACTTGGGGAGAACCCTGCGGCGCACGAGTAAAACGACGCTGTGGAGTTATGACAACCGCGCCAGCGGAGACCTGCTATGTTCCCATCGTCAGGGTTGCGTGGCAAATGTGGCGAGAATTGAGTTACATTAAAATAGGAAGCGATTACTTTCTTAGGTGGTCGTTTTCTATTCAAAATCAGATACCATGCGCTGGCAGTTTCGGCTGCCAGCGTATTCATGTGATTTTGAAAGCACGATGATAACCTTGACAGATTGGAGGGAATATGGTCTATGGAAAAACTCATTACACGAAAAGAAGCTGCTGAAATCTTAGGAATCAGCATCGCAACGCTGGATGCCGCCCGTAACAACGGCTTGATCTCTTATGTGCAGTATGTTCAGAATGGCTGTGTGTATTTTACTGCGGCAGGTCTCCAGGAGTATATCGCAAAATGTACGCACAGGGCAAAGCCTGTTGAGAGAAGCACAACCTACCGTAAGCCTCGAAGCGGAAGATCGTGAGCCGGTCCGTATCCTTGATGGAATCAGAGATGTTTGATAAAACAAAGGTACAGCGCTGGAGATCTTTTTTAGGAGGTGGAGGAATTGGCAAATAGAAAACGAGCGATTCCACAATACGGTACAGTTACGCTGAACGGTCTTGACTATTACAGGACAAGAGTTCAGGATGCAGATGGAAAATTGGTGGCCCTTTATGCAAGGACACCTGAAGAATTATATGATAAGGAATTAAATGCGTTGGAGCAGATCGACAATGATACATTTTGTCGAAAGTCGCCCACCGTTGCAGAATACTGTGAGAAATGGCTTCTGATGCAGTCGGTTCATGTACGAGCTACTACAATGACCGACTATACATCTAAAGTCAGAAGGCACATTATCAAAGAATTGGGAGATATGCGGATGGCGGATGTGACTTTGGATGACATTCAGCTTGCCCTCGTTCCTGTTTCCAAAAAATCGGCTTCGGTTTATAAGTCGGTGGTTGTCCTTTACAAATCTATTTTCCGGGCAGCAAAGGAAAGCCGGATCATCGAAAATAACCCAACGGTCTATCTGACCTCAAAAGGTGGAGGCGTTCCGCAGAAAGAAAAAGAAGCTCTGACAGATGAGCAGGCAGCCCGCTTATTGGATGCCATTCAAGGGCTTCCGCCGTATGTATTTGTGATGCTTGGTCTGTATGCAGGATTGCGGAGAGAAGAAATCCTCGCCCTGCAATGGGATTCTGTATATTTGGATACGGATACACCATACCTGACAGTACGAAGGGCATGGCACACAGAAAGCAACCGACCGGTCATTCTTGATGAATTGAAAACAAAGGCGGCGGAGAGAAACATTCCCCTCCCCATCTGCTTGGCAGACTGCCTGAGAGAAGCAAAGGCAAATTCCACTTCGGAGTATGTTGTTTCAAATCGTGATGGCGATCCGCTGTCCTACACGCAGTTTAAGAGGCTCTGGCAGTATATCGTTACCAGAACAACAAAGGAGCGGGTATATTACCGATATGAAGATGGAAAGCGTGTGCAGCATACAGTTACTCCTGTTCTTGGGGAGAAGGCCGCTCATAATGGGAGGGTGGTTTACAGTTTGGACTTTGAGGTAACTCCCCATCAGCTCCGGCATACATATATCACGAACCTGATCCATTCATCAGTAGACCCCAAAACGGTTCAATATCTGGCAGGCCATGAGAGCAGCAAGATTACCATGGACATCTATGCAAAGGTCAAATACAATCGACCGGATGAGCTGGTCAAAAGCATGGGCAGCGCATTTGCTCAGTGGGATGGTGTTCGATCCTAAAGCACAGAAGTAATGAAATATCATAAGCAGTAAGAGCGAGGCAAGGATGTCTCGCTCTTTGTTTTCCCCAATCCGTATCTTTGATTAAATTCATGCTTTCTGATAAAACGAGGGTGTAAGTTGTAAACGCTCATTATCAAGAAAGGAAAATCTATATGGCAAAGAAAAATAAAAGTGTTCCGCAGTACGGAACTGTTACGAGAAAAGGAATCCTATATTACAGAACACGGATTCAGGATGCGGATGGCAAGCAGGTCAGCTTGTATGCGACCACTTGTGAAGAACTGTATGAAAAACAGCTGGCAGCAAAGAAGCAGGTTGAGGAGATCATTTACCGCCGGAAGCATCCAACGGTTGCTGAATATTGTGAGAAATGGCTGCTGATGCAATCAGCAAAGGTATCTTCAGCTACGATGAAAGGATATACCTCTGACATGAGGAATTATATCATTAAGCCTTTGGGGGATATGTATATGGAGGAAGTGACCGCAGACGATATTCGTCTGGCGCTTGTACCGCTGACAAAAAAATCGGAGGGGTTATACAATACGGTAAATATGCTCATCAAATGTATTTTTTACTCGGCAGAGCGTAGTGAGCTGATTACCTATAATCCCTGTGTAGGAATATCTGCAAAGGGCGGAAAGCCAACGAAGAAGAAAGACGCATTAACCGACCAGCAGGTTGAGGTGTTGTTGGATACAGTCAGGGGGCTGCCTCCCTATCTGTTCATTATGATTGGCTTGTATTCCGGGCTTCGCCGGGAGGAGGCACTTGGACTGCAATGGGATTGTGTATTCCTGGACGCACCTACTCCGTATATATCCGTGCGGAGAGCATGGAGGTCAGAGCATAACAGACCCGTGGTTTCTACGGTGCTAAAGACTCCGGCAGCAAAAAGAGATATTCCGATACCGAAGTGTTTGGTAGATTGTCTGAGAGAAGCGAAAGAAAATTCCATATCAAATTATGTGATCGCTGACAGCAAGGGAGAGCCGCTTGCATATTCACAGTTTCAGAGGGTATGGCAGTATGTAATTGTCCGTTCCACTAAGCCCCGGAACTACTATAAGTATGTAAATGGGGAGAGTATCAAATATACGGTTACTCCAACGCTGGGCATGACACAGAAGAATCAACCCAAAATCAGATATACGATAGATTTTGATGTGACCCCACATCAGCTGCGGCACACTTACATTACCAATCTTCTCTATGCAGGGGTGGACCCTAAGACGGTTCAGTACCTTGCAGGACATGAAAACAGCAAAACAACTATGGACATCTATGCAAAAGTGAAGTACAATAAACCAGAGGAGCTTTTTGATGTGGTAAATGATGCGCTACATCAGAGGGTTTCTGATTAAAAAAGCACCTATTTTTGTGGTTAAGGAATAGGACAACCGAGAACCGAAAGGGCAAAAAAGCCCAGAATATCAAGGGAAAACGGCAATCAAAGAATTTCAACCCGGTCTCAAAGCAGCTCGTCGCGCTCCTCAGTTCAGCAAGAGATAATCGACTGCTCAGACTATATCAAAATGGTTCAAAAACCCCGGAAAATCAAGGTTTTCCGGGGTTTTACTATATCTAAACGGGCTGATATAGTTTGACCAAATTTGGAAAAACGAGAGCCGTTTTCACCCAATTTTTAGTGGTCCGCAAGTGGTTAACCGGCCAAAAAGAGGGCAAAAAGAGGGTCAAGTGGTGCCCAAAGTGGTTAACCGAGAGCTGAATTTGTGGGTGTTTTGGGAGCTACTTTTCAGCCCTCTTTCCCCTCGTTTTTGGCTGTGGCAGTTTGGCATAGTTTGACCTAATTTGAATTATATTTTGGAAACCTGCATTTATATGAGATATTCTGCGGAAAAATAGGAGCATGAGCATTATGATAGAGACAGATATGCTCGAATCTTTTGTGGGATAATGTGATGCAGTAAAAAAGCGCTTGACAACTCACCTTTCAGAGAATATGATAATACCATATTAAAAAGGTGATGAACGGAAAAAGTAATCGTGGTTCTGTCTGCAGAGAGCTGCCGGCCGGTGCAAGGCAGCGTCAGGAAGCGATGAAACTGGTCCGGGAGCTGTCCACTGAAAGCTGTTTTGCCGGTAGGATGGAACGGATTCCCACCGTTACAGGGGAGGCGCGTTGTTGGATGCGTATTGAGCGGCCGCGTTTGCGGCAATGAGAGTGGTACCGCGGAGTGAATGCTTCGTCTCTTAATGTTTGGATTAAGGGACGGAGCTTTTTTTATTCTTTTATATGTTTTTCGTCCCTGAGCGCTACGAATCATGAAAGTGAGGACAAGAAAATGGGCAGAACGATTAAGATTTTTGACACGACCCTACGGGATGGTGAGCAGTCTCCCGGATGCAGCATGAACCTGAACGAGAAAATCGAAGTGGCCAGACAGTTGGAGGCGTTGCGTGTGGATATCATCGAAGCGGGTTTTGCTATCGCCTCCCCTGGAGATGCGGCGGCTATTGCAGCGATAGCGGATACCGTTAAAAACTCCACTATCTGCTCGCTGGCGCGCAGCAGCGAGAAGGATATCGACGCAGCATGGAATGCCATCCGGAAAGCGGAATCGGCGCGTATCCATACTTTTATCGCCACTTCTCCGATCCATATGCAGTACAAATTGAAAATGACGCCGGAGCAGGTGATAGAGTCGGTCGCTCATCATGTTGCTTATGCGAAAAAATATTGCAGCGATGTGGAGTTTTCCGCAGAGGACTCCACCCGTTCGGAGCTTGATTTTTTGTGCCGTGTGTTTGAAACGGCTATCAGGGCGGGCGCTACGACGCTGAATATCCCGGATACGGTCGGTTATATGATACCGGACGAATATGCGGCGCGCGTGCGTTATATCCGCGAGCATACGCAGGGGATTGAAAATGTCGTGCTGTCCTGTCATGTGCATAATGACCTCGGCATGGCGGTCGCTATCTCACTGGCAGGGGTACAGGCGGGGATAGACCAGATAGAGTGTACGATAAACGGTATCGGTGAGCGTGCGGGAAATGCGTCCATGGAAGAGTGCGTGATGGCGCTCAATACCCGTAAGGATGCCTATGGTATCGAATGCAATATCGATACAAAGCAGATTTACCGCGCCAGCCGTATGATTCAAACCATTACAGGCGTTTCTATCGCACCGACAAAACCGATTGTCGGCGCAAATGCCTTTGCACATGAATCCGGTATTCATCAGCATGGCGTATTGGCAAATAAGCAGACCTATGAGATCATGACACCGGAATCGGTCGGGATTCCGAAAAATGCCATCGTTCTGGGGAAACATTCCGGAAGGCATGCATTTGAAGACCGTCTGCGGGAGCTGGGCTATTCATTGGATAAAGAAAGCCTTGATAAGGCATTTGAAAAGTTCAAGGTGTTGGCAGATAAGAAAAAAGTCATTAAGGACAGGGATTTGGAGGCATTGGTCGGTGCGGTTCCGGTTTCCGGTGCAGAACGATATACGCTGGACCGTTTTGTGATCAATTCCGGAAATTCCATCACTTCTACGGCCGTTATCCGTGTGAAAAAAGGCAATGAGGTATTTGAACGCGTCGCTGCATCGGATGGCCCGATCAACGCAGCGTTCCGTGCTATTAATAAGATAGTAGGTAAAGATATCGAACTGACAGATTATTCGCTGAATTCTGTAACGGACGGCGAGGACGCTCAGGCAGAGGCTATCGTTAAGCTTAAGATAGACAGCGGAGAAGATGTCGTAACCGGGCGCGGCGTTTCGGTTGATGTGATAGAAGCTTCCATCAAGGCTTATATCAATGGCATAAACAAGTATTTTATCGAATAGGGACAGGGGGAAGAAAACAATATGGGAATGACGATGACGCAGAAGATACTTGCAAGGCATGCGGGGATGGAGGCAGTAACAGCAGGTCAGTTGATAGAGGCAAATGTGGATCTGACGCTCGCCAATGATATTACGGGGCCGGTCGCTATCCGGGAAATGGAAAAGGCCGGTTTTGATAAGGTGTTCGATAATACGAAAATTGCGCTGGTCATGGACCACTTTGCGCCGAATAAAGATATTAAATCTGCAGAACAGTGTATGGAATGCCGGCAGTTTTCCAAAAAACACGGTATTGTAAATTTTTTTGATGTGGGAGCAATGGGAATCGAGCATGCGCTGCTGCCGGAGAAAGGACTGGTTGCGCCGGGAGAGCTGATCATTGGCGCAGACAGCCATACCTGTACCTATGGGGCGCTGGGCGCATTTTCAACCGGCGTCGGTTCCACGGATCTGGCGGCGGGAATGGCGACCGGTAAGGCATGGTTTAAGGTGCCGGGAGCGATACGGTTTGTATTAAAGGGCAGGCTGAAGCCGTGGGTATCGGGCAAGGATGTGATACTGCATATCATCGGGATGATAGGAGTGGACGGAGCGTTGTATCAGTCGATGGAGTTTGCAGGAGAGGGAGTTGCCTCCCTGTCGATGGACGACCGGTTTACCATCTGCAATATGGCGATCGAGGCGGGCGCAAAGAACGGGATTTTCCCGGTGGATGAAAAAACGATGGCTTATATCAGGGAACGCGTCGACCGGGAGGTCACAGTATTTGAAGCGGATGAGGATGCGGTCTATGACCGGGAGATAGAGGTCGACCTTTCCGCGCTCGAGCCGACGGTAGCCTGTCCGCATCTGCCGGAAAATACAAAGACGATAGCGGAGCTTGGGCATATCGAGATACAGCAGGCGGTCATCGGTTCCTGTACGAACGGCCGTATCGAGGACATGCGTGCGGCGGCGGCTGTCCTCAAGGGACGGAAGGTGCATCCGGATGTACGCACTATCATCATTCCTGCCACGCAGGAGGTTTATCTCCAATGCATGGAAGAGGGGCTGACGAAGATATTTATTGAAGCGGGCGCAATTGTTTCGACACCTACCTGCGGTCCGTGTCTGGGCGGTCATATGGGTATTCTTGCTCATGGAGAAAGAGCCGTTTCCACGACGAATCGGAATTTCGTCGGACGGATGGGACATATTACCTCGGAAATTTATCTGGCAAGTCCGGCAGTAGCGGCAGCCAGCGCGGCAGCAGGCTATATCTGTGCGCCGGATGAGCTGAAATAAGAGAGGAGAGCGCGAACATGAATGCAAGAGGCAGAGTTTTTAAATATGGCGATAATGTCGATACGGATGTGATAATCCCGGCGCGGTATCTGAATATCGCGGATGCAAAGGAGCTTTCTTCGCATGCGATGGAGGATATAGACGCAGAGTTTGTCAAAAAAATGAAGCCGGGTGATATCGTTGCGGCGACCAGAAATTTCGGCTGCGGTTCGTCTCGTGAGCATGCGCCGCTCGTCCTGAAAGAGAATGGAGTTTCCTGTGTGATTGCGGCTTCCTTTGCCCGTATTTTTTACCGGAACGCCATCAATATCGGGCTGCCGATACTGGAATGTGAGGAGGCGGCAAATGCGATAGAGGACGGGGATATCGTTTCTGTCAATTTTGATACAGGCGTCATCACAAATGAGAGCAGGGGCGAAACCTATCAGGCAGCAGCTTTTCCGCCGTTTATCCAGAACATCATCAAGGCGGGCGGACTGTTGAAGTCCTTAAAAGAACGGGAGGAGTAAGCCTATGGAATACAATATTGCGGTTGTCAAAGGAGACGGTATCGGGCCGGAAATCGTGACGGAAGCGATGAAGGTGCTCGACCGGACGGGCGAAAGGTTTGGCCATACATTTCATTATCAGGAGGTACTGGCGGGCGGATGCTCGATAGATATGAACGGAGTTCCGCTGACGGAGGAGACGATAGAAATCTGTAAAAATGCGGATTCGGTATTGCTGGGTGCTGTAGGAGGCCCGAAATGGGACGAGGTTCCTTCGGAAATACGCCCGGAAAAGGCGCTTCTGGGGCTGCGTTCCGCGCTCGGTCTGTTTGTAAACCTGCGTCCGGCGCAGATGCATCGGGCGCTGTCAGACGCCTGCCCGATAAAATCCGAATTTATCGGAGATGGATTTGATATCCTGGTCTGCCGTGAGCTGACGGGCGACGTGTATTTTGGAAAACATTATCGCCGGGAGAGTGAAAAGGGCTGGGGAGAGATCGGCGCGGATGATATGAATTATTCGGTATATGAGGTTGAGCGTATCGGCAGGAGAGCCTTTGAAATGGCGATGAAGCGCAATAAGAAGGTGTGCTCTGTCGATAAAGCGAATGTACTGGAAACCAGCAGGGTATGGCGTGAGACGATGCATCGAATCCGGGAGGAATATCCGGAGGTGGAATATACGGATATGTATGTGGATAACTGCGCGATGCAGCTGGTACGCAACCCCGGACAGTTTGATGTGATAGTGACAGGAAACTTATTCGGCGATATCCTGTCGGATGAGGCGTCCATGATAACGGGCTCTATCGGTATGCTGCCTTCGGCATCCATCAACGAGAGCGGGAAGGGGATGTATGAGCCCATCCATGGATCGGCGCCGGACATTGCGGGCAGGGGGATTGCCAATCCGATAGCGACAATATTGTCCTGTGCGATGATGCTCCGTTATTCCTTTGGTCTCGGGGCGGAAGCAGATGCGATAGAAAAGGCGGTGGAGACGGTGCTCGATGCCGGGTATCGGACGGCGGATATCGCGGTAAAAGGCGAAAAGGCGCTGTCTACCAGCGAGATGGGGGCGCTTATCTGTAAGCAGATTTAAAACAGAAATGAAGTGAAAAAAGCGGGAAGTACCGGATATGGACGGAGCTGATCTGAGAGGAGGCGTTTGTGCGCCGTCCTCTCGATTTTTTTGACGGGATGTGATAAACTAGCGGTAAAACAGGAAAATGAGGAATGTTTTATGAAAGCATTAACTTATACAGAACATGGAAAGTTTATACTGATGGACAAACCAAAGCCGGAGCTGATCGATCCCCGCGATGCGGTCGTCCGGGTAACGCTGGCATCCATCTGCACGAGCGACCTTCATATAAAGCACGGTTCCGTGCCCCGCGCAGTGCCGGGAATTACGGTAGGACATGAGATGGTCGGCATTGTGGAGCAGGTCGGAACAGAGGTGAAAACGGTCAGACCGGGAGATAGGGTGACCGTAAATGTAGAGACCTTCTGCGGCGAATGTTTTTTCTGCCGGAATGGATATGTGAATAACTGTACGGATGAAAATGGCGGTTGGGCGTTAGGCTGCCGCATTGACGGCGGACAGGCGGAGTATGTGCGTGTACCGTATGCAGACCAGGGACTGAACCGGATTCCGGACAGCGTCAGCGATGAGCAGGCGCTGTTTGTGGGAGATATTCTGGCAACGGGCTTCTGGGCAGCGAGGATTTCGGAGATTTCGCAGGAGGATACCGTTCTGGTCATAGGGGCAGGGCCGACGGGAATTTGTACGCTGCTGTGCGCGATGTTAAAAAAGCCGAAAAGGCTTATCGTATGTGAAAAAGATACGGCGAGAGCCGGATTCGTGCGGGAGCATTATCCTGATGTGCTCGTCTGCGCTCCTGAGGAATGCGAGGAGTTTGTGCGAAAAAACTCTGATCACGGAGGAGCCGATGTGGTTTTGGAGGTCGCAGGCGCGAAGAATACCTTCGAACTTGCGTGGAAATGTGCCCGTCCCAATGCGGTCGTGACAGTGGTTGCGCTTTATGACGAGGCACAGAGTCTTCCGCTGCCTGATATGTACGGGAAAAATCTGACCTTTAAAACAGGCGGTGTGGACGGCTGCGACTGCGCGGAGATACTGGAACTGATAGAGGCGGGGAAAATCGATACAACGCCGCTCATCACACATCGCTTTGCCCTGGAGGATATCGAGCGGGCATATGAGGTATTTGAAGGCAGGCAGGACGGCGTCATCAAGGTGGCTGTGACAATGTGTGCCGGGCAGCAGTAACAACAGATCATGGATCAAAATAACAGAAAAATGCGAAGGAGAACGAGAGAATGGAAAAGTCAACGGTTTATTTTACGGATTTCCGATGTCAGGTAGGGACGAGCCAGCTGGATAAGTTAAAAAAGCTCTGTATTGCAGCGGGGATCAGAAATATTGATATGAACGGTAAGTTCGTAGCAATCAAGATGCATTTCGGAGAATTGGGAAATCTTGCATTTCTGCGTCCGAATTATGCGAAAGCGGTAGCTGATTTGTGTAAGGAGCAGGGCGGGATGCCGTTTTTGACTGACTGCAATACGCTGTATCCGGGCAGCAGAAAAAATGCGCTGGAGCATCTGGATTGTGCGAATCTGAATGGATTTAACACGATTACAACGGGTTGTCAGATCATTATCGGAGACGGACTGCGCGGAACGGACGAGGTAGAGGTACCTGTCGCAAATGCAGAGTATTGTCCTGCGCCGAAGATCGGACGGGCGGTAATGGATGCCGATATTTTTATCAGTCTGACACATTTTAAGGGACATGAATCTACGGGCTTTGGCGGCGCGATCAAAAACATTGGCATGGGATGCGGAAGCCGCGCCGGGAAAATGGAGCAGCATACAAGCGGAAAACCTGCAATTGACGCAGAACTGTGCAGAGGATGTCACCGCTGCGCGAAGGAATGCGGAAGCGACGCGATTTCCTATGTGGACGGTAAGGCAGTAATCGATTATGATCTGTGTAAGGGATGCGGACGTTGTATCGGTGCATGCAGCTTTGATGCTGTATACAATTCCAATGACTGCGCAAATGAGCTTTTGGACCGGAAGATGGCGGAATATGCGATGGCAGTCTGTCAGGACCGCCCGTGCTTCCATATTTCGCTGGTGCAGGATATCAGTCCCAACTGTGACTGCCACGGTGAAAACGATGCGCCTATCCTTCCTGATATCGGAATGTTTGCAAGCTTTGACCCGGTTGCGCTGGATCAGGCGTGCGCGGATGCCTGTCTGAAGGCAACTCCGATTGCGGACAGTCAGCTGGGCGAGCATCTGGCACAGGAAAACTGGCATTGTCATCATGATCATTTCAAGGATTCCAATCCGAATATTGAATGGAAGGCGACACTGGAACAGGGCGAAAAAATCGGCCTTGGTACGAGAGAGTATGTGTTGAAACGGATCTGAAATGGCAAAGAATTATCAGAAAACTATTTATGCCTGCTTTACGGGGTATATTGTGCAGGCAATCGTCAATAATTTTGTACCGCTTTTGTTTTTGACCTTCCAAAGTACTTATGGGATTCCTCTGTCACAGATCACATTGCTGATTACGCTGAATTTTCTGCTTCAGCTTGCAGTTGACCTGTTGTCCATCGGATTTGTGGATAAGATAGGTTATCGGGCGTCAATGGTGATCGCGCACATCTGCGCGGCAGCGGGGCTGGTGCTTTTGACAGTTCTGCCTGAGGTGATGCCGCCCTTTGCCGGACTTTTGACAGCTGTGCTAGTGTATGCAGTGGGCGGCGGGCTTTTAGAGGTTCTGGTCAGTCCTGTGGTGGAGGCGTGCCCGACCCGAAATAAGGAGAGCGTCATGAGTATGCTGCATTCCTTTTACTGCTGGGGACATGTGGGAGTGGTGCTTTTGTCCACTCTGTTTTTTGCGGTATTCGGGATCGAAAACTGGAAGTTTATGGCGTTAATCTGGGCAGTGATACCGCTTGCAAATGCTGTCGCGTTTACACGCGTGCCGATGGCGCCGCTGGTAGAAGAAGGGGAAAAGGGACTGTCGTTAAAGGAGCTGTTTTCTACGAAGGTATTCTGGATTTTCCTTTTGATGATGACATGTGCCGGAGCAAGCGAGCAGGCGGTGAGCCAGTGGGCGTCCACGCTGGCGGAAAAAGGGCTGGGGGTGAGCAAGACTGTCGGAGACCTGGCAGGTCCGATGGCTTTTGCCATACTGATGGGAGCTTCCAGAGCCTTTTACGGTAAATACGGGGAAAAGATAGATTTGGATAAGTTTATGAAGCTGAGCTGTATCCTGTGCATGATTTCCTATCTGAGCATCGCGCTCATCCCCATCCCGGCGGTGGCACTTTTGGGCTGTGCGCTGTGCGGAATGTCGGTAGGTATCATGTGGCCGGGCACGTTCAGCAAATCCGCGGCGGTGTTAAGACAGGGCGGCACGGCAATGTTTGCATTTCTGGCGCTGGCAGGAGATCTTGGCTGCTCAGGAGGCCCGACGCTCGTCGGATTCGTGTCAGGTCTGTTTGGGGAAGATCTGCGGAAAGGAATTTTCGCAGCGCTTATCTTTCCGCTTCTGCTTCTGGCAGGGCTGTGTATGGAAAAGAGTGCAAAAAAGGCGGCTGTATAAGCCGCCTTTTTTTGCAGAAAATCAAAGCTTTCCGATGAGATATTCCTGTTGGCCATCCCGTAAAAAGACAGGGAGGGTGTCCAGAGGAGCATCGGCATCGATCCACTGACCGCCGGAATAAATCTGACCGGTGCGCGCGTCCGTCCAGGATGCGCCGGAAGGAAGATACACCCGGCGGCTTCTTGCCTTTTCGTGGCATACGGGAGCGACGAGGATATCGGAGCCGAACAGGTAGGAATCGGTGATATCCCAGCATTCCTTATCATCCGGAAATTCATAAAACAGGGCGCGGATGACCGGGTCGCCGTTTTCATGTGCCTGCTTCATAAGAGACCTTGTGTAATCACGAAGAAGCTCCCGGAGCTGGATGAATTTTACAAGGATGGGGTAGGCTTCCTCTCCGAAGCTCCATACCTCATTATCAGCGCCTGTGCCTTCCCGCTCTTCTCCGGCGCGGTTTATGATGGGAGTGGAGGGCTGGCGGCAGCCGTGAAGCCGCATGACAGGGCAGAAGGCGCCGAACTGGAACCAGCGGACAAGCAGCTCGCGGAAGCCCTCGTCAGCAATCTGTCCTCCATGGAAACCTCCGATATCGGTCGTCCACCACGGGATACCGGACAGACCCATATGAATGCCGGCGCATATCTGTTTACGGAAATCCTCGTAGGTTGACATGATATCGCCGGACCAGACAAGTGCACCGTAGCGCTGACTGCCGGCCCAGGCGCAACGGATGAGGTTGACGATGTCATCCTGTCCGCTTTCCCTTTGACCTTCGTAAAACAGGCGGGCATATTCCCGGGGGTAGATATTGCCGGTTTCTATAACGGGGCCTGCATGATACCGGTAATTTTCATATTCATAGGTAGTAAATTCCGGTTCCGCCTCGTCCAGCCAGAAGGTTTTGATGCCGAGATCAGCATAATTTTTTTTGCATTTTTCCCAGACATATTTCCGCGTCCGGGGATTGGTGGCGTCCATGAACACGTTGTTTCCATGGAATATCATCTGTACGTCGATGCCGGAATTGATTTTGACGAGCAGCCCCTGCTGTTTCATTTCTTCATAGTTTTCACTGCGCCAGTCCACCTGCGGCCAGATGGAGACCATCGTTTCAATCCCCATTTCCTTGAGCTCATCGACCATGGCTTTCGGGTCAGGGAAGTATTCCTCGTCAAAGCGCCAGTCGCCGCAGCGCGGCCAGTGATAGTAATCGATGACGATAACGTCAAGCGGAATGCCGCGTTTTTTGTATTCGCGGGCAACGTTCAGAACCTGTTCCTGATTGTAATAGCGCAGCTTGCACTGCCAGAAGCCGAGCCCGTATTCGGGCATCATCGGGGCTTTTCCGGTAGCGTCCGCATAGGACCGCTCGATGGCGGCAGGAGTGTCTCCGGTGGTTATCCAGTAGTCCAGCTGGCGGGAGGAGCGGGCGGTCCATTCGGTCGTGTTCATGCCGAAATGTACTTCTCCAACGGCGGCATTGTTCCATAAAAATCCGTATCCGAGGCTGGAGATATAAAAAGGGATGCTGGCCTGGGAATTGCGGTGGGCGAGCTCCAGATTATAGCCCTTTAGGTTCATTGCCTCCTGCTGATATTGTCCCATACCGTAAATCTTTTCAGACGAATCGGAAACAAAGGTTGCCTTTAAAGAGTAGCCGCCTCCGGGAAGAGCCTGAAAGGAACGGGGGCGGAGGCAGAGCGCTCCGCCATTGGGGATTTCCTGTAAAAGAATTTCATTTTTTTGATTATAAAAGGTAATCTGAAGATTATTTCCCCAGGGCTGAACGATAAGTTCAGCACGGATTTTTCCATTGGTGATGACGGCTTTCATGTCCTCGACAGAGATGTCCGCCTGTGAAAAAGCCGGCTGCAGAAGTGCTGCGCTGCTGTCTTCGATGTCGCCTAAAATGGTTGAGCGGACGCGCAGGCTGTCGGGCCCCCATGGGCTTACCATCACGGTTTCGCCGTTTTCCCGGAAAATAAGGCTGTCGTTTTGAATTTCAAAATACTGCATATATACCTCCTTAAAGCGCTGTGAGCTTTTGAGCTGTATTTTCTTTCTGGTTTAAGCATAATCCGGGATACTTAAAAAGTCTTTCATAATTTTGTGCAAACATGGTACAATATTGATGTATACCATTGTAATAGAGGGAAAAATAGCATGAAAAAGGGGTTGCGTAAGTGAGACAGGATAAAAAGGGGAGTTATAGAGAAAATATCGTGCATATGACAGGAGCGCTGCCCTATTCCGTTCATCGGAGTTTTTTTGGGGAAAGAGATACACAGGCGCTTTATCTGCACTGGCATCCGGAGATGGAGCTGTATTATCTGGAGGCAGGGACGGTCAAATTTGTTGTGGAGGACCGCAGTTTTATTGTATGTGCGGGGGAAGCGGTTTTTGTTCCGGGAAATCTTTTACATGGGGCGACTTCTCTGGAAAACAGAGGCGGTTCGTTCCGCGCGCTGGTGTTTTCGGGCGATCTGATCGCAGACCCGGGAAGAGGGGCGGGATTTGTACGATATTTGCAGCCGGTGTTTCAGGACGCGTTGGAATGCTGTTGTATTTTGCGGAAAGAGGAAGACTGGCAGCAGGAGGTATTGGATGATTTAAAGCGGCTTTTTGAACTGGAGGATATCAGAGACGGAGGAGGAGCGGACTGTCGTCTGGCAGCGGCAGGACTTATTGCGGTCATCTGGCAGCAGCTTTACAACAGATGCTTTTCGAAGACAGCAGCAAAACAGCGGCCGGAGGATATGCAGAAGGTAGCAGATTATATCCAGGCACATTATCAGGAAGAGATTTCACTGGAAATGCTCGCGCAGACCGCTCACATGAGCGAAGGGCAGCTGTGTCGCAGATTTCACAGGGATATGGGGGAAACGCCATTTACCTGGCTGAAGCGGTGCCGTATAAAAAAGAGCTGTGCATGGCTTGCTGCATCCGATAAAAAAGTGGCGGAAATATGTACTTTATGCGGCTTTAATAACGTCAGCTATTTTAACAGGGAATTCCTGCGGGAAATGAAAATCACCCCTTCGGAATATCGGAAATTATGTAAAAATACCTATGCGGGAGCGTAGATAAAACCGGAGGAAGGATGGAGCTGCGTTTGGAAGCGGCAGGTCGGTTTACTTGTCGGCACGTTGCGGGGAGTATTTGAAACGGTCAGGAGAATACAAAAGGGAGACCACGATAGATCAGGTTTTTATGGCGACACTGGCGGACAGGTGCTCTGAATCGTAGTTTCTCTCTGTATAAGCCTGGGCAAGGCGGTATATGTCTGTATCAAGGTAGCAGGGTCTTTCATTCGGCGCATCAGATGACTGACAGCATGAACTCCGAGGCTGAACAGGTCGATTTCGATGACGGTCGGTTTGGGGGATAGGAGCGGCGTATAAGGGTAATCGTCAAAAGCGATGAGCGCTACATCATCCGGCATCTTAAGGCGGAGAAGCTCGATGGCACGCATGGTGCCAACGGTCATCAGGCTGTTGGTGCAGATGATGCCGTCAGGTCGGTCGGGACGTTGTAACAGTTCTGACGCGGTATGACAGATGGTATCAATATCTGGTTCGTTATAGGTTATAAATCCGTCGGGAGTTGTGATGCCATTTTTCTGTAAAGCGAGCTGAAAGCCTTTCAAGCGGTCAATAAAAATTTTGTCCTCCTTCTGACCGCCCATAAAGGCGAGCTTTTTACAGCCGCACCGCAATAAATGGTCGACGGCCAAATTGGCAGATAAGGAATTATTGGTATCTATCCATGAAAGGATGGTCTCAAATTTGGGCTTACCGATACATATCTGAGGAAAATCATGGTTCAGCATTATCCGTTCCAGCTGTGGGGTGACCAGTGCGCCGTTTAGTATCATTCCATCGGCGGATTTGCTCGTTATGGCATCTTCTATGAGCTGTTCTATTTTTCGGGAATCTTTATCCAGATTAAAAAGCGTAAGATGGAATCCGCGCCTGGTCAACTCGTGTTCCGCGCCGCAGATGATATTGAACATATGGGGGTTCTCGAACGGAAGACCGTTATAAAACCGGTCGGCATATAAAATGTTTTTTGTGGATTTTTTGGCTAAATTGGAAGCTGCCACGTTAGGAGTATAATTCAGCTCATTCATGACACGCAGCACTTTTTCCTTTGTTTTGGGTGAAACGTACATTTTATCATTGATGACCTTGCTGACAGTGGCAGTAGAGACACCGGCCTTTTTGGCTACATCTGATATCGTATAGGGCATAAAAACCTCCTGAAATAGTAAAACGGTTTATGAATTTGGGTAAAATGACAAGGGATAAATTATTGACTTTGTATAAATGCAATGCTAATATCCAATTAAAAGATACAATATTTCACGAAAATAATCAATACATAGAAAGTATATGAGAAGAAAAATAAGTAAAGCGCTTTATGAATATGTGAAATTGAGTAACGTTTTAAAATGTAAAGGGAGGAATAACCGAATGAAAAAAAGAATCGCTTTGATATTGACCGCTTTGATGTGTATGAATACTCTGGCAGGATGCGGCGGGAGTACAACAGAAACGCCGGCGGTACAGGAAGCAGGTACGTCGGAGGAAACCGGAGAGCAAACGCAGGATGCAGAGAAGCAGGAAGAGCCGGGAGAAGCTGTAGAACTTAAGATATGGCATGATGGAAATGAAGCTATCATGCAGACTATTGAGGATGAAGTAAATGAAACGCTCACAGCAGATGGGATTACAGTACGATTTGAGAAAAAGACAGATATGCCCGGTCAGCTGAAATTGTATGGAACAGATGCGGAAAATGCGCCGGATATGTATTTTTACGCACATGATGTTCTTGGAAGCTTTGTGGCAATGGACCTGTTGGCGCCATTATCGGACATTACAGATGCGGATGCCCTTGTGGCAGATGCCCTGCCTATGACGGTAAAGGCGGGACAGTTGAATGAAACGCAGTATTTATTGCCGGTTTACTTTGAAACGCTGCTGTTTATCTATAATCAGGAACTTTGGGAAGGCGATGTGCCGGAAACGACCGAAGGATTGTATGAGTATATGACGGAGCACACAGATACAGCGGCAGGAACTTATGCAGTTGTAAATCAGCATACCAATGCATACAATGTTTCTCCGTTTATCAATGGATTGGGTGGGTATGTGATAAATGAAGATGCACAGCCGGGATTTACTGATGAAAAAACGATGGAGGCTGTCGAGTACAATAAGAAATTTGCCTTATTGGAAGCTGATGGAGATTACAATACCGTAACGACTTTATTTAATGAAGGGAAAGCGTCAGCCATTATCGGCGGTCCGTGGCTGATACCGGGAATCGAAGAAGCCGGCATCTCGTATGGTGTTGTATCGCTTTCGGATATCAAGCTTCCGAATGGCGAAGGAATGGCTCCGTATTCCGGGATACAGGGAGTAGGTGTTCTTAAGACGGCGGCTGAAACCAAAAAAGAGGCGATAGCAAAGGCGCTGGTAGCAATATCTGACCCGAAGGTAGGAATAGCGCTTGCAAAGAAAGCCGGATGTGCTCCTGCGAACAGTAAAGCTTATGAGGATACTGATGTAGCGGCAAATGAAGTTATTACAGCAACACAGAAGACAGCTTCTACGGCACAGCCGATGCCGAATATTCCCGAAATGAGCGTAATGTGGGGACCTGCGGAATCGCTCTTTGTCGCAGTGAACAAGAACGGGGAAGATGTGGAAAAAGCAGCTCAGGATGCACAAAAAGCAGCCGAGCAGGCAATTGCAGATATGCAGTAAGCTGTTGAGCCGGGATTGGGAGCGGGGGAGGAATTTGCCGCTCCCGATTTATGAGAGGAGGCTGGGGATGAAAAGAAAAAAACAAAAACTTAAGTCATGGATATATTTGCTGCCGGCACTTCTTTTGATATTGGTTGTTCTTGTATTTCCAATCGTGTATACAGGATATATTTCTGTGACGAATATGAATATGTACCACTGGAATGATTACAGGTTTATCGGTTTTTCCAATTACGCCAGAGCTCTTTTTAAGTTTGATTCCGGTTTTTTGGGAGCGCTGTTTACGACGATTTTGTGGACGGCAATCAATATGGTATTGCAGATAGGCATCGGATTTTTTATTGCGCTTGGATTAAATTCGTCGCTGTTGAGAAGAGTGAGCCGTATCTATAAAACATTGCTGATGCTTCCCTGGGCAATGCCGGCATATATTTCTATCCTGCTTTGGCGCGTCGGTATGTTTAATACAGAATTTGGAGTTTTGAATAAAGTACTGCGGTTATTCGGGTTTGATAAGGTTGATTTTCTAGGAAATAATGTGATAGCGTTTTGTTCCTGTCTGGTATTGAATCTCTGGATGGCTCTGCCGTTTATGATAGCTACGATAGACGGCGCGCTGCAAAGTGTGGACAAAAGCTTATATGAAAGCGCGGAGCTGGATGGGGCGCGTTTTTGGACGTCCATACGTTATGTTACGGTCCCGGCGATAAGGCCGATAGTTGCGCCGGCAGCGGTCATGACAACATTCATTACGTTTAAACAGTTTGATATTATATATCTTTTGACACAGCAACGAGGCTATAAGACGGGCGCGGATTTGAATACGGTGATCACCTATGCGCATCAGAATGCCTTTGTTTCCAATAATTACGGATTGTCCAGTGCTGTCAGCATGCTCCTGTTTGTGGTCATCATACTGTTTTCCATGTTCACAAATCGCAGTCTGCGGGAGGACGCATTATGAAAAAGAAGATATCAAAAAGAACCGGGATCACAATGCGAAAGATTTTGTTGAATGTGGTCTATATTACATTGTGTATCATCACTCTGGTACCTGTTTTTTATGCGATTAACGTATCTTTCAGCGGGAAAAGCGCCGCATTGTCGGGAAGCCTGTCTATTTTTCCTCAGAATGTGACGATAGAGAATTATCGCGTGCTCCTGATGGAAGAGCCGTTTCTGGTATGGCTGAAAAATTCATTATTATTAAGTGCAGGAACGATACTGGTCGCGATGAGCTGTGCGATACCGGCTGCATATGCGGCATCGAGGTGGCGTTTTAAAGGGAGAAAAGGTCTGCTTCAGAGCCTTATTGTATTAAATGCATTTCCTCAGGTTTTATCTCTCTTTGCGCTTTTTCGGGTTTTAAAAATAACAGGGCTGTTAAATTCCCGTATGGGTCTGGTAGTGATATATGCGGGCTCCATGTGCGTGTTTGCAATCTGGAATATGAAAGGCTATTTCGATACCATTCCGGTCGAAATAGAAGAAGCATCAAAAATAGATGGCGCAAGCGACGGACAGATGATAAGGAAGATAATCATGCCGCTGGCCAGACCCGCAACGATAGTGACATGCGTTATGGTACTGGTCACAGTATGGAACGAGTATCTGTTTTCGACAACCTTTTTGCTCGACAGCAGCACCTATTCATTGGCAGGAGGGTTGTATCAGCTGCAGTCGAATGATTATAGCAGGAGCTGGCCGATGTTTTCCGCGGCATCTATCCTTACATCCATTCCGCTGGTGTTTATTTTCTTTAAAATACAGAAATATATGGTATCGGGGCTGACGGCAGGCGGTGTAAAAGGATAAAAATCAGATTTTGACAGGAGGAAAAAAATGGTACGCAGAGAAGCAATCACGCATATCCCGTTGTCGGAGTATGCTTTTATCAATAGTGAAACGAATATGACGATACGACTCCGGGCAGGAAAAGGAAATCTGGAAAGATGTACGCTCTATTATGGGGATCGTGTATATCCGAAAGATCCTGTCGTTTTTACGCCGATAGAAATGACAAAAACAGCATCGGATATGTATTTTGATTTTTATGAAGTGACGTTTGAAAGTCCTTATACCAGAGTGTGTTATTATTTTGAGCTGGATGATGGAGAAGAACAGATTTTTTTGTATGCGGATATTTTTTCAAAACAGCTTCCGGAGGAACGGAGCGAGTTTTATCAGTATCCGTTTATGAGAAGAGAGGAGATAAGCACGGTACCGGAGTGGTTAAAGCATGCCGTTGTGTATAATATTTTTCCGGACAGCTTTGCTTCGGGAAAAAGAAAAATAATTGGAAAGCCGGGCGAAAGGAAAGAGGAAAGCGGGCAGATACTTCATTCAAGACTGGGAGGGACGATAAAGGGGATAACGGAAAATCTGGATTATATCGCAGATATGGGATTTAACTGTATTTATTTAAATCCGATATTTACGGCGGCGGAATATCATAAATATGACCTGCTCGACTATCATCATATAAGCCCTGATCTCGGAACGGACAGGGAGTTTCTGGAACTTGTGGAGGCGGTCCATGACAGAGGGATGCATATCGTTATCGATGGTGTTTTTAATCATTGCAGCTGGTACTTTTTTGCATTTGATGATGTGGTAAAAAAAGGAGAGCAATCAAGATATCGGGACTGGTTTTATGACCTGGAGTTTCCGGTGATAAGGCCGGATGACCCGGAGCAAAAGCCGTCTTACAGCTGTTTTGCATATGAAAGGAAAATGCCGAAATTAAACAGCTCTAACCCGGAGGTGAGGGAATATTTTGCAGAAGTGGGGCGATATTGGATAGAAAAGTTTCATGTGGATGGATGGCGGCTTGATGTTGCGAATGAAGTAGATAGGGAGTTTTGGAGAGCATATAAAAAAGCGACCAGAGAAGCGGACCCGGAAAGCGTTATGATAGGAGAGATATGGGAAAGCTCCGGAAGCTGGCTGCGCGGCGATATGTTTGATTCCACAATGAATTATGATTTTCGCAAAAACTGTCGTGATTTCTTTGGTACAGAAAAGATAAATGCAAAGGAATTTGCGGGAAGAATAACCGATATGATATACCGGTATCCGACCGGTGTACTGCAGGGACAGTTAAACTTGCTGGACAGCCATGATGTAAACAGGTTTTTGTCCTATTGTCAGGGGGATATACGGAGATTCCGTCTTGCAGAAGTCTTTCTCTTTACGATGCCGGGAGCGCCGAGCGTGTTTTACGGAGACGAGCTGGGCATGGATGGAAATCAGGAATTGAGTTTGCGCGGACCGATGCCATGGAAGCAGCCGAAGCAGGATGAACGTGACTTTTTCAAGAAGCTGATTATGCTTCGCAAGGAAAATGAGGCGTTGATGACAGGGGCATTTCGGGAAATCGTGGCAGATGAAAACGGTTTATATATTTATGAAAGGAATTTGAATGAAAAAAAGGTGACGGTTGCGCTTAATGCCAGAGATTGCGAGGTTGAGATAGGCAGGTTTCTTCCGACTGGAACCATGATGATGTCGGAATCATATTCAGGAAGCTGTCTGGGAGCATTCGGGTATGCCATCTGGGTAGGATAGACAATCAAATAGAGCATGGCATCTCGACCGGCGCCTCCTTTTGTGGTATAATCCAGTATTATGCCATCATGAAGGGAGGCGTTTTTTAATGGGCGGACAAGAATCTGAAAAAACGAAAAAACACATATGTGCCGGTCTGTTGGCCCATGTGGACGCGGGAAAGACTACGCTTGCGGAAGCAATATTGTACCGGACGGGAATGCTGCGCAGGCTCGGCAGGGTAGACCATCAGGACGCCTTTCTGGATACGAACGAGATGGAACGCGCGCGGGGGATCACTATTTTTTCAAAGCAGGCGCGGCTGGATATAGGAGATTGCAGCGTGACGCTTCTGGATACGCCGGGACATGTGGATTTTGCGGCGGAAATGGAACGCACTCTGCAGGTACTGGATTATGCGGTGCTTGTGATAAGCGGAGCGGACGGCGTTCAGGGGCATGTGGAAACGCTGTGGAGGCTTCTGGCGCGTTATCAGATTCCGACGTTTTTGTTTGTCAACAAGATGGATCAGAACGGCACGGACGAAGGGGTGCTCATGGAAGAGCTGCAGGAGCGGCTGGATAAAAACTGTGTGCGTCTGATGTCCATGCCGGAGACGGCGGATGAAGAAGCGAGGGCAGCCGGGGCACAGCCTTTTGGGAGCGGTGCGCTGGCTGTAGACGAGGATTTTTGGGAAAATGCAGCGATATGCGACGACGGGCTTTTGGAACGGTATCTGGAAGGGGAAGAGCCGGACTGGGAAGATATTGCCGGTCTGGTTCGGCTGCGGAAGCTGTTTCCGTGTTTTTTCGGATCCGCATTAAAGGTGTGCGGCGTAGACGGACTGCTGGCGGGAATGGAAAAGATGATGCGCCAGAAGCAGTATCCGGACAGCTTTGGCGCGCGGGTCTATAAGATAACGCGGGACGGTCAGGGCAATCGTCTGACTCACATGAAGATTACGGGAGGCAGCCTGAAGGTCAAACAGCTTGTATCAAACGGGGAAAATATAGGTGGCAGAACTTCCGGCGGCAATACAAATGTCGAAGGTACAGAGGAACGTTGGGAAGAAAAAGCAGATCAGATCCGGCTGTATGCGGGAGACGGATATGAAAATGTGACGGAGGTATCGGCTGGGGAAATCTGTGCGGTGACGGGGCTTTCACGAACCTTTGCGGGGGAAGGGCTTGGAATGGAGAGCGAGCCGCAGATTCCGGTGCTGGAGCCGGTTTTGACTTACCGGATAGAGCTGCCGGAGGACATGGATACGCATACGATGCTCCGTCATCTGCGTCAGCTTGAGGAGGAAGAACCGGAGCTTTCTATCGTGTGGGAAGAGGCTTCAGGGGAAATCTGCGCCCAGGTAATGGGAGAGGTGCAGATGGAAATCCTGAAAGATCAGATCCGTGAGCGGTACGGCGTACAGGTATCCTTTGGAGAAGGAAGTATCGTTTATAAGGAAACGATTGCAGAGTCGGCAGAGGGAGTAGGACATTTTGAACCGCTGCGGCATTATGCAGAGGTGCATCTTTTGCTGGAGCCTTTGGAGCGCGGCATGGGGATGCAGTTTGGCACGGCGTGCAGTGAGGATGTGCTGGACAGAAACTGGCAGAGGCTGGCAATAGGGCAGCTGGAGGAAAAACGCCATAAAGGTGTGCTGTGCGGAGCAGAGGTCACGGATATGAAGGTAACGCTTTTGACCGGGCGGGCACATTTGAAGCATACGGAGGGCGGAGATTTCCGGGAGGCGGCGTGGCGGGCGCTCCGTCAGGGGCTGATGCGGACAAAGAGCATCCTGCTGGAGCCGGTTTACGAATTCCGGCTGGAACTTCCCGCGGAGAATGTAGGACGCGCTATGACAGATGTCCAGAGGATGTATGGCAGCTTTACGCCGCCGCAGCTGGAGGGAGAGCGCGCCTTACTCACGGGAAAGGCTCCCGTCGCCTGCATGAGAGGCTATCAGCAGGAAGTAACGGCATATACGAGAGGGCGCGGTCATCTGTTCTGTACATTAGGCGGATATGAGCCGTGCCACAATGCAGAAGAGGTAATAGCGACTGCCGGGTATGACCCGGAAGCGGATTTGGACAACACGCCGTCTTCTGTATTTTGCGCGCACGGGGCGGGATTTGTTGTGCCGTGGGATCAGGTGGAGGAATATATGCACCTGGAAGCCTGCTATGACCCGGATACATGGGATAAGGACAGCGCGGAAGAAAACGGAGCGGTTTTTGACGGCGCTGCCGGCATCCCGGACGGCAGCCGGCCGAAAAAAGGGCGCAGACAGGAAGCAGAGCAGCCCTTTATCAGTCAGGAAGAACTGGAAGAGATTTTTAACCGGACATACAGGAAATCGGAACAGGAGCGCGGCGGTTATAAAAAGCGACGGCAGGAGCAAAAGCCCGGAAGGCTTTTTGAGCGCAGCAGCTTTGAGGTAGACAGCTTCCCCAAAAGGACGGCAGAAATAAAAAAGCCGGAGGAGGAATATCTCCTGGTAGATGGCTATAACATCATTTTTTCATGGGAAGATTTAAGGGAGCTTGCGAAGGTGAATATCGAGAGCGCGCGGGGACTTTTGATGGACATGCTGTGCAACTATCAGGGCTTCCATAAATGTACGCTCATCCTCGTGTTCGACGCCTACCGCGTGGAGGGCGGACAGGGGAGCGTGCAGCGTTATCACAACATCCATGTGGTATTCACAAAAGAGGCGGAAACGGCAGACCAGTATATCGAAAAAACGGTGCATCGCATCGGGCGGGGCGCGAAAGTGACGGTTGCTACGTCGGATGCTCTCGAACAGGTCATCATTTACGGACAGGGCGCGCGCAGGATGTCTGCGCGGGAGCTTTTGGAGGAGGTCGAGGTCACGCAGAAGCTTATCCGGGAGCAGATGGAAAAAAGCCGTGAGCCCAAAAAGAGCGGAGAAGAAAAGGTCAGAGACCGGAATTATCTGTTTGACCATCTTCTGGAGGAACTGGCGGAATATATGGAAGATGTGCGGCTGGGGCGCAGGGAGTTTTGAGGGGATTGTACAGGAAAGAAAAATGCGGTAAGATGAACTCAGGCGTAACAGTTTCTGTGATTTAAATTGATATTTTGGGAGGAAATACACATGTTTTTTACGGAAAGAAAGCTGGAAGGCAGGATTGCTGAGCTGGCGCAGTACCGTTATCGGGAGACGAAACCCTTTTCAGAATTTCTGGCAAAACAGGATACGTCAGGGCTTGTGAACCCGGATGCGCCGACGGATTTTTCAGGATGGGAGAAGATGCCGCTGGGCGCTGACTGGAAGGGGCGCGACCTGTATCTGTGGCTGCATGCTGACGCATATATTCCTGCAGAGTGGGAAGGAAAGCGCGCGGTCGGTGTGTTTGACTTTGGCATGACGGGAGACGGGAATAATTTCGGATTTGAATCGCTTTTATATGTAGATGGGGAGCGTTATCAGGGGGTGGATGCAAACCATAAGGAAGTATTTTTTAAGCCGGAGAAATACGGCAAAGAGGTGAGTCTTACGTTTCGCCTCTGGTCGGGACTGGAAGGCGGCGGACAGCCCAGGGAGATGGAGCACCGCTTAAAGAGCGCATTCCTTGGATGGCTGGATGAGAGTACGGATGACCTGTATTATCTGGGCTCGATGGTGCTCAAAACGGTACAGCAGCTTTCAGAAAAGGAGCCGCTGCATCATGAGCTTTTGACCGCGCTGGACAGGGTGTTTTATGTGATAGACTGGTCTTATCCGGGCAGCGACAGCTTTTATGAGTCTGTAAAAAAGGCGGATGATATGCTGAATGATGCCATTGACGGAATGGACAAGCGTTCTGATATCAATGTTTATACGGTAGGACATACTCACATCGATACGGCATGGCTGTGGAGACTTAAAAATACCCGTGAGAAGTGTGAGCGTTCCTTTTCAACGGTAATGCGTCTGATGGAGATGTTCCCGGAATATTTCTTTCTGCAGACACAGCCTCAGCTGTACGAGTGGGTAAAAGAGGACAACTCGGAGCTGTATGAACAGATAAAAGAGCGGGTTGCGCAGGGACGCTGGGAAGCGGACGGCGGTATGTGGGTCGAAGCGGACTGTAACTTAACAAGCGGGGAATCGTTGACCCGTCAGATACTGCTCGGAAGCAGGTTTATAAAGGAAGAGTTCGGAAAGGACGTTGAATTTTTATGGCTTCCGGATGTGTTCGGATATTCATGGGCTCTGCCGCAGATTTTGAAAAAATCCGGCATCGATATGTTCATGACAACGAAGATAAGCTGGAATCAGTATAACCGGATGCCTCATGATACATTTTACTGGAAGGGCATCGACGGCAGCAGGGTACTGACACACTTTATCACGACACCGGAGCCGGACCGTCCGGAAGACAGCTGGTTTTATACTTATAACGGGCAGCTCGTCCCCCGCACAGTGAAGGGCGTCTGGGACAGCTACAGCGAAAAGGAGATGAACAGGGATCTGCTCGTATCCTACGGCTATGGCGATGGCGGCGGCGGGGTGAACCGCGACATGCTGGAGCAGCGCCGCAGGCTGGATAAGATTCCGGGGCTTCCTCATGTGAAAACATCGACGGCGGGCGCATATTTCAGAAAGTTAAAAGAAAACGTGGAAAAGACCGACCGTTTTGTGAACACATGGGACGGAGAGCTGTATCTGGAATTTCACCGCGGAACGTATACAAGCCATGCGCATAACAAGCGTATGAACCGTAAAATGGAGCTTTTGTACCGTGAGGCGGAATATTTTACGGTGCTGAGGGCGCTTTTGGGCGGTGATTTAGCGCTCGCGCAGCAGGAAAAGCTGACGGAAGGCTGGAAGCACATTTTGACGGACCAGTTCCATGATATCATTCCGGGCTCTTCGATATTTGAGGTATATGAGGATTCCAAAAAGGATTATGAGTGGATAGAAAAGATCGGCATGGAGGTGGAGGAAGCGTTCCTTACCGATGCCGCAAAGCCGGAGAAAAATGTATTCACCGTATTTAACAGCAGCGGTTTTCGTATGGATGGAACGGTTGTGCTTCCTGCATCAGGAGAGATAAGGAGGGCCCGTCTGGCAGACGGGACGATTCTGGACAGCCAGCAGACAGACGGCGGACTGGCGGTCTATTTGCCGGAAACGGCTCCTATGGGGGCGGTGTGCGTGACGCTGGAGGAAGGCGAAGAACCCGGGATGCATGAGGATACCAGGTTTGTCATAAACGGACGCCGTATCGAGACTCCTTTTTATAAGCTGGAGCTTAACGAGGCAGGGCAGATAACCCGCCTGTTTGACAAGGAAGCCGCCCGTGAGGTGCTGCCGGAAGGCCAGCGCGCCAACGTGCTCCAGGAGTTTGAAGATAAGCCGATGGGGAGCGACGCGTGGGATATCGATATTTTTTATCAGGAAAAAATGAGGGAAGTGACTGATCTGACCGAGTTTTCCGTAAAAGAATGCGGCACAGTGCGTCTCGTGCTCCATATGGCGTGGAAATATATGAATTCCGAAATTGAGCAGGATATGATTCTGTATGCTCACAGCCGCCGGATCGATTTTGTGACAGAGGCAGAATATCATGAGCGTCATCAGCTGTTAAAAGCGGCGTTCCCGGTAGACATCCGCACGACCTACGGGACTTTTGACGTGCAGTACGGCAATGTGCGCCGGCCGAACCACTGGAATACAAGTTGGGACCAGGCGAAGTTTGAGACGGTCGCGCATCGTTTCGCAGACCTTTCCGAGTATGGTTACGGCGTCAGCCTGTTAAACGACTGCAAGTACGGTCATGATGTAAAAGATAATGTGCTTCGTATCACACTGATCAAGGCGGCGACTTATCCGGATCACAGTCAGGATCAGGGCCATCATGTGTTCACTTATTCCCTGCTGCCTCATGACGGCGATTTTGTGCAGGGCAAAACAGTGCAGGAGGCGAGCGGATTAAATATGCCTCTTCATGTGACGGCAGGACGGACAGAGCTGCCTTTTGAGAGCTTTATCGAGTTTGACCGTGAGTGCGTAGAGCTGGATGCCGTAAAGAAAACAGAGGACGGAAGATATATCGCTGTCCGATTCCATGATTTTACCGGAGGAAGCCATAAGCTTACGATGAAAACGGGATTTGGATGGAAGAGAAGCTGCCTGTGCGACCTTCGCGAGCGTCCGTTGGAGGGCTGGAAAGAAAGAGGAGATACAGGAGAGCTTTCGATGACAGTAAAGCCGTATGAGATAGTGACGATATTGTTTGAAGTGTAAAAATGATGTTGGGAGCAGCGACCGCGATGGCGCTGCTCCCTTTTGTATACTCCTGTGATGTTTTCAGTCGTCGATTTCCCAGTCCAGCACGGTGCCGTCTGCCGCGTTTATTTCAAATTCATATTCCACACCGTTGTAAACAACCTTGCCCTCGTAGGTTACAAGACCGTCGTCCCGGTCTTTTTCAATGCGGATATGGGAATCGTTTGCGCCGGGGACTTTAGCGAGAGCAATCTTCTTTGCCTGTTCGAGAGAGATTTCCGCGCCGGGCGTCTGGCTTGCGGCAGCAGGCGTCTGGTTTGCGGAAACTGTGCCTTTTTCTGCTTTTTTACCGGCGTATTCCGTTTCGGAATCAAAGCTTAAAATGGTGCCGTCAACAGCATCGATATCATAATCGTACTCTTTGATGCCGGAAAAAAATTCTACCTCATATTCGTGCCGTCCATCATCATAGTCGCGGCCTACCCACAGATAAGATGCGTCTGCCTCTGCGATGCCGGCGTGTTCGAGGGCGATTTTTTTTGCGGCTTCTTCTCCGATATCATTGGATTTGGCGGTCTGCGTCGCAGGAGTGACCGGAACAGAGGCACTTTTGGCGCCTGATGCCATGAGCTCCTGACTGGAGGTGATAGCCTGCGTGGGAGCGGCGTTGGACTGGCTGCCACACGCGGCAATGATTCCTGCGGTGAAAAGTGTTCCGAGCATCAGACCTGCGATAGCTTTATAATTTTTCTGTTTCATAAAAACATCTCCTTTCAGCGGTTCGTTTTCCTTTTGTGATTTAAGGATATCGCGGAAAGATGAAAGGAACATTAAAGTTTTTCATTTTTTAAAAATTTTTTCGGGAAGGAGAAGGTAAATTCGGTCCCTTTGCCGACGGCGCTGGAAACCTGAATCTGTCCTCCATGGGCTTTTACTATCCAGCGGACCATCGAAAGACCGAGCCCGCAGCCGTGTCCTTCGTTGCAGGCAGACTCTGTCCGGGAAGGCTCGACCTGATAGAAACGATTCCATATCTTGTCGAGGCTTTCGGGAGGGATGCCGATGCCGTTGTCACGCACGGAGCCGGAGATGAAGGTCTTATCGTCGGAGAGAGAAACGCAGATGTTCCCACCCTCTTTCCCGTAGGTGACGGCATTTGCGATGAGATTGTCAAAAAATCGTATCATCATCGTTTCATCCGCCGTGATAAAAAGTCCTTCCGGCAGGTCGGTGAAAATTGTGATGCCGCGTTTTTTAGCGGCTTCTGCATGACCTTCGCAGACGAATTCTGCGAGTATGGAGAGGTCGAGAGGTTCGGGATGAAGGGCAAGGCGGCTGCTTTCGGCACGGGCCAGAGTGAGGAGCTGGGAAATAAGTGCAGACATCCGTTTTGCCTGTGAGCGGATGACAGACAGCGCCTGCGTGCGTTCTGCATCGGAGGACGTTTCTTCCAGCGCATATTCGCTCTGGGACAGGATGACGGAGAGTGGGGTGCGAAGTTCGTGGGAAACATCGGAATTGAACTGCTTTTCCGACTCAAAGGAGGTTTGCAGCCTGTCCATCATCCCGTCAAAAGTATGTGCCAGCCGATGGACTTCGTCCGCACCCGGAGGAATATCCAGACGCCGGGAAAGGTCTTCTCCTGTGCTGATGTGCTCTGCGGTTTCTGTCATTTTTTGCAGGGGCATAAGGGCGCGGCGGATAATGGAATATCCTCCGGCAGCAGTCAGGATGATGAAAAAAGGAGACAGGATAAGCGCACAGAACACAACTGTGCGCAGGGAGGAGTCGGAGAAGGACGGCGAGAGGATGCCGCGTACCCAGACAGTACCGTATCCGGAAATGTCCTGACAGGAGTCATAGACAAACCACTGCTGTCCGCTGCTGTGCACCTGTTGGAGCATATTTTTGATGAGTACAAAGGCGCCGTCAAAGGAGGCGGGGATCCTGCCGTAGATAAGGGCGCCTTCGGAATTATAAACGGACAGATAAATGCCTTCTCCCAGATAATTGATATCGTCATCAAATTCCAGAGCGCCTTCCTCATAGTCGATTTCCAAAAAGCTGCGCAGGACCGTATCCTTTAAATGGGTTTTGGCGTCGGAAAGCATGCGTCCGTTTGCGAGAAAAAGCACGAGAAAGAGCGAGGCGAGTACAAAGCCGGTCATGAATACGGTATACCAGAGCGTGATCTTTTTTTTGACTGACATCTGTTTCATGGAGTCTCCTTTAATACATAGCCCGCGCCGCGGACTGTGTGGATGAGCTTTTGCTCAAAGCCGTCATCGATTTTTTTGCGCAGATAGCGGATGTAGACGTCTATCACGTTTGAACCGCCGGAATAATCATAATTCCAGATATGCTGTTCTATCTTGTCGCGGGAGAGGACGATACCCTTGTTGCAGGCAAGGTACTCCAGAATGGCAAATTCCTTTGCGGAAAGCTGGATGGGGATACCTCCGCGGGTAACGCTGCGGGCATCGCAGTCTACAATCAGGTCGGCGATGCGGTAACAGCTGTCTGTACGCTCTCCCAGCCGGCGCAGCATGACGCGGATGCGGGCGAGCAGCTCATCGAAGGAAAAGGGCTTTGTCAAGTAATCGTCAGCTCCGGCATCGAGACCGCTTACCCGGTCGGAAACGCTGTCCTTTGCGGTCAGCAAAAGCACGGGGGTACGCATCCCTTTTGAGCGGATGGCACGAAGTACGTCGAGGCCGTTTTTTTTCGGCATCATGATATCCAGAATGGCGGCGTCATATTCTGTCATGGAAAGGCACAGCAGAGCTTCTTCCCCGTCCAGACAGGAATCCACAGTGTAGTGGTTTTTTTCAAGGGTCTTACAGATGACATCGTTTAAATCGGGTTGATCTTCGGCAACTAACAGGCGCATGGGAATTCCTCCTTCTATACGGATATTGCGCAGGACGGCGGCACGGGACTTGGCGCGTTTTGCTTTGTGCAGCCTCAGCTGTGACGACGTCTCCATAACTTTAGTATACTGCGAAAAAGCGTTGTCTGCACCAGAAATTTTCAGGAAACAGCCTTCCGGTCCGCGTGCTTTTGCCCGGCAGAACCGGAAGGGGAAACCGTTCTATTTTTCATGAAAAACATAGGGAACAGTACTTGTTTTTTAGTCGGGTTCTGCTATAGTTAAGAGAACAGGCTGAAAGATAAACGGGGGCAAAAGAGGAAGATGAAACAGTTTTTAAGCAAAAAATTCGACAGTCCGTTATTTGACACAAAACAGATTTTTTCGATGCTGATGCCGCTCATTATGGATTCGTTTTTTGTATGTGCGATAGGCATACTGACGACGGCAATGATAAGCTCGTCCAGTCAGGAATCGGTATCGGCGGTAAGCCTTGTGAGCCCACTCTATATGATGATATATGCGGTCTACAATGCGATATCGGCGGGCGGAACGGTCGTGGTGGCCCAGTTTAAGGGAAAGGGCGATATTGAGAAGATGAAACGCGCGGCAGGGCAGCTGATGGTGGCAACGCCGCTGTCCGCCCTGATTGCATGCGTGATACTCGTTGTGTTCGCAGACCCGTTGGTACATACGCTGTTCGGGGGCGTTGGAGAGGCGGTGCTGGCAAAAGCGGAGCAGTATCTGATAGGCATTGCGATATCCATGGTTTTTCTGGCGGTATATATGAGTGGATTTGCAGTGTTTCGGGGACTCGGCGAGACAAAGCTGTGCCTGAGGCTGACAGTCATTATCAATCTGCTGCATTTTGTGGCGAGCTTTGTATTTATCAATCTTATGCAGCTCGATATCATGGGGAGCGCGCTGGCGCTGAATCTGGCGAGGTTTGTGGGAGGCGCTGCCGCGATATGGATGCTGTTGTCTCCAAAGAGCATCCTGCGCGTGGAGAAAAGGCATATTCTGCCGCTGGATAAAAAGATTTTGAAGGAGATTTTCAGAATAGGTATCCCGTACGGAATGGAGCAGCTTTTTATGAACGGCGGCGCCATGATAGTGCAGATATATATCGCGCAGCTGGGGGCGGTGAGCGTGGCGGCAAACGCGGTTGCAAATTCGACGTTTTCCCTGTTTTATGCGGCACCGGGCGCGGTCGCAACACTGGCGGTGACGGTAATCGGACAGTGTATCGGTTCAGGGGATAAGGCGCTCGCACGCCGGTACGGAAAGTCGATGATATGGCTGTGTACGGCACTGACAGTGGTTTCCCTTGCGGTCGGTCTGCCGCTCATGCCTCTGATATTAAAAATGTATCAGGCGCCGGATAATACGGTATCTGTCATTTACAGCGTGTTGGCGATTGCGGCGGTATGTATGCCGTTTTTCTGGCCTGTGTCCAACATCCTTCCGGCGGTCATGCGTTCGGCGGGAGACGCATCGTATGCGTCCTATTTTTCACTCGTGACTATGTGGGCTGTCAGGGTGGCGCTGGGGTATGTGCTTGCAGTCTGGCTGGAACTTGGCATCCAGGGCGTATGGATTGGTATGTGCGTGGAATGGGCGGTTAAAACACTGGCATTTTGGAGAAGATTTAAAGGCGATAAGTGGCTTTCGCATAAGCAGGAGATATGATGGATTACTGTTTGCGCCAGCCTCAAATACTTGCCGTTTGAGGCGTGAGAACATATAAGATAGCATTTGGAGAAGAGGAATGTGATGCTGGGAGACAGAGAGCGGTTTTTAGAAAAATATGCAGTTCCGGAGGAACTTTTTGAGCAGTCGGGGATGGAATGGGATGAGCTGTGTGCCATAGCGGAGGACTATGCGTACCGGGTGGACGGTTTTTATATGATAAGGGATATGTTTTTGAAAGAGCTTATCGAAAACCGCGAGGGGCAGACAGGGCTTCATTCCTATCGCACGCGCATTAAGACACCGGGACATCTGGTGGAAAAGATAATCCGCCGCAGAGTGGAGAATTACGAAAAATATAAGGATCTGACGAAGGATAATTATCTGAAATTTGTGACGGATATTATCGGATTTCGGGGACTTTTGCTGTATCGGGAGGATTGGGTAGTATTCCACAAGTATCTGCTGGAGCACTTTGAGAACAGGCCGGAATGGTATGTGAAAAACTGTATCTCAGATTTTGAGGAATGCCGTGACCGCTATATGGCGGAAGCGCCAAAGGTGCATATGCGTCCGGGAGATTTTGCGGATATTTATGCGGACTGGATACCGAAGGAAAATATCTACGATCAGAAATATTATCGTTCGGTGCATTACATCCTGAAATACAGAGGCGTTTATGTGGAGGTGCAGGTGAGGACGCTTTTTGAGGAAGGATGGGGAGAGATAGACCATCATATCCTCTATCCTTATAAAAAACAGGATCCGATGCTCGCGGAATTTTCAGAGCTTTTGAACCGTCTGTCAGGAATGGCGGATGAGATGGCGTCTTTTTACCGGCGCCTGCAAAATGTGCCCGGCGAGAATTTCATGGACAAAAAAAGCATGGTCAACAGTGATTTTATACGTGAAGAGGATGAAGAAACAGACTTGTAAAAGAAGTGCGCAGGGAGTAAGATAGGGGTATAAAGGGGAACAGGAGGGAAATCCATTGAAACTGAATTACAAAAGAACATTTCTGATAGGACTGGCATTTTTGTCCATCAGCGCATTCTGGCAGATGTATGACAATATCGTGCCTTTGATATTGCAGGGGACGTTTCATCTGAACGAGACGGTGACGGGGACTATTATGGCGGCGGATAACGTACTGGCGGTATTTCTTCTTCCGCTTCTGGGTACCCTTTCGGATAAGGCGGATACAAAATTAGGAAAGCGGACTCCGTTTATCGTGGCGGGCACGGCGCTGTCAGTTATTTTAATGATGCTCCTGCCCATAGCGGACCGCACGGAAAATTTTATATTATTTGTAGGAGGTCTGTTTTTCCTTCTGATAGCGATGGGACTTTACCGGTCTCCGGCAGTGGCGCTTATGCCTGACCTGACGCCGAAGCCTTTGCGGAGCCAGGCAAATGCCGTCATCAATCTTATGGGGGCGGTAGGCGGCATCTATACGCTGGGGCTCATAAGCCTGTTATTAAAAGGCGGAGAAAAGCCGGATTATACGCCGGTATTTATCGGCGTTGCCGGGCTGATGGTCATTTCCGTTGTGTTGCTCGTGCTCACGATACGGGAAAAGAAGCTTTCCGCTGAAGTGGCTCTGGAAAATCTTGAAGAAGAGCCGGAGGAAGAGGTAAAAGCGGACAGGACCGGAGTGCTCGCACCGGAAGTAAGGCGAAGCCTTCGCATGATATTGATTTCTATTTTTCTGTGGTTTATGGCATATAATGCCGTAACGACGGCATTTTCAAGATATGCCCGCACTGTATGGGGGATGGAAGGCGGCGGTTTTGCAAACTGTCTGATGGTGGCGACAATCGCTGCTATCATCAGCTATATCCCGATAGGCATCATCTCTGCAAAAGTCGGCAGAAAAAGGTGTATCCTGGGTGGACTGACACTTATGCTCATCAGCTTTTTCGCTGCGATATTCTTTCGGCAGTATCATGTGTCGATCAACCTCGGCTTTGCGCTCATAGGTATGGGCTGGGCGGCGGTAAGCGTCAATTCTCTTCCAATGGTGGTGGAGATGTGTTCCAGCGGGGATGTGGGAAAATATACGGGACTGTATTATACGTTTTCGATGGCGGCGCAGATATTCACGCCGATATTGTCCGGAGCATTTTTGCAGTATGTATCGTACAGGACGCTGTTTCCTTACGCATGCGCGTTTACGGTAGCGGCGATGGTGACGATGAGCATGGTGCGGCACGGGGACAACCGGCCAGAGTTAAAAAAGAGCCTGTTGGAACATTTTGATACGGAGGACTGAAGATGAAAAAAAGAACGGCAGCGGCGCTGACAGCCGCAGGAGCTTATCTGTATGCGGTTTCACCGCGTTTGGCAGACCGTCCGGAGCGGATGCCGAAGGTATATTATGCACACAGAGGACTGCACGATAATATTTCAGACGCGCCGGAGAATTCACTCGCCGCTTTTCAGAAGGCTGTGGACGCGGGCTATGGTATCGAGCTGGACGTACAGCTGACCAAGGACGGCAAAGTAGTTGTGGTACATGATTTTAACCTGAAAAGGATATGCCGCGTCGATGCAGATGTGGACAGCCTGACCTATGAGGAACTGAAAAAGCTGTCCATTTATGGGAGCAGCCAGCATATTCCGCTGTTTACAGATGTCCTTGAGCTCGTGGATGGAAAGGTACCTTTGATAGTAGAGCTGAAGTATAAAAACAGACAGAGCGGCATATGTGAAAAGACACAGGATATCCTGAATGGATATGAAGGTGTTTATTGTATCGAGTCATTTCATCCTCAGGTGCTTAAGTGGTATCGCGACAATTATCCGCACATCTGCAGGGGACAGCTTTCGATGAATTTTCAGCGGGACGATGGCTCGAAAGGAATCCAGTATTTTGTGATGCGCCATTTATTGACGAATTTTCTGACGCGGCCGGATTTTGTGGCCTATGACTGTCGTGCAATGAACGCAGTATCCAAGACAATCTGCCGTACATTGTTCGGTTGCCCGGCTGTGGCATGGACGGTAAAGTGTCAGGCACAGCTTGACGCCTGCCGCAACAAATTCGACTATTTTATTTTTGAAGGCTTTGTACCAAGAGATTAAAAGGAGTTAAAATATGCATAATCAGTTGACGGAAAACGATATAAAAAAGATGGAAGAGGAAATCGAATACCGGAAACTGGTCGTTCGTAAGGAAGCGCTGGATGATGTGAAGCAGGCGCGTGCTCAAGGCGATCTGTCGGAGAATTTTGAGTACTATGCGGCAAAAAAATTTAAAAACAAAAACGAGAGCCGTATCCGGTTTTTAGAGCGGATGATAAGAACTGCGGAGGTCGTTTCGGATGAATCTGCCGAAGATGAGGTCGGCATGAACAACCGTGTTGAAGTATGGTTTGAAGAAGACGATGAGACAGAGAGCTATAAAATCGTGACGACGATGAGGCAGAATTCCCTGGAAGGGCTTATTTCCGGGGAATCGCCGCTTGGCAGGGCTCTGCTTGGGAAAAAGATTGGTGACCGCGTTTTTGTGGACATGGGAAATGGAGCGGGCTATCATGTGGTGATACGCGCGATCGATAAAAGCGCGGGAGAGGATGATAAGCTGAGAAGCTTTTAGGTTTTGGAAAAGAGAGGACAGCATGAAGGTTATGATCACCGGAGCAGGCGGTTTTTTGGGAAGCCGCCTGCTTTCTTTTTACAGGGACAAATATGAGGTATGGGGAGTGGGACACAGGGAGCTGGATTTTACGGATGTGTCAGAGACGATGAAGGCGGTAAAACGTTTTTGCCCGGATGTGCTCGTACACTGCGGAGCGGTATCGGATGTGGGAACGTGTGAGAAAGAGCCGGAGCGTTCGTTTCTCGTAAATGTGACGGGCAGTGAAAATCTGGCAAAGGTGTGTGCTGAAACCGGGACAAAGATGGTATTGTGCAGCTCTGATCAGGTATATTTTGGGGAAAACGGAGCGGATGAAAGGGATGCAGCCGCATTTCTTCAGCCGCATGGAGAGGAGGAAATTTTAAATCCGCATCCGGTCTATGGCAGGCAGAAGCTTTTGGCAGAGCAGCTTTGCCTTGCAGCGCTGCCCTCCTGCGTGTGCCTGAGACTGACATGGATGTATGATGTTCTGACATCAGAAGAGAGGCAAAAAGGAAGGACAAATCTGGCATCAATGTTTTTGGACGCGATGCAAAATGAAACGATGGTGAGTTTTTCCGCAACGGATTGGCGCGGAGTAACAGATGTGAACCTGTCGGTAGCTAATATGGAAAAGGCATGGGAACTGCCCGGCGGCGTTTACAATTATGGAAGCTCTGCCTGTGGAAGCATATATGAGGAAATGCGGCGGGCGGCAAAAGAGCTGGAGCAGCGTACCGGGAAAAGAGTCAGGATTGAAGAGGCTCCGAAGGGAAATCTTCGGAATCTGACGATGGATACGGGAAAGGCAGAACGTTTCGGTATCAGATTTCCGGAGACGGCAGAAGGGCTGGCCAATTTTCTGGCTGGTATCAAAATATGAAAGGAAGGCATCTTTTTGGATGCAGGTATCCCGATAATAAAACCCCCGCCGGAACACTTTGGAAAAATGTTCCGGCGGGGGTTGATGTTGCCTGTATGACAGCAGAGTTTATTCTATGGCTTTGCTGTCTTTGGAGGGGATGTCACTGCCGTTTGCACCGGTATCACAATATCCATCTGTATCGTTTTTGACGGCGGTTTTTCCAACGATAAGGTCTATGACCGCCGACGACAGAGATACGGTGATGAGTGAGAACAGAATTTTCTTTACCGGGATATAGCTTAGCGAGAGCATCAACACCGTGAAATCGGTGAAAAAGTATGCGCGGGAAAGCTTAAGACCGGTAAATTGATGGATGATGAGCGCCAGCGCATCGTCGCCTCCTGAAGCGCCGCCCCTGCGGACAATGAGTCCGACGCCGACGCCGACAAATAGCCCGCCGAGTATCGCCGCGATGAGCGGACGGTCAGAAAAAGACGGGAGCACCGGTCCGGTAAATTCCCAGAGGCGGTACAGCAGGGCATAGCAACAGGTCGAAAAAAAAGCATTTTTTAAAAATGCAGAGCCAAGGAGCTTCCAGCCGACCGCATAACAGGTGAGGTCGAGAATAAAGGAAAACACACCGGGTGAAATCCCTGTCCAGTGGTTTAAAAACAGAGTCAGCCCCAGTATTCCTCCTTCGGTTATCTGGCTTTGGCTGTGGATGTTGAATAACCCAAACGAAAGGACAGCTGCGCCGAGTACCATGGAACCGTAGTGCAGAACAATATCTTTATTTAATTTTTTAAAACGCAATTTCTAAAAATCCTCCGACTCTCCGGCAAGTCTCTGGCAAAGCTCCAGAAAAGGCTTGCCGTATTTTTGATATTTGAGCTCACCGACGCCATGGACAGTAAGCATTTCTTCTTTGGTCTGAGGCAGAAGGACGCACATGGATTCCAGCGATTTGTCAGAAAAGACAAGATAGGGCGGAATATGCTGTGCGCGGGCGATTTCGGTTCGCAGCCTGCGAAGCTCCTCGAAAGGGGCGCTTCCGGAATGAGCCGAACGCTTTCTGCCGTTTTTGTCCGTGCCGGGCGCATTCCCGGCATCGGCAGGCGTCTGCGTAGTCTTCCTTGCCGCCTTCATCGAGAGCACGGGGCGGAATTCCCCGGTTTCCGAAAAGAAGGTCAGTCCCTTTTCCTTCACTTTTAATATAGGAAACTGGTCATCAGTGACGACCAGATAATCCGTCAAGATAAGATGATTGAGCACCTGGCGTAAAAATACGATGGTCTGGAATGCCTGTGAGCCGTAGTAATGATTGGAGTCCAGGCCAAAGCGCATCACTTTCTCATTTTTGCTCCCGCGCAGTGTGTCCAGAATGACATTGACGCCAAAACGCATGCCGCTCGTAAGGACGCAGCCTATCAGGTCGTTTGCGATGGAGGTGATGTCTACAGTTTCAAAGGTATTCAGACAATTGCTGCAGTTGCCGCAGTAATTGGAGCCGTATTCTCCGAAATAGCGCAGCATGTAGTCGCGCAGACAGTCGGTGGTGTGGCAGTAAAACGTCATTTTTTTGAGACGTTCCCGGTCGCGTTGTTTTACAAGTTCCAGCGCTTCTCCGGTAAGCTCGTCATTGTCCCGGTCCTGCTCGATGAAAAACTGGTTTGTGATGACATCCTGACCGCTGTAAAAAAGGATACAGTCCGCCTTTGCACCATCGCGGCCGGCGCGGCCGGCTTCCTGATAATAGCTTTCCATATTTTTGGGCATATTGTAGTGGAGCACAAAGCGCACGTTTGATTTGTCGATACCCATTCCAAAGGCGTTGGTCGCGACGATGATGGGAGCCTCGTCATAGGTAAAAGCCTCCTGATTGGCACGCCGCTCTTCGTCGGATAAGCCCGCATGATAACGGGTGGCGGAGAATCCGTCCGCCAAAAGTCTGTCGCATACCTCTTCGACATTTTTTCGGGTGGCGCAGTAGATGACGCCGGAGCTGTCGGGATGCGCGAGCAGATATTCTCGGATGCCGCGGTATTTGTCCTTATCATGACGCACTTCAAAATAAAGGTTTTTCCGGTCGAATCCCGTGACAGTCACATGGGGCTCTTCCAGGCAGAGCATCCGGATAATGTCCTCTTTTACCTCCTTTGTGGCGGTGGCGGTAAACGCGCCGATAACCGGACGGGAGGGAAGGGACTGGATAAATTCGGGAATCTTTAAATAGCTGGGGCGGAAATCCTGCCCCCACTGGGAGACGCAGTGCGCTTCGTCCACGGCGACCATGGAGATCGGTACAGATGAGGAAAACTCCATAAAGTCATCGGTTAAAAGGCGCTCGGGAGCGACATAGATGATTTTATAACGTCCTTCCTTTGCGAAAGCCAGAGCCTTTTTGTATTGATTCCATGAAAGGGAGCTGTTTAGATATGCCGCATGGACACCCATCTGGTTGAGGGCGCGCACCTGGTCTTTCATGAGTGAGATGAGCGGTGAAACGACAAGTGTGATATCGGGCATTAAAAGAGCGGGAACCTGATAACAGACAGATTTCCCCGCACCGGTCGGCATGATGCCGCATACGTCCTGTCCGGAAAGAAGGCAGTCGATGAGCTCCTCCTGCCCCTCCCGAAAAGAATCATAACCGTAATATGTTTTTAAAATATCATATTTTGTCTGACAGTTTGCGTTCATTAAAATGCTCCCTTTCCTCCCTCTGCGGGATGTATCCAAGATTCTAGCATGCTTTTGTAAGAAGGGCAAGGGGCGTGAGAACGCGGTTTGGGGGTGAGCGGTCTGTTTTAGAAAGCAAAACTTCCAATAGGTCCGCGAATGCTGCTGTTGGCCGGCAAGCCGGCAAATACGGGAAACAGCTGTTTATACCAGCCTCAAACGCTTGCTGTTTGAGGCGTGAGAACGTGATTCAGGGGTGAGCGGGCCTCTTTTACGCAGTAAAATTGTCAATAGGCCCGCGAATGTTGCTGTTTGCCGGCAAGCCGGCAAACAGCAGCAACTGATAAAATGAGGATAGAATCTTTGAAATTTATGTCTTGAAAGAAGTCGGAAAAACCTTTACTATATAGGTATAAATTAAGAGGAAAAAGGTGCGTAGAGCGCACCGGGAGAGGAGTACACCACTGATGAAAGAGAATTTACCTGAATCTTTACAGAAGCTGATCCATAAGGTTGAGGAGACGTTCCATGACGACCCGGATATGGTGAACCTGTTTATCAACTGTTTTTCCAACACACTTGATACGACAGTAAAGAAGATGGATGACGGTACGACCCATGTGATAACCGGCGATATCCCGGCGATGTGGCTGCGCGATTCCGTAGCGCAGGTCCGCCCTTATCTGGTTGCTGCAGCTGAGGATCAGGAGATTTCCGACCTGCTGGCAGGCCTGTCCCGCAGACAGTTCATGTTTGTGAACCACGACCCTTATGCGAATGCATTCAATCAGGAAGATAATGGCCTTTGCTGGACAGAGGATGAAACAGACCGGACGAGCGGCTGGCTGTGGGAACGCAAATATGAGATTGATTCTCTGTGCTATCCCGTGCAGTTCGCATATCTGCTTTGGAAGAATACAGGACGCACAGACCATTTTGACGAGAATTTTGTAAAGGGTCTGCACACTATCCTGAAGGTATTCAAGACTGAGCAGTGCCACGAGGAGAAGTCTCCTTATTATTTCCGCAGAGAAGGCTGCTACTATACGGATACCCTGTCCAGAGACGGTAAGGGCGCTCTCGTAAAATCCGGCATTGGCCTGACATGGTCCGGCTTCCGTCCCAGTGATGATGCCTGCATTTACGGATATCTTATCCCGTCCAATATGTTTGCAACGGTTATTCTCGGTTATATGGAGACAATTGCGCGCGAGGTATTGAACGATGACCTGCTTGCAGCGGAGGCTGCCCAGCTCAAAGAAGAGATACACAATGCGATTGAGACGCTGGCTATTGTGAACAACTATTATTATGGCAAGGTTTACGCATATGAGATAGATGGTTTTGGCCAGTACATGCTGATGGACGATGCAAACGTACCGAGCCTTCTGGCAATGGATTATCTCGGATATGAGGCAAACGACCGGGAGGTTGTGGAAAATACCCGTAAATTTATTTTGAGCTGTGCAAATCCTTACTATTATGAAGGAAAATGCGCGAAGGGTATCGGAAGCCAGCATACGCAGCCTGGTTATATCTGGCACATCGCTCTGGCGCTTCAGGGTCTGACCAGCAAGAAGCAGGAGGAGAAACTGGAGATTCTGCAGATGATGAAGGCAACAGATGCAGGCAAGGGCATGATGCATGAAGGCTTTGATGTGAACGATCCGACCAAGTACACAAGAGAGTGGTTCTCCTGGGCGAACGCAATGTTCTGCGAGCTCGTTCTGGACTACTGCGGTATCCGCGTGGAAAAATAAGAAACTGACAGTTTCGATATAAATTCCGCAATATAAAAAAACGCTCCGGCTGACAGCTTGAATCGTCAGCCGGGGCGTTTTTTTTATACGATAGGAAAGTTCTTTTCCTATCGTATAAAAAACATGATTATGCGCACTCGCGCAGAGAGAAAATATTGCCTGTTGGCAGTGTTCGCATGTGACGCGAACATGCGCCCGGTGCGGGTGTGCGCCTTAGCGCACACTTTTTCAGTGAAATGTATCCACCGAATAGTCATGATAATGAAAGCCGAACCATCTTCCGGGCATATCGCCGGGGAAGCGGGGGGCATCCTGCGTAATAAAATATCCACGCTCGTCTAGCGCTTCCGGGGTATATTTTTTGGTATGTTCCAGAAGTATCGCGAACAGTCTTTCCTTTTCTTTCTGCCATGCAGGATCATTCGCTAGATTATGCCGCTCCATCGGGTCGGCGTTTAAGTTGAATAAAAGCGTATGGTCGCCAACGGAGGAATAAACGAGCTTTATCTTTCTTTCCATGACACAGAAGTTTTTGTTTAAGCTGTTGCCGAAAAACAGCCTGTCATCGGAAAGGGGCTCCAGCAGATTTTTTCCGGAAACTGGAACGGGGGAGGAAAGGCCCGCCATGGAAAGTATCGTCGGGTAGAGGTCGACGAGGTCTGCAGGCGCTTCAACACTGCAGTTGTGCGGAATATCCCTGCCCAGAGGCGGCATGATGAACAGCGGCACATGGGCGCTTCCTTCAAAGAACAGGTTTTTTTGGGACATATGGTGATCACCGAGCATTTCTCCGTGGTCGGATGTAAAGATGATCCATGTGTTTTTGAACAGGTCATGCTCGCGAAGGGCTCCGAATATCCGGCCCAGCGCGTAATCTATCTGCGTAATGCAGGCGTAGTAGGCGCGGCGGGATGCAAGACGCTGTTTTTTTCCAAGCAGATGCATGTTCGTGTTTTCATAGGCTCCGGCAAGAAAGCCCTGCGGCGTGCTCTCTACTGTCTCCGACCAGTCTCCGGTGACCGGTTCGGGCATGGGGATATTGTCGTAGAGTTCCCAGAAATCGCGGCATGGGTCAAAGGGGGGATGGGGCTTTGTAAAGCTCGTCCATAAGAAGAAGGGGCGCGTCTCGTCTCTTGTTTCGATGAAGTCGATGGTCTCATCCGCTATCCAGGTGGTGATGCTGTCTTTTACATCGACCGTTGAGATGACCGGTTCCATTTCGCATTCTCCGATGCCGTGTATCTTGGGGCGGGTAGAGTCCTGCTTTTTGTCATATTCGCGCATATAGTCCAGCGGCAGACGCATATGCTCAAAGCCGTAATGAGCGCGGGCAGGGTCAAAATGCATTTTGCCCTTGGCGCAGGTCTGGTAGCCGGCATCGGTCAGAATGGCGGGCAGGGTAGAACGATCCTTTGTACAGGCCTGCATAAAGGATGCGGGGTGGCATTTGAAACAACACTGCTTTCATAGCCCTGACGTCCTGTCATGATCGTTGTGCGGGAGGGCACGCAGATCGGGCAGCTTGCGTAACAGTTTTTGTAGCTGATGCCCATTGCCGCCATATAATTCAAGTGCGGCGTAAAGATGCTCTGATTCCCCCACGCGTTGATTGTGTCAAAGCGCTGCTGGTCGGTGGTGATCAGCAGGATATTGTCTCTTGCCATGAGAAAATACCTCCTTCATATAGTACCCTCAGTATAGGAAAAACAGGAGGCGCGGTCTACCCCAAAAATGTTAGATATGATGATTAAAACATTAAACAGTTTATACATATGAAAAAAGCGGTTTTTTGACGCAATTGAAATTGATGTGTAAAAAGTGCACAAAAATGCAGATAGAATCTGTATATTGAAACTCATATTTTTTTACTGGTATATAATAAATTTTAGATTGAAAAGTAATATTTACTAATATATAATGAATTTAAAGTTCTGATGAGGTGTGGAATACGGCAAGAAGGAGGAAAAGAAAAAGATGAGCAAACAAAAAAAAGACCACAGGGCAAAGAAACGCCGCTGGGGCAGGGATGATACAGAACTGACGCTGCTCGCGCTGCCGACGACGATCTGGTATGCGCTGTTTTGTTTTGCGCCGATGTTTGGTATCATCATCGCATTTAAGAATTATAAGGTATACGGTAATTTCCTACAGAGCTTCTTTCAGAGCGAATGGGTAGGGTTTGAGAACTTCAAGTTCCTGTTTTCATCCAACGACATTTGGATGATCATCCGCAACACGCTGGGATACAATATCGTATTCATTATCCTGAACATTGTTGTCCCGGTAGCGGCGGCGATCGCAATCGGACAGCTCCACAACAAGAAAATGGCAAAGGCGTACCAGACGGCGATGTTTATGCCTTACTTCCTGTCATGGGTCGTTGTAAGCGCGCTGGTATGGGCGTTCCTCTCCTTCGATAAAGGTCTGGTAAACGGCATGCTGGAATCCTTCGGGATGGACAGGCAGCAGTGGTATATGAAGCCGAAGATGTGGCCTCCGTTCCTGGTATTCATGAACCTGTGGAAGGGCGTCGGCTACGGGATGGTCGTATATCTGGCGACGATTACGGGAATCGACAAGACCTATTATGAGGCGGCGGGTATCGACGGGGCGACGATCTGGCAGCAGATCCGCTACATCACGCTTCCGCTGATGAAGACAGTTATCGTCATGATGTTTATTATGGCGGTAGGACGTATTTTCTACTCCGATTTCGGTCTGTTCTATCAGGTACCCAGAGATTCCAACTCTCTGTACAACTACGTTTATACATTGGATGTATATGTGTACAAGCAGTTGAAGACGTCTACCACGGGTATGGCGGCAGCGGCGGCGTTTGTGCAGTCTGTGATGGGCTGTATCACGATCCTGACGGCGAACGCGATCGTGCGTAAGGTAGACCGCGAGAGCGCGATGATTTAAGGGAGAATTGATATGGAAACAACGAAACCGATTAAAAAAAGAAAAAAGAACGAGCCGGACGGCTTTGACCGGTTTAACCGGATCTCAAATACGTCCAATGTGATTTTAAACATTATTTTCCTGATCATGTCTCTGACATGTATCATCCCGGTTCTGCTTGTTGTGGCGATTTCTTTCTCCGCAGAGCAGTCCATTACGGAATACGGCTATCGCTTCATTCCGAAGATTTTTTCAATGGAAGGTTATACGTTCCTAGCCAACCAGAGCAAGATGATTCTGCGGGCACTGGGAATTTCCTTATTCGTAACGATCGTCGGGACAGTGCTGGGCGTTATGCTCACGACGCTGATGGGATATGTGCTTTCCCGACCCAACTACAAGCTGAACGGATTTTTAACGATGGTCGTGTTTATCCCGATGGTATTCAACGGCGGTCTGGTTTCCACATACTTCGTAGTGAGCCAGCTGCTGGGCTTAAAGAACTCCGTATGGGCGCTGATTTTACCGCTGGCGGTATCGTCCTTCAACGTCATTATCTGCCGGACGTTCTTTAAGACGACGGTGCCGGAATCGCTGATCGAATCGGCGAAGATGGACGGCGCGAGCCAGCTGACGATCTTTTCCCGCATCGTGCTTCCGATTTCCCTGCCGGTGCTGGCGACGATCGGTCTGTTTTTGACATTTGCTTACTGGAACGACTGGTATCAGTCTATGCTGTATATCGACGAGAGCAAGCTGTTGTCCCTGCAGGCGCTGTTAAACAATATCATGGCGAACATTCAGGCGCTGGCAGCCAATGCGGCGACGCTGGGCGTATCCTCCGCCGAGATGATTGCGAATATGCCGAAGGAAGCTGCTCGTATGGCGATTGTGGTTATTATCGTGCTGCCGATCGCATGCGCATATCCTTTCTTCCAGAAATACTTCATTTCCGGTCTGACAGTCGGCGCGGTAAAGGGTTGATCCGGAAACGCTTACTATTGTAATATTTGTAATATCTTCCGGGATTACCGGTTGATATAAATAAGACGGCTGCCCGTCAGGACAGCCGCTTCAATAAAACTCACAGGAGGAACATAGTTATGAAAAAGAAGAGCTTAAAGAAACTTCTGGCTCTGGGTCTTGTTTCTGCAATGACAGCCGGCATGCTGGCTGGCTGCGGCAGCTCCGAGACTCCCGCAACAACACCGGCAGACGGCACAGAGGCTGCTGCAAAGGACGACACAGCAAAGGCTGACGGCGAAGTGCCTACCCTGATCTGGTGGACCTGCGGCGGTACACCCGCAGACGATTTTGATGAGGCAATCGCTGAGATCAGCGATTACACCGAGGAGAAGATCGGCGTAAGACTTGACGTGAAGATCGCGGGCTGGGGCGAATATGACCAGAAGATGAACAACATCGTAAATACCGGCGAGTATTTCGACCTGATGTTCGTAAACAACAGCAACTACAGCAAATTTGTAAACCTGAATGCGCTGGAGAATATCACGGAGCTGGTTCAGACCGTAACTCCCGAGCTGTACAGCTTCATTCCCGAGGATCTCTGGAAAGGTACCCAGATCCATGGCAACGTATACGCAGTGCCGACCTACAAGGATTCTTCCCTGACACAGTTCTGGATGCTGGATCATCAGTATGTTGAAAAATATGGTATTGATGTAGAGAGCATCAAGGATTTTGAAACACTGGATCCCGCGATTCGCAAGATCAAAGAGGGTGAAGGAAGCTCCTGTTATCCGGTTCAGCTGTCTCAGGGTTCCCTGTTCAATGGTTTCTTCAATGGCTATGACGGTCTTGCAGGCGGCTGCCAGCCGATCGGCGTAAGAGTTGATGATGAGTCTCGTAAGGTTCTGAGCCTGCTTGAACAGGAAGACGTAAGAGCAAACCTTGAGATGCTTCATCAGTGGTATATGGACGGTTTGGTAAACCCTGACGCAAACGTTATCACAGAAGGTAATAAGGGCGCGATCTTTGGTTCCGCACAGGGGTGGCCCGCAGCAGCGGCTACATGGGAATTAAACAGCGGCGTTGAGCAGTACGACCTGACTCAGGTATACGGCCCTGTTTACACAACAGAGACAATTCAGGGATCCATGAACGCGATTTCCTCTAACTCCAAATACAAAGAGGAAGCGCTGAAGGTTCTGCAGCTGATGAACACGGATCCTAAGTTCCGTACAATGTGTGCATTCGGTACGGAAGGTAACTACATGCAGTATGAAGAAGACGGCACAGTAACCAGACTCCGTGACGACTGGGTATGGCCTTCCTACACACAGGGCACATTCTTCATCCTTCCTACCCTGCACGGCGAAGATCCCGATGCGTGGGAGCAGGTAAAGGCACAGAATGAAGCGGCAACTTCTTCCACATGTCTGGGATTTGCGCTGGATATTTCCAACATCCAGAACGAGATTGCAAACTGCAACACCGTTTGGGATAAGTACAAATACGACATGCTGACAGGCGCATCCGATCCGGCAGTTGTTGTGGATCAGTGCATCTCCGAGCTGAAGGCTGCCGGTCTTGATACCGTTATTGCCGAGGCTCAGAAGCAGGTTGACGAGTTCTTTGCACAGTAAATTGTATGCGCTAAGGCGCATCCGTTGTCAGGCATATTGACTGATGAGGAACTGAGGCCTTCCGAACTTTGGTTCGGAAGGCTTTTTGAATAGGCGTAAGCGGCAGCAGCCTGCGGTTATTCAAAAAGCCTTCCTGACAGAAGAAAAGAGCTTGCAGGAACATCCCGGACAGTCTATAATCAGAATGAATATAAAAACCGCTAAAAGGGTCTGGGACAGCATGAGGAGAGGACAGCAGGATGAGCAGATTTCACAACACATTTCTGGGATACCGCATTTACCGGAAAAAGTTTCTGGGAACAGTTGCAGTTGTTGTGCTGCTGTGTTCGGTCGTCTTTTTCGGAATGTTGTTCTTTTTTGTAGAAAAGTGGATGGGCGACATGAGGACCCAGGTGCAGAACCGGTTTCATGACAAGGAGAAGCGGCTGGAGCTTTTGCAGAACTGGACGGACAATTATGTGAACGGCATGTATGAGGACGCCATGGTCATGCAGGATCTGAAGGCGCTGTTTGAAGCTGCAAACCATATGCAGTATGTGCAGCAGCGGCGGGAGAACAGCCTGTCGCAGAGCAGCCAGATCCGGTATTTCCCGATGAATGCGCGCCAGCTTTTTATCGACAGGCGGGGACAAATCGGGGCGGTTTCTCTGGAATCGGATTCGGGCGTGAAGCTGGTCTGGATGGATCAGGGAGAGCTTTATGTCAATTTTGATTTTACCGGCGCCAAAGAGGCGGCGGAGCGTTTAAAACAGTGCGATCTGGAAGTGTCCTCCTATTCGGTCCGCGACCCTGAGAATATGGGAAAGGTGCTGGGCACGATGAGGTTCTGGGTGGACAGCGGGAATATTTACGAGGCGGACAGTTCCCCGGAAGCGCCGTGGGCGCTGTTTGATACATACGGACGGATTTTGGAGGACGGAGGGCTGGACGGCATTGAGAAGGAATGGCTGGCGCAGGCGTCCCAGAAGGGGACTTCCTATGGCTGGCTGGAGGATACCGGGTTGGACAGGGTGTTTTTTGTCAAGATGACGTCCGGGCACGGAAGCTTTTCCTATGTGACGGTCAAGAGCGTGGGGGAGATCATTACGGACAATTCCCGCGTGATCGCAGTGCTTGCAGGGGCGCTGTTTATTCTGGCGGCGGGCGTGCTTTTGTTCAGCTATATGGAGATCGGGGCAGATGCAGAGTTCCTTTCGCGTATCATGCGGATGCTTTCCGATATGGAAAGCGGGCATTTTGAAGACATCCGCAGGCAGGAGCTGCCGCTGCGCCACAAGGAAAACGAATACGGGATGATTGCGGTCGCCTTAAAGGACGTAGGCGAGAAGCTTCAGGGCTATATCGAGACAGAATATATTTTAAAATTAAAAGATCAGGAAACGCAGATGCGGGCACTTCAGCATCAGATCAATCCGCATTTTCTGTATAATACATTGGAGATTCTTCGTTCCAAAGCGCTCTTGCAGGGAGATCGCGATATGGCGGATGCAATCGCGCTTCTGGGAGCTTTATATCGCGCACGGATGCATAAGAAGGACAGGATTCCTCTGGGTGAGGAATTTGAATTGCTGGAAACCTATTTAAAGATCATGTCGATGCGCTTTCGGGATAACTTTGTTTATCAGATGGAGCTGGACAAGGAGATTGCTGACATTGAAACAATCAGCTTTTGGCTGCAGCCTCTGGCGGAGAACTTTTTTACCCATGGTTTTGACCGGAGCAGCCTTTATAATCTGCTGATTGTGACCGGGCACGCGGAAAACGGAGGTGCACGGATTGAGGTAATTGACAATGGTAACGGCATTGCGGAAGAAAAACTGGAAGAGATTCGTAAAAATATGTATGAGGGAAATGATGATCCGGATGCGGATATCGGACTGCGCAATGTATATATGAGGATGAATTATTTTTACAGAGATGGATTTACGATGGAAATCGGCAATAATGAAGAAGGAGGATTCCGGATTTCTATTTTTATTCCGGGAAAGATGGTAACAGATGTACACACTGGTGATCGTGGATGATGAACCGGCGATAGCAGAGGGAATCTGTCGGCTGCTGGATTGGAAAGAGCTGGGATTTGAACGGATTCGAACGGCAACAAGCTGTTTTGAGGTAGTATCTCATGTGGTTGACTGGAAGCCGGACGTCTGTCTGGTGGATGTGCGGATAGGCAATGAATTCGGTTACGAGCTGATAAACTGCTTGAACGGGATGGGCATCAAGTCAAATTATATCATGATGAGCGGCTATGACGACTTCCGGTACGCGTGCGAGGCGCTCCGGTGCGGCGCGCTGGATTATCTTCTGAAGCCTATCGATAAGACGCAGCTTCAGAAGCGGATAGAACAGATAGTGGTGGAGAAGCTGCACGGTACGGTCCGGAAGGAGCCGCGCAAAAATGAAGACCCGGTTTTGGAACGGGCATATGAGGAATTTTCGCCGCTGATCCGTAAGATAGTGATGATGGTCGTGATGGAGTACGGACAGCATATTTCGTTAAAGAGCATTGCAGACAGATTCAGGATGAACGCCACTTATCTGGGACAGATATTTATCAAGGAAACAGGCATGAAGTTTTCAGAGTATCTGATGGCATACCGGATGAATGTGGCGCGGGAGAGGATTTTGAATACTGATGATAAGATATCCGCGGTAGCGGCGGACGTCGGATATTCAAATATGAATTATTTTTATCAGCATTTTCATAATTATTATGATATCACGCCCTCCGAAATGAGGGCTGGTAAATAAGGAGGAATATGAAGAATGAGAGCCCTGTTTTTTGACATTGATACGCTTCGTGCGGATCATATGGGGTGTTACGGCTACGGAAGGAATACGACTCCCGTAATGGACGAGATAGCAAAGGAGGGCGTGCGTTTCGACGATTACTACTGTCCGAACGCTCCGTGCCTTCCTTCCCGTGCATCCATGATAAGCGGTCAGTACGGAATCCATAACGGAATCGTGGGACACGGAGGGACTGCTGCGGATATGCGCCTGCAGGGGACGACGAGAAGCTTTACGGACGATATGTCCGAGAACGGTCTGTTCATGCAGTTTCGGAGAGCGGGGATGCATACGGTGTCCTTCTCCACCTTTGCGGAGCGTCACAGCGCATGGTGGTTTAATTCCGGCTTTAATGAGTGCTATAATGTAGGAAACCGGGGCGGCGAATCAGCGGAGATGGTAACGCCGCACGTTCTGGACTGGCTGGAGAAAAATGGGGAGCAGGACAACTGGATGATGCACATCCATTTCTGGGACCCCCATACGCCGTACCGCACGCCTGCGGATTATCCCGACCAGTTTGCGGACGAGCCTTTGCCGGATGACTGGATAACGGAGGATATTTTTAAGGAACATCTTCTGCATATCGGTCCTCATGGTGCAAATGAGATCAATATGTGGAATGACGATGCAAATGCGGTGTGGCCTAAGCATCCCGGAAAGCTGACCAGCCTGGATGAAGCAAAAAAATTCTTAAATCAGTATGACAACGGTATCCGCTATACGGATGATAATGTTGGTATGATCGTTGGATGGCTGAAAGAGCATGGTCTTTATAATGACGATCTGGCAATTATCATCACGGCGGACCATGGTGAAGATCTGGGTGAATTTGGAATTTATGCCGAGCATGGAGCGGCGGACGAGCCGGTATGCCGCATTCCGCTGATCGTGCGCTGGCCCGGCATGAGAAAGGGCGCTGTAGCAAAAGGATTTCATGATAATACGGATCTGGTGCCGACTGTTCAGGAACTTCTGGGGACGCCGAAGTTTTCAGACCGCTACCGGTATGACGGGGTATCCTTTGCAAAGACGTTAAAGGATGGAACGGATTGTTCCAGACCTTATGCGGTGCTGACCCAGTGTGCCCATGTGTGTCAGAGAAGCGTGCGCTTTGACGATTATGTTTATATCCGCACGGTACACGGCGGTTATCATCTGTTCCCGGACGAGATGCTGTTTAACATCAAGGAAGATCCTCATGAACAGCATGATCTGGCAAAGGAACGCCCTGACCTGTGTGCAAAGGGCGCAAAGATGATACTCGACTGGAATGACCGGATGATGAAGACGTCCAACTATGATGTGGACCCGATGTGGACTGTGATGCGGGAGGGCGGACCGGAGCACTGCAGAGGCCAGCTGAAATCTTATATGGAACGCATCAAGGGCACACCCAGAGAATACGGCATCGAGCTTTTAAAAGAAAAATATGGAGATTGTGAATAATATGAAGAAATATCAGGATACATCCCTTTCCCCGGAACAGCGCGCCAAGGCGTTGCTGGGGGAGATGACACTTGCAGAAAAAGTCGGACAGTTAAATCAGCGCCTTTATGGATTTCGGATATATGAAAGAAAAGAAACGGCGGATGGTGAAAAGATTGAGCTGTCAGAGGAATTTAAAGAAGAAGTGGAACGTTTTGGCGGACTCGGTACCTTGTATGGTCTTTACCGTGCGGATCCGTGGGCAGATAAGGACTATTCTACAGGGCTGTGCGGGAATCTGGCAAAGAAGGCATATAATGAAGTACAGCGCTATGTGATAGAGCATTCCCGTCTGGGTATCCCGGCGCTGATGAGTTCGGAGTGCCCGCATGGGCATCAGGCGCTGGATGGTTATCTGCTTCCTGTAAATCTGGCGGCAGGAGCGACCTTTGACCCGGCGCTCTTACGGGCGGCAAACCGTGTGTGCGGACGTCAGCTTCAGTCGATGGGCGTTGATTTTGCGCTTGTATCTATGCTGGATGTGCTGCGTGATCCAAGATGGGGGCGTAGTGAAGAATGTTATGGCGAAGATCCGTATCTGTGTTCCAGAATGGCGGCAGCAGCGGTTGAAGGAATGCAGGAGGCAGGACCATATGCGGTAGCGAAGCATTTTGCGGCGCAGGGCGAGGGCACAGGCGGTGTTAATGCCAGTGCGGCAAGGATAGGAGAACGCGAACTGAGGGAAATTCATTTTCCTCCGGCGCAGGCGGCGATAAAAGCGGGTGCGAAAGGTATCATGGCGGCGTATAACGAAATAGACGGTGTATACTGCCATGCAAATTCCTGGCTTCTTAATGATGTTATACGCGATGAGATGGGCTTTGACGGCATCGTAATGTCGGATGGCGTTGCAATAGACAATCTGGACAGCATGACAGGGGACAACGTGGCGTCCGGCGCACTGGCACTGCAGTCCGGTGTGGATATGGGACTGTGGGACAGGGCGTTTGGAAAGCTGGAAGAAGCGGTTTCCAGAGGGCTTGTGAAGCAGTCGCGGTTAGACCAGGCGGTGCTGCGGATATTGACGATGAAATTTGCGAGGGGACTGTTTGAGCATCCGTATCTGCCGGAGGATGAAGACGGGGTGCGCGTACCCTATGAACTGCATCCGGAAAGCCTCCAGATGGCGAGAGAGAGCCTGATACTTCTCCAGAATAAGGGAGAGCTCCTTCCGCTGACGAAGGAGACTGCGCGCGGCAAAAAGCTGGCGGTAATAGGTCCCAATGCAGACAATGTCTACAGCCAGCTTGGAGATTATACGCCTCCGCTGCGCAGGGAAGACGGAGTAACAGTACTGGACGGTGTCAGGGCGCTCTATCAGGAGAGCGATGTGCGTTTTGCGCAGGGCTGCTGGCTCAGAAAGAAGGACGGAGCTCTTTTGGCAGAGGCGAGAGCGCTGGCAGAAGACAGCGATGCCGTTATCTGCGTGCTGGGCGGCTCCTCCAGCCGGTTTGGCAGCGGCGCAGCATTCGATACGAACGGTGCGGCGATAGCAGGCGTGACGGCAGATACGGAATCGGCAGAGCAGGATGGAAACGGAAGAGTGACGGCAGACCCGGGACCGCAGATGGACTGCGGAGAAGGGATGGACTGTGCGGATATCGACATCCCTGAGGCTCAGCTTGAGCTGCTGGAGGCGGTAAAAGCGAGCGGAAAGCCTGTGGCGGTGGTTGTTATCTGCGGAAGACCGCTCGTGCTGACAAAGGTATGCGAACTGGCAGACGCTGTAGTACTGGGATTTTATCCCGGTCCGAGAGGCGGTCAGGCTGTGGCGGAGATACTTTGCGGTGATGCGGTACCTTCCGGGAGACTTCCTGTCTCCCTGCCAAGGAGCACGGGACAGGTACCGGTATATTACAATTACAAAAATTCCTATCGGGCTATCTATTATATGGACGAGCAGCCCGGGCCGTTGTTTACCTTTGGATATGGCTTAGGATATACGGAATTCGTATGGGAGGATGTGAAACTGAGCACAGAGCGCTGCAATGCGGCAGCTCTGGAAAAGAAAGGTATAACGCTGACGGTACGGATCAGAAATACCGGGAAGAGAGGCGGCTTTGCCGTCCCGCAGCTGTATGTGACCGATCTTGCTGCATCCACAGTACGCAGGGTAAAGGAGTTAAAGGCATTCCAGAAAGTGTGGCTGGATGCCGGAGAGGAGAGGACAGTTACTCTTTCTCTTGATAAGGAAGCCTTTTGCATGTGGAATCAAAAGATGAAGTTTGTAACGGAGCCGGGCAGTTTTGTTCTGGAGCTTGCAGACGGCGCCGATACGATATGGAAAGGAGAATTTACATTATGTATTTAATTCCCGCTCCGGTAAAGCTGGAGAAAAAAGAAGGGCAGTTCATCTGGACTTATGAAACCTATATCAGTCTGGATAAAAGCTGCAGTCCGCTGCTGAGCCGTCAGGCGTCTCTGTTCTGCGACGGCGCAGAGGAAAGGCTGGGATTCCGTCCGATACTCGTAAGAGGCGAGGGACAGGATGGGGATATCACGGTCGTTCAGGATGATTCCATGAAAAAGGAAAGCTATGTCCTGGATATCACAGAGGACGGCATTTGCCTGACTGGTGATGAAAGCGGCATATGGCACGGAATGCAGACAATACTGCAGATGATCGAGCAGAAAGGGGCAGTACTTGACGCCCTCCATATCGAGGATGAGCCGTCCATTGAGAACCGAGGTTATTATTTTGACTGTGCGAGAGGGCGTGTGCCTAAGCTCGAATGGCTCAAAAAACTTGCCGACCGGATGGCTTATTACAAGATGAATCAGCTGCAGCTTTACATTGAGCATTCCTATCTGTTTCGCGGGATGACCGAGCTGTGGAGGGATGATACCCCGCTGACTGCAGAGGAGATAATGGAATTTGACCATTACTGTGCAGAGCGCGGCATCGAGCTTGTTCCGTCCCTTTCCAGTTTTGGACATCTGTATAAGCTGCTTTGCTCCAAAGAGTATGCGCACCTTTGTGAGCTGGAAGGTTCAGATAAGGAGCCCTTCTCACTGCATGGCAGAATGCACCACCATACAATTGATACGCTGAATCCGGAGAGTGTGGAGCTTATCACCCGTATGATAGGGGAATATATGGAGCTGTTTACATCAAAACAGTTTAACTTCTGCGCGGATGAGACGTTCGATCTGGGACATGGGAAGAGCAAGGAAGCAGTCGAGCAGTCCGGGCGTGGCAGGATATATATTGATTATGTAAAAAAACTGGCGGATTTTGTAATTTCAAAAGGACGCCGTCCGATGTTCTGGGGCGATGTCATTCTGGGATTCCCGGAGCTGTTAAAGGATTTACCGGAGGATATCATCTGCCTGAACTGGGGCTATATGTGGAACCAGAGGGAAGAGGAAACGAAGTGGATGTATGAGGCGGGTGCAACCCAGTATTGCTGTCCCGGATGCTGCGCGTGGAATGAGTTTACAGCCATTAACTGGAGCTCCTATAACAATGTGATGCGTCTTTGCAATTACGCGAGAAAATACAACGCTATCGGTATTTTAAATACGGATTGGGGCGATTTCCTGCACATCAACCATCCTGACTTTACAAGAGTTGGCATGATATACGGCGCGGCATTTTCGTGGAATGAAGAAATCCCATCCTATGAAGAAATAAACCGGCAGATTTCCCGTCTGGAATACCGCGACAGCAGCGAAGGTTATCTGGATATAGTGCATCAGATACATGACAACAGCGCATTTAACTGGAATGAGACAGTCCGCTACTGGGAGATAAAGAGAGGGATTACAGACCATGAAGCCTTTTCCAAAAAGTTCATGGAGGATTGTCTGCCCGCCATGGATAATGTGGATGAGAAAAATGCCCGCTTAAAAGAGCTGACAAAACAGCTTTATACACATATCGGCTGCCTGGACAGCTCGAAGAAGGCGCTGGTGATGCCTCAGATAGTTGCGGCAGACGGTATTCGCATCTTTAATCAGATCGGCAAATTTGTAACGGCAGAGCTGTTTGGCAAAACCTATGAAGCGATGCCTGACAGCTGGAAGCTTGCAAAAGAGCTTGAAACATGGTTCTATCATTATAAACAGGTATACAGAAGTGTGAGCCGGGAATCCGAGCTTCATATCATTCAGGATTTGGTTTGCTGGTACGGCGATTATCTTCGCGATCAGAAATAGAAGACTGGCAGGACAAAGCCCCGGTCTGCAGGGGCGTTCTGCCCGCGGGCGTCAGAAACGGACGCCCGCAGGGAGAGAAAGGAGTATTAAATGAAGACACAGCTTTTACACGAAAACTGGGAAATGCGGCAGGTCGGTACGACGCAGCTGCTCCCTGCAACTGTGCCTGGCAGCGTTTACGGCGACCTGCTGGCAAACAAAAAAATGGAAGATCCTTTCTGGAAGGATAATGAAAATGATGCCTGCGAGCTGATGGAGGAGGATTACGAGTACGTTTCCAACTTCGACTGTGAAGAAGGTATTCTGGATAACGACCGAGTTGTACTGCACTTTGACGGTATCGATACGGTTGCTGACGTTTATCTGAACGGCGTGCATCTGGGAAGTCCTATCAGTATGCACCGCATCTGGGAATACGATGTGAAGGAAATCTTGCAAGATAAGGACAACGAACTGAAAGTTATCCTGCATTCTCCTAACAAGTGGATAAGGGAGGCATTCAAGAAATGCCGTACTCTCGGAAATGATGATACCTTTGAGGGCTTCATGCATCTTCGTAAAGCTCATTACGGATTTGGCTGGGACTGGGGTGCACATCTTCCTGATGCAGGTATTTTCAGACCGGTATCTCTGCTTGGCATTAATACCGCAAGAATCGATAACGTTCTGATCTTACAGGATCATGAGCGTACCGGTGAGACAGAGCCCGGAACAGTGCGCCCTGTTACAAAATCTGTAACTTTGACATTTAAGGTGGAGCAGGAGACAGTTGGTAACGAGGAGCACGGGCCTGCTCTGAAAGATGTGACCGGCGGTTTTGTATGCAAAAAGTGCGGCAAGGATTTCAGCTATACGGTAGAGATTACAGCGCCTGACGGTTCCGTGAGCGTATATGAGAATTCTCCGGTACAGGTAAAGATAGGCGAACCCAAGCTGTGGTGGCCGAACGGTTACGGTGAGCAGAATCTGTATCAGGTAAAGGTTACGTTATTCTGCGACGGCAAGAAGCTGGATGAGTGGTGCAAGCGCATCGGTCTGCGCACTATGACCATGCATATCGAAAAGGATGAGTGGGGCGAGTGCTTCGCACATCAGGTCAACGGTGTAGACGTATTTGCGATGGGCGCAGACTATATTCCCGAGGATAACCTGCTTGGCCGCGTGACACCTGAGACGACCAGAAAGCTTCTGGAAAAAGGTAAATTTGCAAACTTCAACTCCGTACGCGTATGGGGCGGCGGCTATTATCCGTCCGACTGGTTCTATGATATCTGTGACGAGCTGGGTCTGATGGTATGGCAGGACTTCATGTTCGCATGCTCCGTTTACGAGCTGACGCCTGAATTTGAGGCGAATATCCGTCAGGAGTTTATTGAAAATGTGAAGCGTATCCGTCATCATGCATCTCTTGGCTTATGGTGCGGCAATAACGAAATGGAAATGTTTGTGGGCGCACGCAACGAGTGGGTGACAAAGGATACGGAAGTGCGCGATTATCTGTTCATGTATGAGCGCATCATCCCTGAAATCGTACATGAGCTCGATCCTCAGGCGTTCTACTGGCCGGCAAGCCCGTCCTCAGGCGGAAGCTTTGACAAGCCCAACGACCCTGATCGCGGAGACGTTCATTACTGGAGCGTATGGCATGGAAACCGTCCGTTCACAGAGTACCGCCAGTATTTCTTCCGTTATCTGTCTGAGTTCGGCTTCCAGGCATTCCCGTCCGTGAAGACGATCGAGACATTTACAGATGATCCGGCAGATATGAATCCTTTCTCCTATATCATGGAGAAGCATGAGCGTCAGTACGGCGCATGCGGAAAGATTATGGGATACATGCAGCAGACATACAAATATCCCAATGGTTTCCCGACTTTTGTATATGCGTCCCAGCTTCTGCAGGCTGACGGCATCCGCTATGGCGTAGAGCATTTCCGCCGCAACAGAGGCCGCTGCATGGGTGCGGTGTACTGGCAGCTGAATGATTGCTGGCCGGTAATCTCTTGGTCCTCCATCGATTACAGCGGACGCTTAAAGGCACTGCATTATTATGCAAAACGGTTCTTTGCACCGCTGATGATCTCCTGTGAGGAACAGGGCATGATGAGTGCGGAAGCAAACATGAACAGAGAGCATTTCGTATTTGAAAAATCTATTCGCTTAAATGTTTCCAACGAGACGATGAGCGATAAGAAGGTAACCGTGCGTTGGGCGCTGAGAAATCCGAAGGGCGAAGTTCTTTCCGAGAGCGGCGAAAAGGAGCTTGTTGTTCCTGCGCTGACGAGCGTATGGCTGGATAAGGTGGAATTCCCGAATGCGGATATCTTCTCTGAGTATGTAAGCTATGAGCTGATATGCGACGGTGAAGTGGTTTCCAACGGAACGGTGAACTTCTCCTATCCGAAATATTTCAGATATGAGGATCCGGAACTGTCCTACCGTATCGAAGGCGATGAGATAGTCGTTTCTGCCAAGACCTATGCAAAGAGCGTAGAAATCCTGAATGAAAACGAGGATCTGGTGCTCTCCGATAACTACTTTGACTTAAATGCTGACGAAAAGCGTGTGAAGATCCTTTCCGGCAGCACAGAAAACCTGCGTCTGCGCAGCGTATTTGACATCAGATAAGCTCCTGCCTGTCAGGAAAATATTGTTTTTACAAAGGCTGCAGCCGTCAACGCGTTGGGCGCTGCGGCCTTTGCCGTTTATTCGGCGGAAGTGAGAGGACAAGATGATGTTTCATAAGAAGGGAGAGCCTTCCCCGCAGGAGGCAAAACCCAAAAAGTCACGGGTGCGCTGGGCTGACCGCAGGGGCGTACCGGAGGAAGGGCTGGAACGGTTTCAGGAATATCTTCATACGTATTCCACAAACCGTAACCATCCGGTCAAGATTTTATGCAGCTTTTATAAGGGGACTCAGAAAAAGCTGGCGTTGTCGGGCTTTTTTCTGATACTGCAGCGTTCGCCGGTATGGGTGATACCGATAGTGACAAGCAATATCATCAATGCGGCGACAAACCCGGACGCGAATGCGCTGGAGATAATTTTGTTCAATCTTCTGATAGCGCTCATATTTATCATCCAGAACGCCGGAACGAACTATCTGGCAACAAAGGAATATGCCAGTGTGAACAGAAGCATAGAAGGATCGCTGCGAAATGCGATGGTCAGGAAGCTTCAACAGCTCTCTATCATGTTCCATAAGGAAGTGCAGTCGGGGCGGCTGCAGTCCAAGATAATGAGAGATGTGGAAAATGTAACGGAGCTTTTGAATCAGGTGTTCAAAACGCTGTTTTTCTTTGTGCTGGATATTTCCGTAGTTATAGTGATAACACTGAGGAAAAGTCCGGCGGTTTTTCTGTTTTTCATCGTTGTCGTGCCCTTTGCGGTGCTGACGATGCGCGCTTTTAAAAAGCCTGTAGCGGAGAAAAATCAGGAATTCAGAAGTGAAATGGAAAATACGCAGGGAGCAGTTGCAGAGATGCTGGAAATGATCCCGGTAGCGCGTGCACATGGGCTTCAGGAAGAAGAAATCAGTAAGATGAATACTCATCTGACCCGGATCGTGAACAGAGGATATAATCTGGATCTGGTAAATGCTCTGTTCGGCGCAGTTAACTGGGTGGTATTTCAGGCATTTCAGATAATATGTCTTGCATTTACCGGTTATCTGGCTGTGAAGGGAAAGATAAGTGTCGGTGAGGTTGTTTTATACCAGACCTATTTCGGGTCTCTGGTAGGGCAGATATCCACGCTGATAAGCATCTATCCCCAGATAAGCAAAGGGCTGGAATCGGTAAAATCCATCGGTGACATCATGGGAGAAACGCAGGTGGAAACGAACAATTCCATCGTGCCTCTGGGAGAGTTAAAGGGCGGCGTAGAGTTCGTGAATGTGGACTTTAAATATCCCGGCAGTGATAAGTGGATATTGAAAGACTTTACGCTGACGGTAAAGCCGGGCGAGAGCATTGCCTTTGTCGGAGAATCGGGCGCGGGTAAATCGACGGTCTTAAATCTTTTGATAGGCTTTATCCCGCCGACCAACGGAAAAGTACTCATTGACCGCATCAATATGGTAAACCTTGACATCAATGAATACCGTCATCAGATAGCGGTTGTGCCGCAGAATACGATACTGTTTTCCGGAACAATAATGGATAACATTACCTATGGGTTAAAAAATGTGTCGGAAGCAGATGTGATGGAAGTCATCCGGGAGGTAGGCCTGGATGATATGATAGCAAAGCTGCCGTACGGTATCCATACGCAGCTGGGCGAGCACGGAGATAAGCTTTCCGGCGGTCAGAGACAGAGGATTTCAATCGCAAGGGCGCTTATCAGAAGACCGAAGATCATCGTATTTGACGAGGCGACCAGCGCTCTGGATTCTGCTTCCGAGAAAAAGGTGCAGGAAGCAACTAATAATATGATGAAAAACTGCACCACGTTTCTGGTGGCTCATCGTCTTTCCACAATACGCAATGCGGACAGGATAGTTGCCATGAAGGAAGGCAGGATAGTAGAAGTGGGAAGCTATGAAGAGCTGATGGAAAAGAAAGGTTATTTTTACGAATTAAAGGCGCTGCAGTCATAAGGAAAGTTTATCAGGCAGCGATGGAGGGATTGGAATGCTGACTATCATAAAAGAAAATAAAATACGTCTGATAGGGCTGGCAGCAGGAGCGGCGGTACTGTTTTTTATCGCACCGCTGCTCTTTGGACTGCTGCCTGAGGAAACAAAGGCAACGGGAACACTGATGATTCTGGTGATAATAAACCAGATATACATGGCGGTTGTGGGATGGCAGGCAAACTACATGGGCAAGCTGGGCGCGTATATGCCGGTCATCGCGGTGGCGCTGTATCTGATATCCGAGCTGGCACTTTATCAGACGGTGAGCTTTAGTCTGGAGCTCAACTATCTGGAAACAGGGTATATTGTGTATCTGCTTCGGAAGATGATACTCCGCAGGCAGCAGATACAGCAGAAAAACGAGCAGAAGCCGTTTCCGAAAGGGCTGGGAAAAAGATAAGGTCTGAGACGATGACTACAGGAATCCGCCGTCTATGGTGATGATCTGACCGGTCAGATAGGTTGGTGACTGCGTGAGCTGCAGGGCGAGCGCAGCTACCTCCTCAGGCCGGCCCAAACGGTCGGCGGGTATTTCTTCGATGAGCAGCTGCATCTCTTCCTCGGAAAAACAGCGGTTCATATCTGTGTCGATAACACCGCAGGCGATAGCATTTACCGGGATATTACTGGGAGCAAGCTCCTTGGCGAGCGCTTTTGTGAGGCTGTTGACCGCACCTTTTGAAGCGGAATATGCAGCTTCCATGGAAGCGCCTGCATTTCCCCAGATGGAGGAGATATTGATGATGCGCCCGGAATGCTCGCGGACCATCAGCGGCACTGCGAGCCTGCATGTGTAAAAGCAGGCGTCCAGATTGGTTGCCATGAGCCTGCGCCACTCTCCGGGAGTCATATCGGAAAGCAGTCCAATGTGGGAGATACCGGCGTTGTTGACGAGGACATCGAGACGGCGGATGGATGAAAAAAGCCGTTCTACCGTGTCAAAATCCCCCATATCGCCGCAGAAAGGCACGGCGCAGACGCCATGCTCGGAGGACAGGTCTTCGCACAGCTTTTCCAACTGTTCCCTGTTGTGGATACAGGTAAGGATAAGGTCGAAGCCTGCCTGTGCAAAGGTGCGGGCGATAGCGGCGCCTATGCCGCGGGATGCGCCGGTGATAAGGGCAATAGGGCGGACAGAAGGCTGTCCGAAAAAGAGTGTATCAGGGGTATTCATTTGGATGCTCCTTTTTTATTTGTTCAGATTGTCAACGAAGGCGGCTTCTCTTGCGGTCAATTCCACCCAGGCGGGACGGAAACCGCATTTGAGCGCGTTGCGGACGGATTTGATGTTTGACCATGCGGCGCAGTAAAAGGGGACTTTGCCGAGTTTTAATGTTTCAAGAGCGAGTGTGCTCGTAATTGCGGATGCAATGCCCCTTTTTCTATATTCGGGAAGGACGTCTACGCCTATCTGATACATCATCTCGCAGTCGGCAGAGCAGCCTGCGAGCCCGACCAGCTTTTGACCATCGAATGCGCCGACGGCAAGCTTGTCCAGATGCTTTCTTTTTTCGCATAAGGCGTTGTTCCATTCCTCCGTATAGTACGGCTCAAAATCCTCCGGGTGCAGGATACGGAGTTCATATCCGCAGGACAGCGGTCTGAGTGCATTTAAGTCCGGAAGAAAGTATTCTGCCATAAAGCAGACTTTATATCCGAAGGCTGCAAGTTTTTCGTTCAGGGCTATCACATTCGGCGATTCAAAGCAATGCTCTACCGGATATTTGTTTATGTACCATTCTATGGTCTCACGCATCCGCGGGCTGACCTGAGCGACGATATTGTTTCCGTATGAAACCAGGTCGCATTCAAACGGAAGTTCAAGATATGCCCGCGCGTTTTCGGACTTTTGGGATAAAACGACCTTGTTTTTGCCGGATAAAAAGTCTTCCGGCATGCAGTTGCAGTCACAGGCGGACTGCTGCAGTGCGATATGAAATATTTCGTTATTTGTCATGTCTGAATTTCTCCTGAGATAAAATCATTATTGGATAAGAACAGCATGTGGAGTGAGGGGCTGCAGGCGGAGGAGCAGGGACTATTTCTTTCTTTTTGGTTTTGGGGCGGGCAGTTCGTCATATATGGCATGAAATAAGCCTGTTAAAAATTCCTTATTATCAACTTCTTCAACTAACAGCATTTCTTTTGCCCCTTCATAAGGTGATTCAAAGGGAGCTGTCGGCATATAACGGATGGCTGAGCTCACTGGTTTTACGAGCAGCCTGTCATCATAGATACCGCCTGCAATCTTTCCATGATAATAAATAATAAATTCTCCCATCATAGCTCGATAAGTAATTTCTTCTAACTCGGATAACTGTTCTAAAATGAAATCTAAATATTCCTTGCTTGATGCCATGTCTTTTCCTCAGCTAAAATCTTTTTCGTGTCTGTTTTCGCTGAATATTATAACAGCTCCAGATATTCGTAACAATGGAAATTTATCCGGATTTCGTTTGTTGAAGGAGTTTTGTTGTTGTTCATATCAGCCTCAAATGTTTGCCGTTTCAGGTGTGAGAATGTAATCCGGCGGTGAGCAGACCTCTTTTTCCCGGTAAAATTTTCAACAGGTCAGCAAACAGTAGCGATTTTTATCAAAGAGGATCTATGACCGAACAGAGACCGAAAGCGCAGTGTTAAAACTGCAAGACGACAGTTACATTAAAATAAAAAATGTAAAAATCAGACATCCTGAAACGGGAAACGGTTCGGAAAATGAAAATCATCCCGATCAGGAAAACGGTTCCGTATTAACCGGAAGCATCAGCAATGATAAGGATGGGAAAATGCAGCTGATTGAACCTTCGCAGAGCGAAGAGAATATTCCGGAATCAACAGATACGGGAGATACAGCGCAGATTTTCAAATGGTTTCTGCCGGGAGGAGTTTCCCTGATCGCACTTATATTTCTATTGTTTTGGAAAGGCCAAAAATATCAAAAATAAATAGTGAAACAGAAAAGGGTGTTGTGATATCAAATTAGATATTGCGGCACCTTTTTGTCAAGTGTGACGAAGTCACTTGTAAAATAACGGTATTTTGCGTATACTGATGCCAGAAAAAGAGATTCGTGAAAAGCTTTCAGCGGAGGTAGAGAGGAGAAAAATATGCATGATCTGATAATAATCGGCTCGGGTCCGGCAGGACTGGGAGCGGCGATATATGGAAAACGGGCAGGGCTGGATACTGTGGTCGTAGAGAAGCAGCCTATGAGCGGAGGACAGGTGCTCAATACCTATGAGGTGGATAATTATCTGGGGCTTCCCGGCATCAATGGTTTTGATATGGGGATGCAGTTTCGGGAGCACGCGGATAAGCTGGGCGCAGAGTTTCAGGAGGCGGATGTTATCGCAATAGAGGATAAAGGCGATAAAAAGCTTGTAAAGACGTCAAAGGGAGATTTAGAGGCAAAAGCTGTCATCGTGGCTTCCGGAGCGGCGCACCGTAAGCTTGGGGTTCCCGGTGAGGAGCGGCTTGCAGGAAGGGGCATTTCCTATTGTGCAACCTGTGACGGCGCATTCTTTAGAAAGAAAACAACAGCGGTGATAGGCGGCGGCGATGTTGCGGTGGAGGATGCGATCTTTTTGGCGAGATTTTGTGAAAAGGTTTATCTGGTACACAGAAGGGATGAACTGCGCGCGGCAAGAATCCTTCAGGAACAGCTCTTTTCCCTGCCGAATGTGGAAGTGATATGGGACAGTGTGGTAGAAGAGATAGAAGGGGACGAAATGGTATCAGGCATTGTCCTGAAAAACACAAAGACAGGTGAAACCGGGAAAAAAGCGCTGGATGGCGTGTTCATTGCGGTAGGTATCACTCCGAACACCCATGTATTTTCCCATCCGCTGGAGATGGATGAGGGCGGATATATCAAGGCAGGAGAGGACTGCCGTACAAATGTGCCCGGTATTTTCGCTGCGGGGGACGTTCGTACGAAAAAGCTGCGCCAGATTGTAACGGCAGTCGCAGACGGTGCGAATGCGGTAACATCGGTGCAGGAATATTTTACGGAGAAGGGAATTTGAGCCTTTTTTGGAAATTGATGGAAAAAGACAGATTTGTAACAGCTGCGGACTGCATAATGACTATAGCAGTCCGCAGCTGTTTTGTGCAGCTTCACAAAAAGACACAATATGTTCATAAAAAAGACACAAAAAATGATACAGATTAAAAGGTACGGGAATTGACAAAAACAGCGCCGCATGTTATAGTAACTTTTGGATTTAATAATTTCGTAACAAATGTAACAAATGATTGAAAGAGATATATTCAGAGGATACTCATGAAACATAAGACTATCAGAGCAACTGTGTGTGCGATGGCAATGGCGGTAATGTTTTCCGGCAGCCTGTACATGACAGAGGGGAAAGGAAAAGATGTGCAGGCAGCGCCTGTGGTAGCAGGTATCATGCCGGCAGCAGGAGTAGGTCTGGTTCTGGATGAGGGCGTTCCTGTTTCTCAGATCCGTGATGAAGTAAAGAAGCGTAAAGAGAATACTTCCGATAAGACAAGAGCGGTTTCCGGGGAAACAGCAGCGGAAGGCGAGGCAGAGACTTCCAAAGAAGGCGAGACAGAGATTATCGAAGCTGTGGAGCCTATCCTCAAGGAGCCTGAAACAAAGGTTTCCGATGAAGATAAGAAAAGGGCTGAGGATGAGGACGTTCTTATTATCGCACAGGTCAACGACTATGTGAATATCCGCAGTACCCCCGGTACAGACGGAGAGATCGTCGGAAAGCTTTATAACAATTCTGTCGGGAGCCTGATAGGAAAGTCTGGAGACTGGTATCAGATGAAGTCCGGCAGCGTAGAAGGCTATGTTAAGGCAGAATACTTTAAGAGCGGCGACGAGGCAAAGCAGATTGCGGATGAAGTCGGCAAGAAGGTTGCTACCGTTAATACTGAGACTTTAAAAGTAAGAAGCGAGGCAGATCTTGAGGCATCTGTTCTGGGACTTGTACCGGGAGGCGAAGAGCTTTCCGTTATGGACGAAGAGAACGGATTTGTAAAGGTAAGCATCGAAGAAGGCGACGGATGGGTATCCAAGGATTATGTTATCGTTGCAACGGAATATGTGACGGCAGAATCCGTTGAGGAAGAGAGAGCCAGACTCGCAGAAGAACAGAAGGCAAAGGAAGATGCACGCAGAGCGGCACAGGCAGCTGAAGAGCGTTTGAGAGAGAAAGAAAAGGCAAGAGAGAAAAAGGCACAGGAGTCTGCACAGAACAGTGCGCCTGCGGAAGCTCCGAAGGAGGAAGCTGTTCCGGCTCCGGTTTCAACAGGCTCCGGTCTGGGTCAGTCGGTTGCTGATTTTGCAGTACAGTTTGTTGGCAATCCTTACGTATACGGCGGTACGAGCCTGACGAACGGCGCGGACTGTTCCGGTTTCGTTATGAGCGTATATAAGAATTTCGGCGTATCGCTGCCGCATTCCTCATCGGCAGACCGCCATGTAGGCTATAATGTGGGAAGTCTTGCAAATGCACAGGCAGGAGATTTGGTATGTTATTCCGGCCATGTTGGTATTTACATCGGAAACGGCAAGATTGTACATGCGAGTACGGCGGCTACCGGAATCAAGATTTCTGATGCGAATTACAGAACACCTGTGGCAGTCAGAAGGATTTTCTGAGAAAGTTATCCTTCCATTTTATAAAAAAAGCATAGTATGCAGCACAGAGCGCTTCTTTTCCGAAAGGAAAAGGAGCGTTCTTTTTTCGATTTATATTAGCCTTCATTGCGGATCGCAGCCGATTTTGCTGCTGTCATAAGGCTGTTTGCGGCGCTCAGGCACAGGCAGCTGTTTGAAAATAAAGCATCGGGATTATTTTTCAAACTATGTTCTGTTGGATGACAGTATGAAAAATTGTCAGATTTTTAATCTGTCAAAAAAGAAAGATATTTGTAAAGATTTTGTGAAATTGCACAAGTTTTGTCTGAAAATGTCGAAAAACAGAGAAGGTGGAGAAATAAGTTATCCACATGAAAAAAACCTGATTTTGCCGTAAATATAAGTTATACACTGAATTATCCACATTATCCACAAATGATATATGGATGATAAAAAAATGATATAACAAAAAATACAAACATCTGTTTTGTTATCTTATGCCAAATGGAGAAAAAATAAAGGACAAGATATGATACAATAATTATCTGAAAAATTAGACTATTGTTAGAAATGTTCAGAAAATATTGATTCAAAACAGGGTCTATGGTATAATCTCAATAAGGACAGGCAGACAGGAAATCAGCCGTCCTAATTATGGACCGGAAAGGATGATGATTTTATGAAGATTATTATCAGCGGTAAGAACATCGACGTTACAGCGGGGCTGCGCAGCGCAGTAGAATCCAAGCTCGGTAAGCTGGAGAAGTATTTTACAGTGGACACAGAGGTATTTGTGACACTGAACGTTGAGAAGGACAGACAGAAGATTGAGGTAACGATACCTGTAAAGGGGAATATCATCCGGTCGGAACAGACAAGCAATGATATGTATGTTTCCATTGATCTGGTGGAAGAAATCATCGAAAGACAGCTCAGGAAATATAAGACCAAGCTGATTGCACAGAAGCAGTCGGTAGGCAACTTCCAACCCTCTTATCTGGAAAATGATGATGAAGAGGATGAGGAAGTCAGGATAGTCAGAACGAAGCGCTTCGATATCAAACCTATGTATCCTGAGGATGCCTGCGTGCAGATGGAACTTTTGGGACATAATTTTTATGTGTTCTGCAATGCGGAGACAGATCAGGTCAATGTAGTTTACAGGAGAAAAGGCAATACCTACGGTTTGATAGAGCCGGAGGTATGAGGCTTGTCACACAATAATATCTGAACGAAAAGTCCCGGTCGGCAGTTTTGCCGGCCGGGATTTTTCGTTCAGATATCTGTTTTTTCCGATGCCGGAATGGTCTTGATTCCAAAGATAAAATAGATTAAATGAAATATCCAGACGCTGCCCAGTACGACGCATCCGGCAACAATGCCTTTGAGTCCCATCATAATAAAACCGATGCTCATCAGTAAAGTTACAGTGAGCATGATACGACATTTAGCTTTTCTGGTCATCCCTTTTCCTTGTACGAAATCTGCAAGATTATCCTGATACAGTTTTGTACCTTTAAACCAAAGTTCCAGCTTTTTTGAGGCTCTGGCAAAGCAGAAGGCGGCGAGCATCAAAAAAGGAAAGGTGGGAAATACCGGAAGCACAGTGCCGAGAAGTCCCAATCCCACGCTTATATAGCCGAGAAACATATATATCATTTTTTTCATATTAATCTCCAATTGTGTATTTGTATGTGTCAGCTCACTCTTCCATGCTCTACGGTATAAACGATATCTGCAATGCCCATCGTAGATTTTCGGTGGGACACGAGAATTACAGATTTATTGGAGCATTCCTCAGAAAGGGATTTTAAAATGACTGCTTCATTTAAACTGTCCAGATTGGAAGTCGGCTCATCCAGCAGCATAAAAGGCGCATCATGAAGGAATGCCCTTGCCAGACCCAGGCGCTGCCGTTCACCGCCGGACAGCGTATCTCCCAGTTCACCCACTTTGGTGTCATACCCTTTTTCAAGACCTGATATAAAGTCATGGACTGACGCCTTTTTGCAGGCAGCGATGATTTCCTCATCTGTGGCATCCAGCTTAGCAATGCGCAGATTGTTTCGGATAGAGTCATGAAACAGATGGGTCTCCTGAGTTACAAAACTTTCCATGCCGCGCAGGTTGGAGGTATTGATTTCTTCAATATTTTTTTCGGAAATTTTTACTGCACCCTGCCGAACCGGCCAAAAGCGCATGAACAGTCTGAGCAGCGTGGATTTTCCGGAGCCGGAGCGACCGTTGATTCCAATGAGGCTGTTTTCGGGTATGGTCACGGAAAAATTATTGAGAATAATCTCATCTTCATAAGCAAACGTGATATTTTCTGCGTCGGCTCCATGGAAAAAGGTTTCCTCTTTGCCGGTGATTTCTTCTGCCACCGGATTTTCCTCTAAAATATTCAGGACACGATCTCCGGCAGCAAAGGTGCTCTGCAGCGTTGCGCCCAGGGAAGCGAGGGCGACTACAGGGCCGAATGAGCTCATCAGCGTCAGCGTTACGATGAGACATCCCTCAAATCCGATAAGCTTTGCAGATAAAAACAACATCACAAGATCAAACAGTAAAATAACGGTATTTGTGATCGCCGTATTGTATCCGGCTGTCCGTTTCATATGGGCTTCGTCCTCTGAGAGCTGTCGGGTCTGAAGATCCATCTCTTCTAAACGTTTTTTGCCCTGGCCATATTGAATGATTTCAGGCAGACCGCGCAGACTGTCCAGCACAAAATCGGAGAGCATTCCTGATTTTTTCCGGAAACGGGCGCCCTGGTCACCGCTGAGTCTGGAGGTGATAAGCGGAATTAAAATACCGACTGACACATAGGCAAGCAGTGCGACGGCACCGAGTACCACATGATAACTGCCGATAAAAGAAATCATAATGATACTGAAAAGCAAGGCGATACAAACGGGAGATATGGTATGGGCGTAAAATACTTCAAGCAATTCAATATCCGATGTAATGATGGAAATCAGGTTTCCCTTATCCTTTCCCTCCAGTTTCGCAGGGCATAAACGCCGCAGGGCGCCGAAAACCTTATCCCGGATAAGCGCAAGGAGCTTAAATGCGATGAAGTGGTTACACGCCTGCTCGGCATATCGTAAAAAACCGCGGATCAGGGCAAAAATCAGTACGCTCGCAAAAAGAACACGGATATTCGAGGGCTGTTCCGGCCGCAGGATGGACAGCACTGCATAGCCGCCGAAAACAGTGATAAAGGAGGCGCATAGATGACCGAGAACCCCCATCATAACTGCAAGCACCATGTGACCGGTCAAAGGCTTTACCAGCCCGACCAATCGTGTCATAATATTAAACCTGCTTCTCTGCATCATACATTTCTCCTTTTCCATAGCGTTCCAGTTCCTGTTGGGCGTTCCAAAGTGCTGCATAAGTCCCTTTTTGTAAAAGAAGTGCTTCATGTTCCCCTTTTTCTATAATATGCCCTTTTTCGAGAACGTAGATTGTATCTGCACAGACTACGTTGGCAAGACGGTGGGAAATCAGAATAACCGTCTTTGTTTTTGCGAGTGCATAAATCTGTGCCATGATGTCATTTTCACTTTCTACATCGATGTTGGAGGTGGCTTCATCAAAAATATAGACAGGGCTGTCATGGAGCAGGGCTCTTGCTAAAGCAAGGCGCTGACGCTGGCCGCCGGAAAGATTTGATGCCCGTTCATTCAGGACGGTATCCAGCCCTTTTTCACTGCGTAAAAATCCTGCAAGCTTCACCAGCTCCAGCACGCGCCAAAGGGAATCCTCGTCCGCGTCAGGCTGTGCCATCAGAAGATTTTTACGGACAGTACCTTTGAACAGATAGCTTTGATGAGAAATGTAGGTAATACTTTCCATCAGGCTGGCTTCATTGATATCAGAAAGGGGAATGCCGCCGATAGTGAGCTCACCGCTATAGTTTTTACTGCGGCCCATAAGGATTGAGGAGAGGGTGGATTTTCCACAGCCGGATTCCCCGACAATGGCAATAAAGCTTCCCATCGGAACGGTCATATCGATGCCATGCAGGATTTCCTGCCCTGTATCATACGAAAAGCGAAGATTCCTGCATTCAATGGAACAGTCATCCGGGACAGATGCTGTTTTCTGCTTTGCTTCGGGCAGATCCAGTAAGTGGAAAATTTTTTCAGAGGCTGCCATTCCATTCATGGCGATATGGAAAAAAGAGCCTAAAAGTCTCATGGGAAGGAAAAAATCGGCTGCCAGCAGAATGATCATGAGACATCCGAACAAATCTGTTTTTCCGCTCCGGAATTGAAGAACTGCCAAAATCACGCCCAATGCCGCGCCGCCGTAAGCGATGAGGTCCATGAGTGTGATGGAGTTTAGCTGCATCGTCAGCACCTTCATGGTTATCTTTCGGAAATGTTCGCTTTGTTCATTCATTTCTTTATGCTTAAAATCGTCTGCCTGATAGATTTTGGCGGTGGTCAGGCCCTGAAGGTTTTCAAGGAAGGTATCTCCCAGAGCGGTGTATTGATTCCAATATCTGGCCAGAAGCTTTTTTGCCCATCGCTGAACGAGTATAATGGTGATCGGTATCAGGGGAACACATATGAGTAACAGAACGGCGCTCGGAAGATTTATGAAGCTCAATACACCGAACAATGTAAGCGGCGCCAGCATCGCATAAAACAGCTGCGGCAGATAAGCTCCAAAATAAGTTTCCAGCTGTTCCACCCCTTCTACGGCGACCTGCACTACTTCCGAGGTATTGAGCTGTTCGTTATAAGAAGGGCCGAGCCTCAGAAGCTTCTGGTAGATAGAGCGGCGAAGCGTTTTTTTGACCTTTCTGGAAGAAAGATAACTCATTTTGCTGGAAACAACAGCGCTGAAAAAGCGTATAGCCGCGGCAGAGGCGGCAACTGCAGCCGTTAATACGAATTGCATTTCGGTGACTGTTCCTTCGTACAGAGCCTGAAGCATTTTGGCGATGGCAGCCATCATGCTGATATTTGCAGCCAGTGAAATCCACTGGCTTATCACATTTCCTGCAATGTATTTTTTGCTTTCTTTGACCGTACTGAATAGTCTCTTATTCATCATCATGTCTCTCATCCGTCCGTTCTGAGTATATTTTTAGAGATTAGCAACAACTAACCATGAAGGAAATAAAAAATCTCCTGTAAGGAGATTAGTTATATCTAACTAAAGATAGGATAGCAAACGGCAGTGCTTCTGTCAATAAAAAATGTGAGCCTGACATTATCGGAAGCCTGTTTGGATGTTACTTGAGTATTTCTTAATATAAAAAAATTGTTGACTTTACATTAAATTATTTCATATAATAACCGTAACAATAAAACGGACAGGTTCTGTGCAGGACAAAGCCGAGCATCAGAGAGCTTTGCGGCGGCAGGACCAGATAAAATACAGCCTGCCTTCAGACCGGTGCACAGATACGGTAGTGAAGGGTGGCTTTGCCATACGCAGACGGAAAAATAAGGAAAATGTTTTCTGTTACAAGGGGGAAAGGCCTTGTCGTTTCAATCCTATTGGTTTGCTGCGTTTCTGCTCGCTGCAGGAGGACTTTATTATATTGTCCCGAAACAGGGGCGAATCTGGGTAATATTTTTAGCAAATCTCATATTTTTCGAGTGGGCAGACCCGGCTTCGGGTATCTGGCTGCTTATTTCCGTGTGTACTACATGGGCTGTAGGCCTGTTGATACACCGGATTAAATCGGACATCGGGCGTCGCGCGGTGCTTTTTTCGTGTTTATTTGTGAATTTGGGGCTTCTGGCAGTGTTTAAATATTTCCCGGTGTGGCACAGTCTGATAAACGAAGCGTTCGGTAACGGACTGGAGATCGTTGGTCTGGATGTGGCGGGAAAGTTCGGGCTCGCCGCGCCGCTGGGAATTTCTTTTTATACGCTGCAGGCGGTCGGATATCTTCTGGATGTTTACAGGGGAAAATATGAGCCGGAAAAAAACTGGCTGAAATATGCGGCGTTTGTTTCATTTTTTCCTAATATACTGAGTGGCCCTATCGAGAGGGGCGACCATTTCCGGGGGCAGCTTGAGCGCGTGCTCGCAGCATCCAGAAGGCAGCTTTTATGCTATGACAGAGTAGTGCAGGGGCTTATCTCCATGCTCCTTGGCTATTTTATGAAGCTGGTCATCGCGGAACGGGCGGCGCTTTTGGTCAACTATCTTTACAGTATGTATGAAAACGGAAACAGCTTTACGATGCTTGCGGCGGCGCTGTTTTACAGCATACAGATATACTGTGATTTTGCAAGCTACTCCTGCATCGCGATAGGAGTCGGAAGAATATTTGGTTTTGAGCTTCTGAGCAATTTCCAGCAGCCTTATCTTGCATCGGGGATTTCGGATTTCTGGCGCAGATGGCATATTTCCTTGAGCGGCTGGCTGAGGGATTATGTATATATCCCGCTGGGCGGGAACCGGAAGGGCGTTTTCAGAAAAGAACTGAACACGCTGCTCGTGTTTGCGGTTAGTGGACTATGGCACGGCGGCGCACCGACCTTTCTCGTATGGGGAATCGGACACGGCATCTGGCTTGTGACAGAGGATCTGGGGCGCAGGGCTGTAAAACGGCTGTCCGGTGGGAGAAAGCTGCCGGCGGTTTGGATTTGGAGGGGAATATCGTCCGTGCTTACTTTTTTCGGAGTGTGCTGTCTGTGGATATTTTTCAGAAGTGAAAATCTGCATATGGCGTTCGTATGCCTGAAAAATCTGTTCACCGGATGGGCGGGTTTTGCGTATGCGAAGGATTTCCTGTTTGTGATGGGACTGGAAAAAGCGGAGATGCTGATAGTTGTTTTTGCGGCTGCGGTCTTATTTTTGCTGGATGTGGTATCCGAGATAAGAAAGCAGGAAGCGGCGGCGTGGATATATAAAGCTCCGTTGCCACTGCGATGGGGGATATGCTTGTTCCTGATAGGAATGGTGTTTGTGATGGGGATGTATGGAAAGGGCTTTGACCCGTCCAGCTTTATTTATGTGAATTTTTGAGGAGGCGCGGGATGAAACGAAAAGGACTCAGGGGACTGGTATTTTTTTGTCTGATGGTACTGCTGCTCTGCGGACTGAATGATATTTTGTGCGTGAAATCCCCGCACGGGGTAGATCAGACCCGTTATTTTTACAAGCAGCCGAAAAATAAGATAGACGTGTTGTTTTTAGGCAGCAGCCATGTACACTGCAATGTGGATACGAAGGTTTTGTGGGATAAGTACGGGATGGCGGCATATCTTCTGACAGGGGCGGAGCAGCCGCTGTGGAACAATTATTTTTTGCTGAAGGAGGCGCTCAAGACCCAGAAGCCGAAGCTGATAGTGCTGGATATGTTCTGTCCGTCGCGCTTTTATGACGATTATCAGTATAACTGGCTGGACCAGAATGTGGACGGCATGAAGCTGTCAAAAAACAAGTGGGATGCGGTCAGGGCGAGCACGGACCGGGACAGGATGAATTATTTTCTGGGATTTACCAAATACCACAGTCGCTATGATGAGCTGACGGCGCAGGATTTTCAGAATTTTATATGGAACCGGCCTAAACAGGCGAAATGGAAGGGATTTACGCCGCTTTACGCCCATGCGGAGCTGACGGAGCCGGATATGAGCCATGTGACGGAAACAGAGGAAATGACGGAAAAGTCGAGGTACTATTTCGATAAGATAGTGGAGCTTGCGCGCAAGGAGGACATACAGCTGGCGCTCATCAGCGCGCCGTATCTTCTGGAGGAATCGGACCAGAAAATCTATAATTCGATAGAGAGGATTGCAAAAGAAGAAGGGCTGCTGTTCTGGAATACGAATACGACGGAGCATTACAGGGCGATGGAGCTGGATTTTGCGAAGGATTATGCGGACCACGCGCATCTGAACGCGGACGGGAGCAAAAAATACGCGGCGTATCTGGGAAGCTGGCTGACGCAGAATTATGAAATCCCCGACCGTCGGGGACAAAAAGGCTATGAATCCTGGGAAGAACAGGAATATACGGAGAGCGACCCTTCATAAGCTGATAAAAAAGGGCGCAGGCGGGATATGGGCTCAAAAAAGTATTTGATAGCCATCGCAGCGGAGCTTTTGCTGATAGCGGTTTTGGTCAACGGACAGTTTATGGACAGGGAGGAGCCGGCGGCGGTTTCGGGAAATATCAAGATAGCGCAGAGAAATACTGCGGAAGGAAAAGAGGATTATATCAAGTGGGTGGATTTTACAGTGCCCTGCGAGGCGCTGGAATATGCTTATGAAAAGGATGTGGAGGCACACGAGTCGGGAACGGAGCTGGACTGGGTGAGCCTCCTTTCCTGTACGGCGGCGAAATGGGGCGGAGACTTTTCTAAAAAGGCGATGAAGGAAATGGAGCGGCTGGCTCAGGAGGCTCTGGAAAGGTCGGAGGAAGGAAAGAGCGGGACGGATATCATTGATGAGTACGGAGCAGAGTTGAAATATTATCCCTATTATAAAGAGGCTTATGGCGCAGTGCTTTCGGGACTGGTCGGCGATTATGAGATTCAGGACGGGAGTGGGGAGAGCGGCAGCAAATGGAAGAAATGCTATGGACTGAAAGGTTTTTCTCCTATAGCTAAGGGATTTGAATATTCGGATTATGACGATTTCGGGGCTTCGAGGAGCTATGGCTATAAAAGGCCGCACCTGGGACACGATATGGTCGGACAGATCGGGACGCCTGTGATTGCAGTAGAGTCGGGATATGTGGAGGCGCTTGGATGGAACCAGTACGGCGGCTGGCGCATCGGTATCCGCAGTTTTGACAAAAAGAGATATTATTATTACGCGCATCTGCGCCAGAACTATCCGTTTCAGATGGATTTAAAAGAAGGGGATGCAGTGACTGCAGGGGATGTTATCGGCTATCTGGGACATACGGGCTACAGTTTACACGACCGGAGGGCAGGGGAGTAAGCGGATATATTTGATGGAACTCTGAATTTTATAAATGGGGAAGAACCCATATTTTGCACAAGTGCGTTTTCATGCACTTGTTTTTTTATTTGGAGGAAAATCAATGAAAGAAAAACGGATTTATGCAACTTCTTTTCGGATGAGTAAGGACGTCAGAGATTATATCTGTTCTTTAGGAAAAGACGATTCGTTTGCAGATAATGTTGAAAAAATGGTTTATATGCTGCGGGACGGAGATATTGATTATAAAAAGAAATTAGGGGATTTGGAACAAGAAATTACGGAGCTTGAATATGAAAAAAAGCGCTTATTGGCAGAAGTTGAAAATATGAAAAATATAAGGGATATGATGAAAACCATACAGATGATGTTAGGAACCTGTAGTGATTATATAGAAAAATTGTCAGATATAGATAAAAAGGACTTTTATGAAAAAGAATTATAACAATAGAAAAAGCCCTCACGCACGAGAGGACTTTTTCGGAAAACGCACGCATATTCAAAATATGCTGTCTTGCTAATAGACAACTATAATATAAAGCTTTCAAGATAAAATGTCAACATTGGTTTGGAGAAAAAGAATGCAAAAGCTAAAAAATGCTGTAATACAAAAGTGCATAGAAAAGCAAATCAGCAGTAAAGAGTTAGATTTTTTGTTATACATTTCTCGGTTTCAGGATGAAGAAGGAAATATCTGCGGAGTGTACTATAAGGATATTTGTACAAGTATAGGAATTTCCATTCAATCATTTTATAATATAAAGGATTCTCTTTTAAAAAAGGGGATTATTTCGTGTATAAAAAGAGACCAGAGTGACATTGATATAAAGATAGAAGATAATGCGTTTGTTTCTGATCAAAGCTATAGTGAAGGATATATCAATACGGGGAAAAGATTTTTGTATTCAGAAACATTCAAATCAATGAAAGGAATGGAAAAATTATTAGTGCTGGAGTTGATGCGTTTGACATATTGCAATAAAGGGAAATTTGTCATTTTGACAGAAAATTTTTATAAGAAATATATGGAGATATTTCGTGTTTCCCGAAAAACAATTCGCGGATACATACAAAAAATAAAAAGCTTTTTTCAGATTAAAAAATATGAATTTAAACTGTTTTTTTTGCCTAAAAGTATGATTAAGGAAAATGATTCTTTTACGGATAATGAGATGTATAGCAAAAATATTACAACGATGATATGCAGGAGAAACAGGATAAAAGAGACAGACCGGAAGGCAGCAAATGATATAAGCGGTTTAATGATACAATATAAAGAAAGAGCGTCCGCAAGGGGAAGAAATATAAAAGATCTTTTAAACAAGGCGATTCAAAAAAGCATTGAAGCCATCAATTATTATAAATTGCCGGGTGAAAAAATAGTAAGAGAGCTGAATCCGGCATTGGTTCATAAACTGTTAAAAGAAGAAATGGATGCATAGTAAGAGAGCTGTGCATTGAGTTATAATTAGAAATATCATATAAAAAAGTTTCAGAGCCTCGGCAGGATATGTCGGGGCTAAAAGTGTTTCCTGATTTTGAATAGAAAATTTTGTGAAAATGATTTTGTATATATTCGGCAGAGAAAACAGAAAAAGGAAGAGAATTCTATTCAAAAATTGAGGACATAGAGAGTAAATCATTCAAATACAAGGGAAAGATAATTTCGTTAAATTCAAAAAATAATATATTGCAAATAAATGATATTCAAATATTGCTATGGGGGATTAAAAGGGAAACGATATTATTTACAAGGAATTTTTATGGTATTAGGAAGAGCATATCTATTCTTTATAAATTCTTTCTGTAATATCCTTTCTTATTCAAATAGAGGTGAACTGGGTTCACTTCATAATTGTATTACACGAAAGAAATTGATGGCGAATTTCAGGTATTGTAAAATAGATTATTGCCATAATGGGAAATAAAATAGTTGTAAATTTAAAAACTATGTATTTGTAAAAATATGGTTCATAATTGAAATATAATATTTCGGAAATAGGTGGTATAGGTTGAACATTGATATGACTGAATCGGAGTTCATTATAAACAGGATTAAGCAGCTTTGTGCAGAGAGAAACTGGTCGCTTTACAAGCTGTCAATAGAGAGTGGAATTCCTCATTCTACGCTTCATAATATGCTTCATAGAAACAGTCCATCCATTTTATCAATCAGGAAAATGTGTGATGCCTTTGGAATTACAATTTCACAATTTTTTTCAACAGATGGGAAAATTTATAGTATGACAGATGATCAGATAGAAATACTTAATATGTATAACTGTCTTGATAAAAAAGAAAAGAAAGCAATGAAAGCATTTATGGAAAATGCTTTTAAATAGGGAGATGGAAATGCATAAGAAAAAAGAAGAAGGACTTATTGCGGTTATATTATTGATTGTTGGTATATTGACAGTTTTATTGACCTTTAATGGGTCGATGAATTATGACGAATTTTTCAGTATGAACTGGACAGCACTTTCATGGAAAGAAATGATGGGAGTTTTAAGTCAGGACGTTCATCCGCCGTTATATTATATTGGATTGAAAATATGGAGGAGCATATTTGGAAATTCTGTATGTGCAGCGAGAATGTTCTCTGCCATTCCCTCAATATTGATTGCAGGAATAGGAGGATGGTGGCTTCATAGAAAAGCAGGAAGCAAAAGCGCAGTCTGGTATTTGATTCTTTTATTTGGAAATCCCTTTATGTTCCAAAAAGCAGTAGAAATCAGAATGTATTCATGGACAGCGTTTTGGATAATCATGAATGCGATTTCTCTGTATTATATGATTGCCAAAGAAAAGATTGAAAAGAAATATTTTGTGTATTTTTTTATGTCCGGTCTTTTTACTGCATACAATCATTATTTTGGCGTGCTTATTATGGTCATCACGTATGGCGGAGCAGGGGTATATTTTCTTTTTACACAAAATGGGAAAAAGTTACTCATGTGGCTGGTAGGTTGCGGAGCAACTGTTTTAGGATATATTCCCTGGCTGTTTGTAGCGATCAATCAGGTAATGAAAGTAAACGGGGAATATTGGATAGAATTTCCGGAGTCCCGTCTGGGCGTTATTCGGGAATTGTTTTACAGTATTGTTCCGTATTCGGAAAAATTATATATGGGAATCTTGTTGATCTTTCCAATTATGGCGCTGGTATTGCTGCTAAAGGAAAAGAAAGCGGAGCATTGGTGGGAACTTACAGCAGTTTGTGCCGTTTGGGGAGTATTTTGTATAGGAACATTATATATGTATGTTATGGACAGACCTGTTATGACAAGTCGGTATTTGATTCCCGGAATTATACTTGCCATTTTAGGAAGTGCAATGCTGGTAAGAAAGCTTCCGATTATTTTGATGATACCGTGTTTTGTGATTTTTGGAATTATCGGTGGTGATGCATTTAAGGGACTGTATGAACTGCAGAAAGAACGGACGACAGAGAAATTTGTAGAATTTGCAGAGCAAAACATGGATGAAAACGATACAATATATTATTTGGATGATGGATATGGATACTTAAGGTTCTGTCTGAAGTATTATATTATTGAGCCGGAAATATATGAATTAAAAGAAGGGGAAATGCCGGAGAAGGGGGAGAATATCTGGTATCTTGAAGCTGAACGCATGGCAGAAGACGGCAGGAATCAGAAAATAAAAAAAGATATGGAATACAGGGGAGAATACTCCTTCGGAACAGAAAAATTTGCGGTTTATTCCAGATAAAAAATATATACTTGAACCATAAAAATCTCTAAAATGAAAAGTTAGTCAAAAGAGCTATTTTGACCAACTTTTCAAGAAAATTATACAATATCATATTTTATATTTCAAGGTATGATTTGAGGTTTTCTGATGGGATTTCAGCGTAAACTAATGTTGCTGAATGCCGGACGCTGACCGAGCCAGCCCGCCGCCCCATGGGTTCCGCTGCTCTCGGTCTGCCGTAGACGGCACCGCTGGATGAGAAACGGGGTAATCAAGGATGGGGGGAGCTGTGATATCCCCTTATTCTATAAAAGTCAGATAGCAATAAAAGAGCTAAAAAAATAGTTCGTTATATTATGGAAAACAGGGCGGATATATTGGCGGAATGGCTTGATTATTTTAGTAATTAGAGCGTGAAAATGCTTGATATAGTGTAGCAGACGTGCTATGTTGATAATAGAAAAAGGGAAAGCCACAGAAGCGGTCTACCTTATGAATAGAAACGGAATAGGAAAAGAAGAATTAAGAAAAAAATAGAAGTGTCTCCGGCAACTATGGCGAAAATATCAAAAAATAAATATATTTCGCTTGAAGTTATAGATAAGATTTGTAGTGCCATGAATTGTCAGCCGGGAGATATTTTAGAGCATATCAAAGAATAGAAAGTTATAATGTATTTACCTAGGGAGCCGATGGGGCGATTATGCCAGCCGTTGAGATACAAAAGAAAGGGGCTGGTGCTAATGGTTACATATTCAGAATTATTTCAGTTTGTAACAATGCTTTGCGCTGTGATAACTCTTGTTATTCTCGTATCACGCAAAAAGTAGCGCCCTCGGTCTGGTAAACTAAGGCGCTACTTTTGTAACATCTATTTACCGGCGGCTAGGTGTATTCTAGTCATCGGCTCTCTTGTTAAGTACATTATAGCTCTTTTTATATTCAGTTTCAAGTCTTAAATTTTCAAACTCCCGTGTGGCTGAAAGGCAATATATTTTTATATGTTTTTTAAATCGTTGTCTGCTGTTTAGATAATTTGACATCAAATATCATATTTTAAGAGCTGATATGTTCAAGCTTAAAAATTGCTTCTTTCAGTGCTGCAGCCGTTTCGGTATCGTGTTCATTGTCAAGACGTTCCAAAAGATCATAGAGACGGTTGAGTTTCTTTTCATCCATTTTATTTTCCTCAATATTTTCAAGATTTATTACAAGTTTCAGAGTCAAGTAGCGCCGGAGAGAGAAGATCGCTTACAGATAACTGATAGTATTCAGCAAGCCGTTCAAGGTATAAAAAATCGGGGCGTTGGCTGATGTCCGGATTTTCTGTACGATAATAGTAAGGCAAGCTGATGCCGGTATCTTTTGCAACACGGTAAGGGGTAATGTTACGTTTCTGCCGTAAGCCGATCAGGTTTTTTTTGAAGATAGTTTCTGTTTTAGTCATGATATTCGCTCCGATCCATTATAGACATAGAATAATCAAGTTTATCATTCTGATAGCTGATTTTAATTTTGCTATCGGGATAAATTTCCGAAAAGCAGCAAAAAGATTGCTCAGTATCTGTGTTTATAATGCTTTTGGGAAGAACCTGCAATTCGCTGATGCCGGATAATCCCATTGCCTGAAGGTATAGCGGAAGGGATTGGGGGATAGATTGCCAGACTTCTGTGGGGAAAAAGTCAGGGGCATAAATTTCATCGCAACCATTAAAATAAACATAGTTTCCGGAGTTTTCAGTATACAGTTCCGGAAAAGCTCCTAAACATACCCGCTCTAAGTCGAATGCTGATGCACATACAGGGCAATCATTATTTATCGTTTCAGGCGTGCAGTGATCTACACAAAGACAGTCACTGTCTCGGGGAACAAAATCATGCATAGAGCTGTTGTCCGGAAGGGATTCGGGCTGCTCGGCAGGCAATGACTGCGGCAGCTCGGCAGGAACAGGGTGCCCGCAGCCACAAAGGAGAAGTGATGATAGGATTATAGGGTAAAAGGATTTTTTCAAATTAGATACCTCGTTTTGTTTTGTGAGTATATTGGGAAGCGCCGATGACCCTCGGCGCAGGGGGGCAGGAGATATTCCGCCATGGCACTTGTGATATATATTTCCCCAACAACTACGAAATAGCAGTTTCTTTTACCATATGGAAGGTGTTTCAACCTATTATTTCAGAGGTGAACCGGGTTCACTTCAATGGAGGTCATCCTGTTAGCAATCCGTATAAGCCGCAGGAATTTCATGAAGCAACTGACACAGCCCGGCGAGTTTATGGCGGATTTCATTGTCAGTAAGCAAAGAACTGGGAGCAGCTTGATAAGCTGTTAAGGCGCTTAAAAGTTCCTGAATGACCCGATAGCTTTCGGAAAGAGAACTTTTTAAATTAAGGGCAGCTTGAACAGAAGAAGCATGGACAGAAAAATCTTTTTTTTGCTGTTGTGCATTCTGGAGCTGCTTTTTTAATTCGCAAATTTCAAGATCTTTTTTAGAAATCTCTTTTTCAGCTTGCTGCATGAGCTGAGAATTTACAGAAGGATCGGGCTGGGCGGAATTCAGTTGCTGGAGTAAAAGTTCCTTTTCATTTTGTATTTGGGCAAGTTCCTTTTCGCGCTGTTCCAGATCTGTATGTAATTTTTTTAAGGACTCATTGAGCAGAAGTTTTTCCTGAATGCTTTTCTGTAGTTCAGATTTGCTGCTTTCCGAATTGATCAACTCTAAAATTTGCTGCTGTTCATCAGGATCCAACTGGCTGATCTTTGAAGATTCTTTCAGGGTTATTTTTTTCTGATCAAATGCATCCTGAAGTTCAGGAATCAATTTTGAAACATTTTTGTAATTGATTACCTGGCGGGCTGTCATTTGCAAATCATTCGCAATCTGCTCATTTACATTGATTTTTTCATTTTTCTGCTTTCCTTGATTAAGCGCTTGATATAAAACGGATAAACGCTGCACGGTATGGGCGCGGTCAATATCCCGAACCTCTGAATTAGTAAGATGGAGGCGGATTTCACTCCTGATTACATCGGGAGATAATGTGCTGAGATCATCGCTGTCATAGTTGATTCCGTCATCAATATGGGCAGAAACGCTGCAGGGAAATCCCTTTTCAAAAATTTTTACAAAGCGGCAATAAGAAAGGTAGTCAGGATCATCAGGTTCTCCGTCCCAAGAGGAATATGTCTGAATCAGCTTATTAAGTGCTGCCGCCCTGCGGTGTCCGGTTTCCAGCATATAGGTATCATCTTCCGTAATATAAATTACGACAAGAGGCTGCATCAGACCATAATGGAGTATGGAGTCAGCTAAGCTGTCAATATTTTTCATTTCATATTTGTTTTTGGGGTTGGGGCGTATTTTCTCGCGGGGAATAAGCCGCGTTTTTAGGTAATTTTCTTCAGGTACTACCGTTTTTGCAGAAAACGTGCTGGGGGCAGATGCTGCGGGTAAAGTTTCCGGCATAGCTGTTTTAGATGTGTCGGCAGTTGAAACTGCAAAATTAAATTTTCGTTTGCTCATAATAATATCATCCTTTTCATTCGATTTTTATGTTAGAGGTGAACTCGGTTCACCTCATTGAAATTTATGGTCAGGAAATGGCTTCGGTCAGTAAAGCCTGTGCTTTAGAATCGAGGACTCCAAGTTCAAGGAGTAATTGGGCATAATCGTAAACTGCATTTGTGTCTGGAAATTTTTGAAGTATTGGTGTGTAAGTTGTATTGATTTCATTAACATGGGTATCTTTTCGGATTGAAGTTCTATAAAAATAATCGCCAAGCTGTTCCTGACACATCTTTTTTATATTTTTGCAGGCATTGGTGTTTTCTTCACTTTGCGTGATAAATACGCCGCCGAATGGAATACGATAGTCATATTCTTCTTGTATATTGAAAATGGTACTCATAATCTGTTTGCAGCCCTCATATGAAAAACCATCTGCCCGGATAGGGGCAATGACCAAATCTGAGCACATCAGGCTATTTAAGGTTATCAGATCGTCGGCGGGTGCATTGTCAATAAGAATATAATCGTAGCTGCTTCGGAGAGGGGCAAGTGCTCTTTTTAAAATAATTTTATTGTTTCCGGAGCTGTTTAGAAGCAGAGTCACAAGCGTATGGCGGTGGCGCTTACTGGAAGGGATAATATCCAGATTATGTATGGGTGTATGGTAGATACACTGTTTTGTCTCTTCCTCATTTCTGTATCGGAACCGGAATATTTCGGCTATGTTATAATGTTCCGGGGGCAGTAAACCATTTACAATGTCAATAGAATCTTCTGTGTAGCAATTCAACGCCATAGACAAATTGTTTTGTGGATCAAGATCGACGACGAGAACACGGTGGTTCATATAAGCAAGTAACTGTGATAAAAATTCAACAGTAGATGTTTTTCCTGCGCCGCCTTTATTGGTTACAACTGAAATGATCTGGCACATATATTCGACCTCTTTTCTTTGGTAGTCAGGATATAAATCAAAATAATATATATTGTGTTTTGCTTTATATCTTTAATATTATTATAGTTTATTTTACGAATATTATCTATAAAAAGGATGTATAACAATTAAATAACGATAATTTTGCAAATCATGTTTGTATTACATTTTGACGTAAAGGATAGGATGGATAAAAATGCTGGCTAGTGTCAAGGGGCAAGGGCGCAGCCCGATACGCCGTAGGGCAACCCTTGACACGTTCAGAGTCCCAACACTCTCCCGCGAGGGAGCAGTCAAAGACTGCTTCCCTCTGCCGCACGGCGAGTGCCCGCGGAGCGGATTGGTTTACGGGGATTGCCGTCGGCTCGCCCACTTTTTAAAGGGGGCGAAAGAGACCCCTCGGAGAGACTTAATTAGGCATCGCTTAATTAAGGCAGGAATAGGGCGGTGCACCGCCGCCGTACAAATGCTGGCAAAGCCAGCATTTAAAAGGAGTTTTCCTGTGGTGCATATAATAGATACGGAAGTATGACAGCGGTGTATATATTGATAAAACCCTTAGAATAGCTTGATAAAACAGTGTTTTGAGGTGGTGCATTCTTTAAAAGTGCAAGAAATGATTTGACATAAATATTTTGAATATGTATTATAATAGTAAGCGAACAGAAATGTTCTAAGTTTTTCGCCAACGGTTGGCGGATGATAAATGAACCGTCGAAACGTAGTCCGCCGACGGTTGGCGGATGAATAAATGAACCGTCGAAACGTAGTCCGCCAACGGTTGGCGGATGATAAATGAACCGTTGAAAAGTTTTAAGCCTTCTGATTTCAGAAGGCTTAAAATTTTATGGAGGGTATGATGATCATAAATAAAGGGGAACTTTGTTTTATAAAAGATGAGTTTTTTAGAAAAATAAATGATCCGTTTTTAAAATGTAATTATGAAACAACGAAACGTCCGCACTATTATACTTTTCAGGATCAGAAGACGAAGTTATATTGGATGGTTCCTTGCAGCTCAAAGGTAGAAAAGTTTGAAAAAATTATTTGGGAAAAGCAGATGCACGGCAAGCCGGTGGATGGAATTGAGATTGTGAAAATCCGTCAAAAGAAAACCGTGCTGCTCTTTCAGGATATGTTTCCAATCAGAGAAAGTTATATTGAAGGTGTATACATAAGGCAGGGGCAAAGAGTTGCTGTTTCAAATCCTGAGTTAGTCAAAAAGCTGGATGAAAAGGCGGAAAAAGCGATTAAGCTTTTGAGGCATGGGGTAAAATTTACAAAAACTCAACCTGATGTGAACCGGATAGAACGATTTCTTGTTGCGGAAGAAACCCAGATTAAAGAAGAAGCAGTAATAAGAAATATCAAAGTTTCTGGATTTGAACCTACAGTAACTTTGGTAAAAAATATTCTGGAGCTGCAGGAACTGTCAGGTAAAAAGTACACGTTGAAGGACATAGCTGTTTTGTCGAAATATAAGGAAGTAACACATGAAAGTGTCAGAACAGTATTAAGCAGGATTGCGGAGGAATGCAGAAATCAGGAAATGAGTAAGAGTTATGAAAGAGAGCAGATATAATAAAGATGAGGTGAAACTGGTTCACCTCATCTTTATTATATCTGGCGTTCATGTTGTTTGGCGCGCTTATGCTCTGCAGAAAGGCTTTGATAATATTTAAGGTCTTCCAGACGCTGGCTGCGCCTGAGTGTTGAAGAAGACAGATCATGAAAAATACTGTTATAAATTTTATATGCAAAAGATTGGAGAGTAACACGGTTATATAAGTCTATATTATTTTGGGCAAAGCTGTTATTTTGTAGACGGGCTAAATTTAGCCAATAAAACGCAAGGGAAGTATTTTTAGGAATGTTGGTATGATTTCCCCATAAATATAAACAGCCAAGCTCCGTCTGGGCAAAGTCATTTCCTGATTCAGCCAGAGGCTGCAGCAATGAAAGTGCTTTTTCAGGGGAATAAAAGCTGGTATTTTTATCAAGATAAAATTTGGCTAGCTGACATTGGGCAAATTCGAGTCCAGACTCATAAGCTTTTTTTAAATAGTTATGCGCCAGATCAGGATTAAAATAATCTGTGTCATGCTGTGCATATAGTTTGCCAAGCATCAGCTGTGAATATACATGGTTATCATCAGCCAAAGGCGTTAATAATTTAAGCGTTTTTTCAATATTGCTCTTATCTGAATAAAGAATGCTCGGCATATTCTGGGGAAATAGCAGCTCCGGGGTCAGGGCGGATAGAATCGCTTTGGCTTCTTTTAAAATAATATTTCCAGATCGCGTATAAAGGTCGGTTTGAGCACGTTCGACATTAACTTTATGATGGGATTCGGAAGGTGAATAGGTTTCCGAAAGCCGTTTTACAGCAAGAGAGTATTCAGTTGCCTTTTTTTGTATAGCCGTATTTTGAAACAGGATATCGCTGATATGGTCAACTTTGTGCTTTAATTCTGAAGGAAGAAATTTATAATTGAGACGTCCTGTTTGGGGAAGGTCATGGCAAAGGTCTAACAGCATTTCAGAAACATTTTTCAAGTCGCCAGCCCGTACTTTTCCCAGAACCTCTTTTTCAAGTTTGAGGATGCTGTCACGGGAAGCTGTTTTATTTAAAATTTGCTGCTGTCTTTCGTCCTCAAACATTCGGGCAGACAGAAGCTCCCGGCATTTGTTCTGGCGGGAGGGATGGATAAAGCAGGACTGTGTTTTATGGTCGTTTCTCCAGAACATATAATGACAATGGGGATGACCGTTTTCCATATGGACTGCGGCAGTCCAAAGTAATTTATCAACCGGGATATTAAACTCACGCCCGATGTCCGGCATAACGTCTTTCATGTACAATTCCCATGCAGCTTTTGTAGTATAACCAAGTTCGGCGGCATCTTCGCTGCTTAAGGAAACGATGCCCCGAAAAATGGGGGTACCTTCAGCGCTTAATTGATATAAAGAGTTTCCGGCTGATTGGACATCTGATATATCAAAGTTGCCGAATAGCCCGCTGCGAGCAGGTGTACCATCGGACAGAGGGGATAAATCTACGCCTTCTCTTGTTGCGATATAAATTAAATGATTTCGGTTGGCATTGCGGGAGCCTTTTTTATTGGGATGATTGCAGCGTATTTTGCTGATCAAGGGTGAATGCATAATTGAACCTCCAAATTAAGATTTGAGGTGAACCGGGTTCACCTCAATGATCATTCATCGGTATTATGTTGGCGGGTATATTGTACCGCCTTTTTTCGTGCCGCTTCATAGGCTTCTACAAAGTCACGCTGTAATTGATTGGGAACAAACGACGAGAGAGCTTCTGCGGAAAGATAAGCAGCTGTACCAGCTTGAACGCAGGTTTTTGCCTGCAGTGCGATAAGTCGTTCAAAATATCGTCCAAGGACAGCCTGCAGTTCCTGACGCAGGATCCGGCTGATTAGATCGACATTATCGCGGCTGACTTGCCCGTTGAGCATTTCACAAGTATATCTGCGGACGGTTTCGGCAATTGAAATATTATTGCGGGAAGCAATATTTTTTAACTGTTTATATGTTTCATCATCAAAAGTAATGCTGATCCTCATGAAAGATTCCTCCTAAATGCTGGGTTCCTGAAATGCAATCAGGGATTTTTCTTGCTGCCGGAGTTCGGAAGCAAGCTTGTTAATACAGGATTTTGCTGATTCATTTGGAAAACTTTGATTTTGAAAGTGTTCCTTTATAAGTGAGAGCCGGCACAGATCGGGGGCACATTGGGCAAGCTGGGATATAGCGGGAGCTAGAGCTGGTGTTATGCGGTAGCCATTTCTTTTGACTTCATGCTGCAGCAAGGATTCCTTCTCTAAAGATTGTTCCGTCTGATAGAGGCGAAAACGTTTTTCAAATTCAGACTGAGGAATGAGATCTGCGTGATATTCCATATAATCGCAGGCTTTTGAAGCTTCCTTGATTGCGGAGAATAAAGCTTCAGGGCGATCGGTAATTGTATGGATCCATGACTGGACATATGCTTTGTGGTTATTGAGGTCGGATTCATCTAAAACGAGATTGAGATTTCCAGCCATAAAAACGCTGGCAATCTCAGCAATCAATTCTTCATAGGCATATTCAGCAGATCCGAAAGGGTTACGGATATTTCTGTTTAAGCGTTGAGCAGCGCCGGTTGCATGAGCCAGTTCATGAAAACAGGTCGTATTGTAGCTGAGGAAATTTTTGAACTGTTCTGCAGGAGGGATATGGATAGTATCCTTATCAGGAGAGTAATATGCCTGACCTGAAACATCCGGCAAAATAGGAATTTTCATATTTTGAGATAATGTAGAGACCAGATTATCCAAACGGACATTTTTATTTTCCTGAATGGGAAGGGGAGGAATACCGGATATGGCAGCTGCATTAAATACATAATAATATTTTGCACGAAAACTGATCTTTTGCTGTTCATCGGCAGATAAATTTTCATAAGATAACCAGCTTATGAATTGTTTTTCTTTTGGGTCAAACGGCAGCCAGTATTCGATCTGAGTTCCTTTGGAACCGGCTTTCAGCTTCCAGTTATTTTTTTGAATCTGCACGAAGGTAGCCCAGCGCGGATCGCTGTATTGATTTTGAGAGGCTGCCATCATGAGAGACAGGCGATTGATGCCTTTATATGGCTTTTCGGTAGCAGCGTTGATCGGCAGGGAAGGAGCGACCCAAGGACGTTCCCAGTTCAAAGACTTTTCCTGTAGTGAGTGGATGAATTGCTCTGCAATCTGTTGGCGGAATTTTTGAGTTTGAGAATTCATAATTTTATTTTTCCCTTTCTTCAGTATGGTTCATATCTAATATGTCTTCATCAGTTAAGGTTTCATCGTCAATAAAAATGATGATGTTTCCGGATGATGGGATCAAATTCATGCAAGTCACCTCCTGAAGTTTAATTTCTTTTCAAGTTTCCAATATAAAATATTTTGCTGCTGTGTTGTAAATTGCATATAAACCAGCGTGTTCTGTACATTTTTGTGACCAAGCCAAAACTGGATGTCTTTTATATCGACGCCATAATCGGCAAGCTCCACAGCGCGGCTGTGCTTTAAAACGTGAAAATGATGCTTGTCCAAAGGGATTTTTGTACCGGAGCAATATTTTTTCATAAGGCGGTCCAGCATTTGACGGGACAAAGGAGCGCCAATCTGGCTGACAAATAAATAGGGGCTTTTCGGATAAAGAATATTTTTGATTTCGAGATATTTCTCGAGGCTGGTATAAACGGCTGGATCAATAATGCGCAGCATATTGTTCCGGCTGTTTTTTAAACGTCTGCAATAGATCTCGCGGGTGTCGGGACAGTAATCATTTTCCATTAAGAGAGACATTTCGCTGACGCGCAGCGCACAATATTCAGCCAAATGAAAAAGTGCAAGGTTGCGTTTGCAGTGTTTCGATTCGTCTTCGCGGATCTGCTGGAATAATACCGTCAGTTCGGAAGAGGTCAGATACTTAATTGTTTCGTCCATAAATACCTCCGTAGTGTTAAAAAAATTGGTCAAAATAGCTCTTTTGACTAATTGAAAGTATGAGGGAGAGAGGAGAGTAAAAAAAGCATGGCGACCTTAAATGAGCAGAGGCTGCAAAAGAGAAAACAGAGGAAACGGATATTTTATGTTGTTCTGACTATAGCCGAGATTGCAGGAGCAGTGTGGGGGGCTTATGTGGTTCATCAGATATTGAATATAATCGGTGGGAAACAGACTGCGCCGCTGGATTTTTCATATTTGAATGCGATATATGCGTTTGTGCTTTTGAGAAAAATAAGGATTCTTTTCTTTGCAATCCAGCTTGTCTATCTGAGTATTCTTCTGTATTCGTGGGGGATACAGAATCAGGTACAAAGTGTGGATACGATGCGTGTTACGGATGATATAGAAATCCCTGTGCCGGCAGGGAACGGACAGCACGGAAAGGAACGGTTTTTAACGGAGCAGGAGAAGGGGCAGATATTTGAAAAATTTTGTTTTACCGGGAAAGAGATTTTGGAGGGAAAAGGCGGAATCGTTGTTCAGATGACAAAGCGAAAGAGGACAGAAGAAATCCTCTATGTGGGCAAAGATCTGCATAGCCTGATTATAGGGGCGAGCGGATCGGGAAAGACGAGAAGGATTTTGTTGGTAACTTTATGGATGCAGATCCTAAGCGGAATATCAGTCGTAATTTCAGACGTGAAGGGGGAAATTTATTATTACACAGAGCCTTATGCTAAAAGCATGGGGTATAAAACATATCCTCTGGATTTCAGAAATCCGAATAAAAGTATCCATATCAATTTTTTACAGCCGATTCTGAACGCATTTCAAGAAGGGGATACAGCAAAGGCGATTGACCGCACATGGGATATTGTATCGGTTCTGGTCGGGGAAAGCAAAGGGGAGCCGCTTTGGTATAACGGGGAAAGCGCGACAATAGCAGCCGGGATTCTGGCGGTATGTATAGATGCCCCGCAAGAATGCAGAAACCTGACAAATGTATATTATTTTCTAGCATATATGTGTGAAGCAAATGAAGCAGGAGAAATGCCGCTGACACGGTATCTGGATTCTTTAGAGGATGGACATCCGGCAAAAGGGGTTTTTGCAATGGCGCGTGTTGCCCCGAATAAAACGCGGTCAAGCTTTTTTACTGCGGCGCTCGGAACGTTAAAGCTATTTACCAATCCTAACATAGCGGCAATGACCGCAGATTCAGAGATTGATTTGAAGGATATAGGAAGGGAAAAATCGCTGGTATATATGATGATACCGGATGAAAAGAAAACGCTGTATCCTTTGGTGTCAATCTTGGTGACACAGATATACAGCATGCAGGTGGAGCTGGCAAATGAATCCGGACTCAGGATACCGGTGGACACGGATTACGATCTGGACGAGGTGGGAAATTTTCCGGTCATTCCGGTTCTGCCGGGAATTGTGAGTGCAGGCAGATCCCGCGGTGTCCGGGCAAATTTATTCATACAGGATTTTCAGCAGTTGGAAAAAAAGTATAAGGATGATTTTAAAAATATCAGGACAAATTGTCAGGTAAAAATATATCTAAAATCGGATGATGAAGATACTTTAAAAAATTTCAGTAATTCACTGGGCAGATATACGGTAGAGGTACAGTCGGCATCATCATCGGCATCATCCAATGGGACAATGGGAACAAAAGACAGCGTCAGCTATTCGAGTACAGCGGGGCTGACAGGACGAAATCTGCTCGAACCGTCAGAAATCGGACGGATAAAAGCGCCGTATTCCATCGTCAAGGTTACGGGTGAGTATCCGGCAGTAAATCAGCTCCCGGATTTGAGCCAATATAGGGTCAATCAAATTTATGGACTTGGAGATGAGACCCATAATAACAAGCTAATCCAGCGCAGGGAGGAGGAAAGGCAGGAACGCAGGAGTACGCAGATAAAGCTCTGGGGAATTTGGAATCAATATAAAAATATAGAGACAGAGCAGGAGTCCATAGACAGAATCAGCTTTTTATAACAAATGGAGGATCAAATGAAAAGAACAAATGTAGGAAAGATGTGCAAAATACTGGCGGGCGCAGCATGTCTGGGAATTATGATGGCACCGCTTATGGTAAATGCTTCCGGGTTGGAAGGAACCAAATTGGTGCAGGGATTTAAAAGACTGCTGGAAGATGGGGCAAAAGTAGGGGTTCTGTTGGAAAGTGCCGTATTGATCTTTTTGGAGATTAAGGAAGGAATCGCCCTGCAGGCAGCCGCAGTGGAAGAAGCACCAAAGCACAAGAAAAAAATGGTCGCAATGGCAGGGGTGGGAATCCTGATCATCTGTATTACAGCGCTTGTACCGGTGTTATTCGGCTACTTTCAGTAATGGATGCAGAGCACCATGGGAAAAGCAGATATGGCATTTGCAGTGGTATGACGCGCTATTCGTTCTCTGCTTTCTTGGGGCAATTTTTATAGAAGTAAAATGGGGAATCGCCATACAAAGGGAGCAGGATGAGGCGAAAAAACAGTGGAAAGCGATCCTGAAAATTGGAGCGGCATGTTTGGGGATGGTAGTTCTTATATGGGGGATTACTTGGCTGCTCAGATGATGTGAGGAAAAGGATGAACTGGATAACCAAAAATATATGCGAGTTTTTAACAGAAATGGCGCAAAATTTTATTGATTTTGTGTCGGACGGGATAAATGCGCTTTTTGAACTTGCCGTAAATGCGTGCAATACAAGCGAAATCAGCGGGGCTGTAGGCGTAACGTCAGGAGTGGCAGTCACACTAGTGATCGCAATGGTTTTAAAACAAATCCTGACAGTATATGTATTGGAAACAGATGGGGATCCGGATTCAGATCCGCTTCAGCTGCTGGTTAAGGCGGCTGAGGCGATTGCCCTGATTTCATGCAATGGGATGATTTTTGATTTGCTGCTCCGGATGAGTACAGCTCTGACTGCCGATATAGTGGGCAGCGTGAACCTTACCGGGGTTACAGGAGTGATTAGGAATGCAATCGGCAGCATGACGACAGGAAACGTGATCTTACCGTTGTTTATGATCTTTATCATCATATGTGTGATTATTCTGGGAATCAAGGCAGGGATCCGAGGGGTAGAGCTGTCATTGATGAAGATTGCATTCCCGTTTTTTTGTGTAGACCTGATCGGAACCGGAAGGGAACGGTGGAATAATTTTTTCGCTTCTTATCTGGTTACTTTTTTTGGATACACCTTACAGGTGTTTTGCGTGAGGGTTTTTATAACGGCGTTTTCAGGCGGTGAAACTCTGGCATCATATGCCGTTGCGCTGGGGTGGCTGTATATAGCAATCAAAGTTCCGGAGTGGCTGCAGAAATATGTATATTCCACCGGAATCGGAAGAGGGATTGGAGGCGGCGTCAGGATGCTGCCGTTTGCAGTTATGCAGATGAAGAGGTAGGGAATATGAATTCGATATTGAACAGTGAAGTGATTTCACCGCTGATTGCGGTGATAGAGGTGGGAATTATTTTCAGGGTTGTCCAGAAAATGATAGCAGCCCAGTCAGATCAGGGGACACTGATCAGCGCAGTAAAGTCGTGCAAAAAGTTGCTGGCTGCAGGGGCAATTGCAATATGCGTGCCATCACTGGTCGGGGTAGTGCGGGGATTTTTTGATGGAGGAAGATTTTTTGACGGTTCAAGGACATTGCTTTTGAATGCCGCGCAGGTGCTGATTGGAGTGGAGAGCATATATTTGGTTTTTCTGGAAGTTAGCGAAGGCATGATGTATCAAATGGCGGATGCGGATGAGCAGCCAGCGCATAGGAAAAAAATGATAGAAATGTTTTTGATTGGCATTGGGATCATTACCGTTACAGGAGTTTTGGCAGTAATCTGGCGATATTTTTAAAAGAAAGGATCGGAAATGGCGTCAAGGAAAGAATTGTATATTCCTGTAAATGTACCGGAGCGGGAAGATTATATCTCAGGATTTGGTTCAAAGGAACTGACCATTACAGGGCTCAGCCTACTGGTTGGGATCATTTTGGCAGCGATTATTTTTATACAGACGGATGTAGCATTTTGGGCGGTCGGGACTGCAGGAGGACTGGTAGCATTGACAATCGTCGTAGTCCGGCGGGATCATTTTGATGAATCTGTCATAGACAAGCTCCGGTTTGTTTACCGGTATCATAAGGCTCAAAAGCAATTTGAATATCATTATTTCAATATTTATGAGGGAAGTGAGGAGCAGGATGGCGGGAAAGAATGAACGGAAGATGACAGCAAACGAGTTTACGAACGTAAAGGATATTAAAAAAATTTATCTGTATACAAAAGACGGATATGTATTTTGCTATCTGCGGATTTACTCATTTAATCTCGATTTGCTGAGTCCGGAAGAAAAAAGGCAGCTTACGGCGTCGTTGGCAGCCAGCTTTGACGGGGACAGAAAGGATTTCGTATATTTTACATTTCCCAGAGAAATTGATCTGGATAAATATAAGTCAACGCTGAAAGCAAAATATACGGAAGAGATGGCAAGTCTCGGTAGAAAGCATATTTTGAGGATCATGCTTCAGGAAGCGGCAGAGCTGGCAACGAATGGGGAGAATTATGAGCATCAGCATTTTATAAAAATCTGGAAAAAAGTGTCGGTGGAAAGATCTGATGCTGAACAGGAAATACGTCAGAGGATTGAAGAATTCCGCGCGCGTTATGCGGCGGCGGGGATACCATGCGAGATTATGCAGGCTCCGGACATTCTAAAGATGTGTAATTTGTTTGGAAATGCCCTGCAGGCTCCGTTCGAGACATCAACGAACCATTTGGGGTATGAAGCGATCACAAAGATGAGGTAGAAAAGTGGCAAAGAAAAAGACAGAGCATAGAGAAGAAGCAAACCAGCATATTTTGAATATCATTACACCGGCAGGAATCGATTATGATAAAAACTTTGCGAATGTCGGAGAAAATGTGGGAAAGATTTTTGCCCTTACAAAATATCCGACAGATGGCGTCAGTTATGGATGGCTGGCAGGTCTATGTAATATAGAGGGGACATCGACCATCATAGAATACCGCACGACGGAACCTTCACGGCTGACCTCAGTTTTTAACAAGAAGATCAATGAACTGAAATCTGATCAGGAGCTATTAAAGCAGGAGTCAGAAAAACAGCAGAATGAGCAGGCAATCAAAGATCTGGAAGAAATGATACATCGGATCGCCGTGCGGAATGAGCCGGTAGGATATTTAAACGTTATGCTGCATGTACAGGATGTAACGATTTCCGGACTGCAGAACCGTATAAAGCGGGTAAACAGTATTGTGGCAATCTCAGGATGCAATATGAGAAATCTGAAGTATAAGCAGTTTCAAGCGCTCCAGTGTATTTCGCCATACGGTCGCCCGAACCGGGAGGTAAGCAATATCGGAGACCGGAATATGCCGATTTCTTCCTTTGTCGGCGGATTTCCGATGAGCAATCCGGGAATCAATGATGAGGACGGATATTATATAGGGAAAACGAAAAATAATCGTCTGATCATTTTGAACCAGTGGATGCGTAACAAAGACCGCGTAAATTCAAACTGGTTTATTACCGGAATGCCGGGTGTTGGAAAGTCCTCTTTTTTAAAATCTCTGTTTATACGGGAAATTGCATTTGGGACAAAGTTTATCGTTTTTGATCCAGAGAAAGAGTATCAGGATCTGGCGCGGCATCCGGATGTGGAAGGGGACATTATTGACTGCACGGGAGGAAGTACCGGCAGGATCAATCCTTTACAGATCAGGGTGTCGCCGCGTGTAACAAAAGAGGATATCGGGGAAGGGGAAGACGAGAGGGACTATTTTGAATATGACGAAGAATATGGGGTGTCGGATCTGGCACTGCATATACAAAATCTTCGTACATTTTTTAAATTGTATTTTGGGGCTGACGCGTTTGACAGCGGGATAAAAACGGCGTTGGAAGAATGCCTGATCGAGATGTACAGGAAATTTGGCATCACATGGGAAACCGATATTGGAAATCTGGAACCGGAGGATTACCCGATCCTGACAGATTTGTATGAGACAGTAGAGGAAATGGCAAAGAGGGAGGGACTATCAGAATATAAACGGAGTGTGTATGACAAACTGAAGGATCTGTTGTTTAGCGTAGCTAAAGGCGCTGACCAGCAGATGTGGAACGGACCGACAACGATTCAGGCAAAATCAAAATTTGTAGTACTGGATATGTCAAAATTACTGGAGGTGGATGAAAACGTAAAACGTGCCCAGTTTATGAATATCACAATGTGGGCATGGCAGCAAATGAGCTATGACCGTACCGAAAAGGTGCTGCTGGGTGTTGACGAAGGATACCTTTTTGTAGAGCCGGAATATCCGGATCTGGGAAGATTTTTAAGGAATATCAGCAAACGAGATCGTAAATATGAGGCAGGGCTGCTGTTTATTACCCATTCGGTTGTGGATCTGCTTGACCCGGCAGTAAAAAGGCTGGGACAGGCGATCATAGATAATGCCTGCTATAAATTCATAATGGGATGCGATGGTAAAAATCTGGAGGAAACAAAAAAACTGTTTAACCTGTCTGAAAAAGAAGAAAATATTCTGGCTGCAAAGAACAGGGGACAGGGGATCCTATACGCAGGATCGGTAAGGATAGACGCCCAGATTGACATCCGGGAAGAATTTATGGAAATGTTCGGAAAGGCAGGGGGACGGTAATGCCGCCGTGGCTGGCGCGTCTGCTATTTGCCGTCGCACAGAATCCGAAAAAGGCAGCCAAGATAGCCGTGGGCGCTTTGATCGGGGCAGTTTCTTCTATTCTCCTTGTCGGAATTATCGCGATCAATATGATAGCAGCGCTGTTTGATTATACGGATGTTGTGAAAGAAAAAGAAGATCTTTCCGAGACGGAGCTGTATCAGGTAATAGATGAGGTTCATCAAAAATATATAGAGCAACTGACCGATGCGGAGAAGAGAATCTATGATGCGATAAAAAGTGCAAATACTTATTACACATACGAAGAAAAAGAAATAACGAATGAAGACGGCGAAACGGAGATCGTACAGGAAGAAGTAGAACATTTGGATATTTCGATTTTTGATCAGGTAAACATGATTAATTATGCCTACTACCTTTCCTACATTCATTATTCCAGCGAAGTAATGTGGAATATAAAGTATGAACCTGACATAAAGGATCTGGATCGCTTTACGCGCACGATTTCTACCTTGACGGTTCAATACGATCAAGAATATGTGGTTGACCTCAACGAAAAAGGCTCTGTTGACAAGCTGGTGGAGCAGATACGGGAAAAAGGGCGGATTGATGATGAAATAGAGTCAGCGTCTATAGAGAATAAGGTCATGACGCCTCAGGAGGTAGATGATTACTATTTCCCGGAGGAACCTGAGCATCAGGAATTTCTGGTGTCGTTTGACCTGTATTTGGATTTTTTGGATTGGCTGAATATTGGAAACGGAGGTGTTATTACAGATCCGGATGGGGAAGATGTGGAAGAGTGGGAACCGGACGAAGATCTCATTGATCCGGAAGCAGAGGAGATTATTTTAAATGTGCCGGCATATTATCAGGATGATTACCATGATGAATATGGAGGCGGGACGATCGCGGCAAAGGGATGCGGTCCGACCTGTTTGGCTATGATTGTCAGCTATACGACAGGGACTAGGATCACACCTCCGGAAGTAGCAGCATGGGCGGGGGATACTTATTATGTTCCCGGCGCGGGAAGCAGCTGGTCTCTTTTTTACGAGGGGGCGAAGCATTATGGGACAACGTGTCAGAGAATTGGGAAAAATGCAGATCTGATTGTCAGTGCGATAATGTCCGGAAGACCTGTAATTGCGAGTATGGGACCAGGTACGTTTACAAAGGGAGGGCATTTTATCGTCATTATAGGCTTCACGAAGGATGGCTATTTCATCGTAAATGATCCAAACAAAGGGAATGTCCAAAAATATAATACAAAAAAATTTTCGATGAATACGGTAATGAGTCAGGCAAAGGCATTTTGGGCATTCGGTTAGGTGAACCGGGTTCACCTAAAGAGAGGAAAAAGCATGGACAGACGTACAAAACAGATAATTGTGATAGGAATGAGTTTGATCTTAGCTGTAGTGGGGGTGCTGTATCAAACGAACCGGCATGACGACAGACCTTCCTTGAAAAGAGTGGCAGAGGTTTTTGAGAATGGAGATTAAAGTAAAGAAGACGATCAGGATTCCGATGAGTTCTGAATGCAGGAAGCAGTTTGAAGCAAGGGCACAGCAGGAGCATATGAGCAACAGCGCATATGCGAGAAAGCTCATCCGGAAGGCATTAAAAGAGAAGGATATGAGGATCAATCTGCAGATCAATTCAAAAATATCATATGAAAGTTACATACAGACATATTTGACGGATGAGTTAAACCAGCAGATTGAGATGCTTGTAAACGGGATCGGGATCAATAAGTCGAAGCTGGGCTGGTATCTGATTATGAGAGGATTGGGAGCACTATGATTTTTTATTTTGCATCATCAACATATCAGCAGGTCATATCAGCGGCAATCAAAGAGAGTGACCGGGTGCTGGTCGGACAGGAAAGCGGGCAGGACGTTTATTTCCTGAAGTATATCAAAGAAAAGCAGAATGCGTTTACAACGCTGGATTATCTGATACTGGATATAAACTGCTGTGAGGATACGGATGAGGAACTGCTGGAAGCGCTGGATATTTTAAAAATCATAAATGACCGTATGCGGATTATCATTTTGGCTGCGAACAGGTACGCGGGAGATTATTTCCTGACAAAATGCTTTCAGATGGGCATATATGACCTGATCGCAACAGATGATTTTCTGGAAATCAAGCAGGAGCTGCAGTATTCGCTTACATATGGGAAAAAGTATGGCGATTCGCTGCAGTTTAAGGATGTCCATTCGGATGACAGGCAGGCTGTACGGGAGGAGGAAAAGCAGGAGGTCAATCGGGTTATGGTTGCAGTGGCAGGGGCGTCCGGGAGGATCGGCGTTACGCATAATTGCATTGTGCTTGCCAATTACCTGCGAAAAAGAGGATACATGGTGGCAATCGTAGAAGTGAACCCGTCCCATGATCTATGGAAAATCCAGAATTTTTATGAAGAAAAAACCTTTGACGGGCTATATTTTTCCATGAAAGGGATTGATTATTATCCGGATGCGGACATCAATAAACTGGGAGCCGTACTTGGGAAAACGTACAATTTTATAATTGCAGATTTTGGGCGTTATTCAGAGTGTGACAGGATTACATTTAACAAAGCAGAAATCAAAATCCTGATCTGTGGTTCAAAACCGTGGGAAATAGATGATGTGAACAGTATATTTGCGCTGGCAGATGAAGAGACGCTGCAGAAATATAATTTTTGCTTTTCATTTACGGATAAGGGATATGAAAAGGAGATACGGGAGGGGATGGGAAGCATCGACCATAATAGTATCTTTTTTGTGCCGATCCAAGGGAACCCGTTTCAGGAGTATGAATTTGTCGGGGCGGGAGTGATGTTGGAGAAATATCTGCCGCTTAAGAGGGCAAGTCCCAAAAAGAGATTTTTCAGAAGGGAGAAAAAAGAGAATGAAAAAAAGAAAAATTCTGTATGAAAAATGGAGAGAAACACATGAGCAGGATAAGGAGCGGGCAGTTATCGGCAGCGCAATCGGGGCAGCACCGGAAAGGATCGTGGTCAGGAAAGTAACGGCATGGATGAGACTGCTTCAGATAATCTGGGATATTGTTGAATTTATCCTGAAATTTTTTCTGGTTATGACGCTGCTGACATTGCTGACGCTTTCCATTGTCGTGCTTATGAATGAGCCGCTTAGAAGTGCAGTATTTGAGTTTTTACAAAGATATGTTCGATAAAGGAGAAAATACATGAACAAGGAGAAATGGAATGCTTTCAGAAACGGCATTACCAAAAAGACAAAGGTTTTTAAAAGGGAAGACGGGCAACCGTCAAAAAGTAAAAATTTATATGTGATTATATGTGCGGCGCTGGTTTTTTCACTCATCTTAAGCGCAGCAATTTTTGCCGGGCAGATTAAGGCAAATAAAACAGCGAAAGAAACATCAAAGGTAATTGAAACTGTAAAAACAGATACGCTGAGCGGGACAGCCTTTGAGACGTCCATGAAGGAACTGAATCAGGATATGGCAAAAGAGCTAACCGGATTGGGGGAATATCTGACACGCCTTGATAAGTCTGTTTTGGAAAACCAGACGCGTCTGGAAGAGGTTAATTCGACCTCAGCGGAAAGCAGCAAAGAGATCTATCATACATTGGAGAGCAATTTAAAAGAAATTGAAAATAGTTTTTCCAATATCAACAATATCCTGAAGGATTCGTCTACAACGATTCAGGAAAATATTAAGCAGTATCTGTCAGAAAATAACACGGTATTAAATGAGCATTTGACAGAGCTGCAGGAAAATATGACCTCCACGCAGGAGCAGATCTTATTGTCCCAGACGACGATCACGGAGGCGGTGGAAGACCTGAAAACAGTTGTGAAGAATAAATTTGACAATACAACTGTGCAGATAGAAAATACAGAAAAAAATCTGTCCACGCAAATTGATAAAAGTGAAGAAATCATAACAAACCAGCTTACTGAGACGCAGAACCAGTTAAATCAGGTATATGAAAACCTGAATACGACACTGAATGATATTAAGAATGAAGAGAACCAGAACCATCAGGAACTGATCACGACACTGACAGATATGAGCGCGGAGATCAAGCAGACGATGGATGAGAATTTGGTTCAGATTACAAAGCAGAATGAAGAACTGAAGCTGAAGCTGGAAGAAAGCACCCTTATGCTCGAGGGGAAAATGGATGAGATCCATGGAAAGATTGAGGCTACACAGAATGAGATCAAATCCCTTCTGGAGCAGTTTGAGGCAAACAGTTCGGAACAATATGATAATCTGATGGCAGCCATCGATCAGGTAAATGTATCCATTGTCCAGATCAACGAAGATCTGAATAATGCCCATGATGATCTTGTCAGGATTCTGGATAAAATGAAGGCTGAAAATGACAGCCATTTTTCTGATACGATTGCAAAGCTTGAAGCAGTAGAAGGAAATATCAATTCTGCCATTACACAGGATATGGCAGCACTTAACCAGAAAATCACGGAAATATCATCGAATTTTAAAACACAGGTAGAATCACTCCAGCAGAGCATGGACAGCAGCTTTAGTGATTTGAATATGAATCTGGCAAAATCCTTTGAAGCTGTAAATAACACGATCATCAATAATTCAAGCCAAACGGGATCAAACCTTCAGGAATATATTGACCAGATGAAAGAGGAACTGAAAAACAGTCTGAATCAGGTTTTTACATCTGTGAGTAATGGCAAGACCAATCTGGCATCCGCATTGCTCACAAAAGGGGTTTCTGTAGATAATGATGCAACATTTGCAGAACTGAAGGATGCCATTTTAAGAATTCCGCAGAAGCTGGTTATTGGAGTAGAACAAGTACCCGGAACGATTACCTATCATTATCATTACCATACGGACGCATCCGGACAAAATCCTCATACGGAAACATCCCCTACACAGGGAGGATGCTATACAGTGCCGAAATATCATGTCCACAGTGAAGAAAACGGCTGCTATACAATCAGAAGGTATCATCAGCACAATGACAGCTGCCCGGGACATTCGGTATGGGTAGATTGGGTGCCCAATCAGGAGCCTTATTGGGGATGGGTATATGATTGCGGAGACCAGCCGATCAACGCATCTGAAAAGGTGCTGAATTGTTCAAAATCAACATCTACAGTGGATGCTTATGCAGTATCCTGCGGTTGGAGCGACGGACAGATTACAGGGGCGGAAATTGTTTATGATAAGGAACCGTCGAGCAGGAATGTCCTTCAGGAGCTTCCGGAAGAATTTGTACTTCCTGAAGGTGTCGTATTGCCGGAAGAAATCCAGAATCCGGAGGAAATGATACCGATTCCCGAAGATATGCTGGAGGATATGGGATTAAATCCGAATGGACCGGAGGATGAGCAGGAGAACACAGACGGGAGCATGACGGAAACAGAATCGTCAAAGGAGACAGAAACAGAATCCTCTGCGGAAACGGAGTTGGATAAAGAAACGGAATCCTCTGAAGAAACAGAGACGCCATCAGAAGCAGAGACGCCGTCAGAAACAGAAATACCGGGAGAAAGCGGTACGGATGTACAGGCAGAAAACGAGCCGGATCATGAAGAAGAAAGTGAATCGAAAGTACCGCAGGAAACAGCAGAGCATCCGGAGGAAAAAGAAGAGCCAAGAACAGACAGCAGTAAGGAAGAATAAAGAACTTAAGCAAGGGGACATCTGCACCAAAGCAGATGCCCCCGGAAAAAAGGCTCCTGCTTTCCTGCTCAGGCATGTTTAAGACGGAAGCCCCATATATATGATGAAAAAGGATAAAACGATGGACGAGATTAACGTTTACAATGTTTTTCTGGCGGATACCAAAGAAGAAAGAAAAAGAGTATTCAATGAAAAATATGCAGCATTTATCAATATGGATCAGGGGGAACAAAAAAATGATGTATGGGAAAAAGAAAAAAAGAATGATACAATATAGCCGTGCAAAATATGGTTTCTTCTAAATTTAAAGGAGAGATCATGGAAAAAGAAAAAGTTAAGGCGGCGATATACTGCCGTTTATCCGACGAGGACAGGGATAAGGAATCGGAGGGCGATGACAGCAACAGCATCATTAACCAAAAATCCATGCTGATCGAATATGCAGGAGAGCGGGACTGGGAGATCTATGATATTTATTCGGATGATGATTATAGCGGGATTAAGGCGAACCGCCCCGAGTATCAAAGGCTTCTTCAGGATGCAAAGGAGGGGAGGTTCCAGATCGTCCTGTGTAAAACGCAGGCTCGTTTTACAAGGGATGCAGAAGCTGTAGAAAAATATCTGCACCGTTTGTTCCCGTTGTGGGGAATCCGTTTTATAGGGGTAACGGACAGCGCTGATACAAGCAACCGGGGAAATAAGAAATCACGTCAGATCAATGCGCTTGTCAATGAGTGGTACATAGAGGATTTGTCCGATAATGTCAGGGCTGGTCTGACCCGTATGAGAAAAGACGGCAAGCATATCGGAGGGCGGGCGCTGTACGGATATAAAATAGATCCGAAAGACCGGCATCATCTGATTGTTGATCCGGAGGCTGCAGATGTGGTCAGGCGTATTTTTCAAATGTATATTTCCGGGATCGGAAAACAGGAAATCTGCACGATTTTAAATAAAGAAGGGATTTTAAGCCCGTCAGCATATAAAAGGGCAAACGGGATCAAAGCAAACGGGCGAAGCGGAAGCCATCCGGAGCTGTGGAAATGTCCGACGATCAATTATATTCTGGACAATGAAAATTACATAGGGAATCTGGTGCAGGGAAAGCATACGATCATGTCATACAAGGTACAGAAAACCGTCCCGGTTCCGGAAGAAGAGTGGATTATCGTTAAGCAGACCCATGAAGCGGTTATAGATCAGGATACATGGCTGCTGGCAAGAAAGCTGAGAAAGGAAAGAAGCAAACAGGGGAAAACAGGAACATTAAGCCTGTTTGCGGGATTTGTAAGATGCCGTTTTTGCGGGTATAAAGCAGCAACGAACAAGAATCATGATAAGCGCTATCTGATGTGCCCGACAAGACGGCAGCATAAGAATGCCTGCGCAGGATTTTGTATCAGCGAGGATGATCTAAAGGCTGCTGTGCTGAGGGAACTGAAAGCCATTGTTGCTGAACTATATGATGAGGAAGCGGCAGGAAAAGGGCTTATTGAAAGAAAAGTATCTGGGGGGTTTGAACGATTAAAAGAACAATACAGAGAGCTGCAGGAGGAAGGGCAGATCCTTATAAAGGCAAAGACAGATATTTATCTGGATAAAGCGAGGGGAAACATTTCAGATGAAGGATGCAGCGCTTTGCTTGATGAATTAAAAAAGCAGGAAGAGCTTTTGAAGGAGAGGCTGGAGCATCTTGAGCAGAAACTGGAGGCGGCGGAGGCACTTGAAAAAAGCAAGGAAACAAAAGATGAAATTTTGAAAAAATATAGTAGCATAGACAGGCTGAATCGTGGTATAATAACTATGCTAATAGATCATATCGAAATAGGAAAACGCACAAAAGGTGGAGAACCACCGATATATATCTACTGGAATTTCTAACTTCTGAAAAAATCCCAAAGTTGTGTAAATTAAAGCTGATCCATACGGGCTACAGTGCAAAGGAAAATGTGAATAATATAGATACGCCGCATCTGCACTGGGGACTGGAGCTTATTTTTGATGAATCCCAGAAAGAATCGGATAATGAGATATGGATAGACTGCTATCAGCTGACACGCTTTTTATACCGGAACCGCAGCGAGACAGAAAAGATAAAGGGGACGAAAGAGTGGAGACGCATTCAGAAAATGCGGGATCCTGCAGTAACGGAATGGGAGAAAAAGAACGTTATATAAGGAAGGGAATTGTCAAATGAGCGCGAGTGTGCTAGAGTGTGGTTAGGGAAATACCGATAAAGGTATTTCGTGCGCTGAGTTTGCGCCGCACAGCGGCAAAAGGAGAAAAAAATGGAAAATAACAAAAGACCGGAGAGCATGGAACGTATCACGACCACGGCTCTCGCAGATGCGTTCATTGAGGAACAGGTAGAAGAAATCCGCAGTCAGGTTGGTGAAAAGAAGGTACTGCTGGCGCTGTCCGGCGGTGTGGATTCTTCTGTCGTTGCCGCGCTTTTAATCAAGGCTATCGGCAGACAGCTTGTTTGTGTACATGTAAACCACGGGCTTCTGCGCAAGGGCGAGCCGGAAGAGGTTGTGAAGGTATTCCGCGATGAGATGGATGCGAACCTGATATATGTGGACGCCATCGACCGTTTTCTGGATAAGCTGGCAGGCGTTGAGGAGCCTGAAAAGAAGCGTAAGATAATCGGTGCGGAATTTATCCGCGTATTCGAGGAGGAAGCGCGCAAGCAGGAGGGAATTGAATTCCTGGCGCAGGGCACGATTTACCCCGATATCATTGAGAGTGACGGCGTAAAAGCGCACCATAACGTGGGCGGGCTTCCGGAGGATCTGCAGTTTGAGCTGGTTGAGCCCCTGAAGTTTTTATATAAGGATGAAGTACGTGTAGTAGGTAAGGCACTTGGCCTGCCGGATGGCATGGTTTATCGTCAGCCGTTCCCGGGTCCGGGTCTGGGAGTACGCTGTCTGGGTGCTATCACACGCGAACGCCTTGAAATCGTTCGTGAGTCCGATGCCATTCTGAGAGAGGAATTTGCGAAGAACGGCCTGGACGGCAAGGTGTGGCAGTATTTTACCGCTGTACCGGATTTCCGTTCGGTCGGCGTGAAAAACGGAACTCGTACTTATGCATATCCGGTAATCCTGCGTGCGGTAAATACGGTGGATGCAATGACTGCAACGGTGGAGAACGTGCCGTTTGAGCTTCTGGAGCATATCACAGAGAGAATTACGCATGAGGTTGAGGGCGTGAACAGAGTGCTGTATGACCTGACTCCGAAGCCGTGCGGGACGATTGAGTGGGAATAAGCAAAAAGTGGATATGAGGGCCCGCAAACCCGCATAAACACTGGGTTTTTGATTTTCAAATTCCCCATTTGATAGCAGATTGATAGCACTCGTCAAATCCTGATTTATTGAGTTTGAAAAGAAAAATCGGGTGGCTTGCGAGTAGCCTGAAAATCCTCATCTTTTTATTCATAAGTAAAAGGTCTAACTGATTTTTGCTGATCAGTTAGACCTTTTTTATTTTGCTCTCATTTATCTGAATTATCTGATTTTGTGCAACAAATGACCTTTCCCGTGGCCTACAAGTGAGAGAGTTAGATCAGATTCTCCGGCGGCATCTTGGCGCGGATCTGGCTACTGTCGTACTCCGGGTAGTGGTAGCGCCAGCGGTCGTACTCCTCCTGGGAGATCTCTCCGGCCTCCAACTTGGCGGACTGTTCCCGCCAGGTCCAGAGCATTTCATGCAGCCGGGCGGCGTCCTTGTTTTTGCGAAAATCCACCTGCAAGGCAAGCTCACCGTCCTGCTCCGTGACCTTCAGCCCGTAGTTATCCTCCAGGGTAAACAGCGTGTGCATCAGCCCTACATAGGAGTCTATGTCCGGGACAGAGAGCGCATGGGGCGAGACATCCAGCACCTCAGCTAAGGCGGCGGTCAGGTCTGCCTTTGGGGTTCTTGATCCTGTTTCATATTGTGCAAGGCGCACATCAGCAGACTTCTCCGGGAAGCCCAGTGACATGCCAAGATATTTTTGTGTCATCCCCCGCAGGAGACGGAAAAAGTGAATTCGTTCACCAATCGCCATGTAACCAACTCCAGTCTATGATCGTTCTTATTTGAAACATAGCATATTTATTTAGTTTTGTCAAGATAATCTAAGCAAATTTATTTAATAACATTTCTTTCAAAACACTTGAACTAATCTTATATGTATAGTATTATAAGAACACTAAGCAAATAAGCTTGGATAACGAAGCACAAAAAATATTACGCCAGCTTTTTAGTTATACAACTGAGAAAAAAGTGGCAGTAGAGAGTAAGGAGGTCTTTATGAAAAACAAAATTAGCAGGCAATTACCAAAAACAAAGAAAGGAAGGTATTTACTATGGCAAATCAGATTTTTATGCGTGTCAACGAAGTGGCAGAGGAGTTGGGGATCTCCATTCCCTTTGCCTATAGGATCATTCGACAGATGAATGAGGAACTGGCTAAAACCGGCTGCATCACCATTGCCGGGCGAATTGACCGAAAGTTTTTTCACGAGAAATTCTATGGTACAAGATCTGAGACAGAAAGGAAGGAGAAATAATTATGGCAGCGTTCAAAAATAAGGACAATGGCACCTGGTATGTTCAATTCCGCTACACCGATTGGAAGGGCGAACGCCAGCAGAAGCTCAAGCGTGGCTTTGCCACCAAGCGAGAAGCGCTGGAATGGGAACGGGAGTTCCTAATGGAAAAACAGGCTGATGTGAACATGACCTTTGAGAGCTTCGTTGCTCTCTATGAGAAGGACATTAAACCCAAGCTGAAACTCAATACCTGGCTTACCAAGGAGAGTATCATCAAGAAAAAGATCCTCCCCTATTTTGCAAATCGAAAACTCTCGGAGATCACGGCAAAGGACATTATCCGTTGGCAAAATGAAATCCGGGAGTTGAGGGACTGCCATGGCAAACCTCTGTCGAAAACTTACCTGAAGACAGTTCACAACCAGCTTAGCGCCATTTTCAACCATGCTGCCCGATTTTACGGTCTGAATATCAACCCGGCCCGACAGGCGGGCAACATGGGGGCGGAGGAACGAAAGGAGATGCTATTCTGGACCCGGGAGGAGTACACCCGCTTTTCTGAGGCTATGATGGACAAGCCGTTGTCCTTCTACGCCTTTGAGGTATTGTACTGGTGCGGTGTCCGTGAGGGAGAGCTGCTGGCCCTAACCCCGGCAGATTTTGACTTTGAAAAGCGCACCGTCACCATCAATAAGTCTTACCAGCGGCTCAATAAGCAGGATGTGGTCACTACGCCTAAAACACCCAAGAGTAACCGCGTGATCCAGATGCCGCAGTTCCTCTGTGATGAACTCCAGGACTACCTCAAGCAGCTCTATGGAGTGGAGCCGGACAGCCGGATGTTCCCCATCAGCAAAAGCTATCTCCACCGAGAAATGGACCGTGGCTGCAAGCAAACTGGGGTAAAACGCATTCGCATACACGATTTGAGGCACAGCCACATCAGTTTGTTGATCGACATGGGCTTTACTGCCCTGGCTATTGCAGAGCGTGTGGGGCATGAGAGTATCGACATCACCTACCGCTATGCCCATCTGTTCCCCACCCGACAGGTGGAAATGGCTGACAAGCTGGATTTACTGAAAAATGAGAAGGGAGTGTAAGAAGATGTCTAAGAAGAACTATGACAACCATAATCGCTGGAGAAACAAGACGGTGGCTTTCCGAGTGTCAGCGGAAGAAGATCTCCAACTGGAAACCCTGGTGAAACTCACCGGCCTGACCAAGCAGGATTACATTATCCGGCGGCTATTGGAGCGAGATGTGGTGGTGCAGGGCAATCCAAAGGTTTACAAAGCCCTGCGGGATCAGTTGTCTGCTGTGCTGGACGAGCTGCGCCGGATCGAGGCCGGACAGGGCGTGAGCGACGAGCTGCTGGACACGATCCGAATGATCACAACCATTATGAACGGGATGCAGGAGGAATTCGCCTATGACCGATGAGAAAAAGAAAATGACCGCCCAAGGCTCATCTGTTGGCGCAGATGATGGGCAGTCAATCTCAAAAACTTACGAAAATAGTATATCCACTTCCGGGCAAAAAAGCAACGATGAAATTGTAAACTCCCAGGACAGTCTGGAAGAAATGTATCGCAGGATGCAGCGCATGACAGACCCCCGATACCTGCATACACTCACGATGACAGAGCTGTTCCAAACCACCTATAAGAGTAGGCCACCAGTGGTGGAAGGTCTGCTTTACGCAGGGGCATATATCCTTGCCGGCGCACCCAAAATCGGCAAGTCCTTCCTGGTGGCTCAGATTGCCTACCATGTCAGCACTGGGCAGGATTTGTGGGGATATAAAGTCCATCAGGGGACGGTACTTTACCTTGCGCTGGAAGATGATTTTCAGCGTATCCAGAGCCGGATGTTTATGATGTACGGCGTGAACGATACCCCCAACCTCCACTTCGCCACCGCCGCCGGAAAGATTGGGAATGGGTTGGATGAACAGCTGAAGAATTTCGTGCAGGAGCATCCGGACACCAATCTCATCATCATTGACACTATGCAGAAAATCCGTGAGGTAGGCGGCGAAGCGTACAACTATGCCAGCGACTATGAGATTATCGGCAGAATCAAGCAGTTTGCTGATCAGCACGGTATCTGTGTTCTGGCCGTCCATCACACCCGGAAGCAGCAGGCAGACGATTCCTTTGAGACGATTTCCGGCACCACCGGGCTGCTGGGCTGTGCGGATGGTTCGCTGCTGATGCAGAAGAAAAAACGCACGGAGTTGGACGCCACCATCAAGGTGGTGGGGCGGGATCAGCCGGATCAGATCCTTTACTTGAAAAAGGACCCGCAGACCCAGATCTGGAATCTGGAACGCATGGAAAACGAGCTGTATAAAGAACCGCCGGACCCAGTGCTGGATGCGGTTGCAAAGTTGGTTTCCGCCGAGTGCCAGGAGTGGATCGGCTCTCCATCCGAACTGGCTGAAGCTCTCCAAACGGGAATGGCCTCCAACGCCCTCACTAAGCACCTGAATGTCAAGGCAGGCAGGCTGCTGGAGGAATATCATGTTGGCTATGAAAATAAGGCCAAACACTCCGGTCGGCAAGTGAAATTGACCTATATGCTGATGGAATCAACCGCCTGTGAAGTAACCGAAGAATAAGGGGCGCGACGATAGCGACGGTCGCGACGATGAAAATGATACCGTCAAAAACACCGTCGCTATCGTCGCAACCGTCGCGGAAAGGAAATGAATATGAAAAGTGTACAAATTACCTATGACCTTTTTGTAGCTTTGGTGGAGTACCATCTGGCCTGTGACGATGATTATGCCGAGGAAATTCATCAGGGGTTGGAGCAAAAGTTGGATGCGATGGTGCGGCATGAACTGTATGCAAAATATAAGACTGCGCCCACCGCAGAAGAACGGGAGCAGGCCCGACAGGCATACCTGGATAAGCGTGGAGTGTTCCCGGATTTTCGATGGTAAGATAAGCTTCCGTTTAGACTAATTTCACCGATGAGATTAGCACAAAAGTTTTCTCTATATTTGTAAGGACAGGAGCGTGGCACGCTCCTGTTTTTTCTGGCAAAAGGAATGGCTGACGGCAGTTTGGGCAAAGAAATTCCGCTAAAAAGTATCTCGGATGAGGTGGTGTTTTGCCACCCCATTATCCCAAAAGGTACCCCATTTTAGGGTGCCCCAAAATCACCATAGTATGTCGCGTTTCACGACACACCATGCAAAAAAGCAGAACACAGGATGCGGAGTAAAAGAGAACGATAGGTAGGCATTTTGCCCACACATCTATCGAGGGCTACTGTGTTTTACGGCAGCCATCAGGCAATAAGGGGGAACGATTTGTTCAAAAGGGACGGCGTTTTGGTGTACCCTTTCAAAGCGTTCGCAGAACGCGCAGCCACAGAATGAAATTCTGTGTTCAAGGGGGCTTGGGGGCGCCGCCCTCAACAAGCAGACGGCAGGAAATGTGAGTGTGTATAAACACTCGCATTGCTTGCCGGATTTGTGTGTGGATAGCCACACGCATTGCTTGCCAGATTCTAAAATTAACGAAACGGACTTTGTACCGCTACGGAAAATCAGTCAAAAATTAAGGATTAGGAGGTAACGAGTATAAGAAAGATTTTGTCCTATGAGTTTAACCTGGACACAGCCTGTGTGGAGCTGAAATATAGCGATGGAAGTATGATTGCTATCGACACCATTGCCGCAGAGAATGAATTGGCAAACAATATGTGTGAGCAGGTAGAATTGGACTACCTGCTCTACAATGACCCGGCAGCGTATGCTGACCTGATCCTGAATGGAGATCCGGAGGCATACTTGAAAGCTGTGACGGAGTATAAGTCGATAGATTAAAAAATGAAGAACGAAAATCCGCTGATGCAAGAAAACTTTTCTCTGTGCCAGCGGATTTTCTGTGTCACAAAGTGAAAAAGAGTGTTTAATTACTTGATAATCAGAATATGATTAGATATAATTAGATATAGTTAGAAATGATGAGAATGTAATAAGGAGCTGATAGTATCTGATGAACTTAGTTGAAAACAAAATCACTGAATTCAAGCATGAGTATATGGATGACATCAAGTATGCAGTGATTGCGTTTGCAAATACAGCAGGCGGAAAGCTTTATGTAGGTATCAACGATGATGGAAGTATTTGCGGCGTAGTAAATACAGGTGATACGATGCTACGGTTAGCCAATATGATCCGTGATGTAGTGCGTCCTGATATGACTATGTTCACTGATTGCACCGTAGAACAGATAGATGAGAAAGACATTGTAGTGTTGACAGTACAGCGTGGTACAGCCCGACCCTACTACTTGCATTCCAAAGGCGTGCGCCCGGAAGGTGTTTATGTGCGCCAAGGGGCTTCTTCTGTTCCAGCCTCTGAAACGGCTATTCTCAATATGATCCGAGAAACCAGTGGTGATTGCTATGAGGATGCCAGATCGCTTAACCAGCAGCTAACTTTTGAAAAAACAGCTGCATATTTTGCCAAAAAGCACATGGAATTTGGAGATGCTCAGAAACGAACATTGAATCTAATCAGTCAGGATGGAACCTTCTCTAATTTGGGAATGCTACTGTCTGATCAATGCACCCATACCATCAAGATGGCTGTCTTTGAAGGCAGTAAAAAGAGTATATTCAAAGATCGGAAGGAACTGGTGGGATCTCTGCTGGAGCAGCTTAAAGATGCCTATACTTATATTGACCAGTTCAACCATACCCGTGCAGAATTTGAAGGTTTAGATCGAATTGATAAACGAGATTATCCAGCGGAAGCGATTCGTGAAGCATTGCTGAATGCAATTGTGCATCGAGATTATTCAGTAAGCGGCTCTACGCTTATCAGTATATTTGATGATAGGATTGAGTTTGTCACCATTGGCGGCTTAGTTTGCGGGATTTCCTACGATGATATCATGTTAGGTGTTTCGGCTTTGCGTAACCAACATCTAGCAAATGTATTTTACCGCTTGAAACTCATTGAGGCGTATGGCACTGGAATTATGAAAATCAATGAGTGCTATGCGGATCAAACGATTAAACCTAAAATTGAGGTCAGCAACAACGCATTTAAGATTACACTGCCGAACATGAATAACGCGGAAACAATAGAAACTGACGACAGAAAGCAGCCCCTAGTTGCGGTGCTATCAGAAAGCAAACGCGAAGAAAAAGTCTTTTCTCTGTTTGAAACAAAAGAGGCTATTGTTCGTAAAGATGTGGAAACAGCATTGGGAGTATCACAATCCACTGCCGGACTTCTATTACGCAAAATGGTAAAAGATAATCTGTTGTATAAAGATGGAAAAGGAAGAAACCTGCAATACCATAGAAAAACAAAATAAAAATTATGAGGGAAATCAGAATGAACAATGATCTAATAAAAGATTACATTGATACAAATCCAATAAAAGTTGTCAAGAATTTGGATTTAGTTGCATTGAAACTGGAATACGACAAAATAGTACAGTGCCAAAAAAGGACGGAGGCAAAACCAGAAGAACTGGTTAGGGCCTATTTGCTTACGAAACTTGCCAATGACTTAGGTTATTCCCCTGATAGAATAGAAATCGAACATGAGTATACTGCTGGAAGGCCTCACACGATTACAAGCAGAATTGATGTGATTGTTCGAGATGCAAAAGGTGATGCATTTCTGTTCATCGAGGTCAAAAATCAGGAAGAATATGCAACAATTGACAAGGATAGTGTTATTGAAGAGCAGTTATTTAAGCTGGCGGCTATGGAAAAAGCAGAAGGACATGATGTAAAATATCTTGTTCTTTATACTACGAACGATTCCACCGGCAGAATCTCAGACGAATGCATCATTATTGATTACTCTAAATATTCTACTTATACTGAATGGGAAGCAGCACGAGACTTTACCAACACACTTCCTTCCAGATATGGCAAGGCACAGAAAACTCCATATAAAAAAGCTTCATCCAAAGATTTGGAGAAGAACTTCTCTAATGAAATGCTAGTACAGTTGCAGAAAGATCTGCACAATGTGCTCTGGGGCGGTGGAGGAACAGACGATAACGAAGTTTTTTCATCTCTGACCAACTTGATTCTTGCAAAAATTGAAGACGAAGATGAAACTGAAGATGGAGAACTTTACGATTTTCAGTCGATGGCATACGCTAAAAATGGCGATGAGGAATTCGAGACGAATGAACAACTTTTTGAACGAATCAATGCCTTGTACCGTCGAGCGTTAAAGGAAAAGCTTTATATTCTGGACGAGAATGAACTTGCAAAATCTTATGTGATTGACAGCAAAAAATTCTCTCTATCTAAATTAAAGTATGCCGTTCAAAAATTAGAAGGCTTGTCTTTTGTGGATGGAAAAAATAGTCTGAGTGGAAAAGACATTTTGGGTGACTTCTTTGAGGGCATTATCAGAAATGGCTTCAAACAAAGTAAGGGCCAGTTCTTCACCCATATCAATATTGTTCAATTTATGCTCTATGCATTACAAGCAGATAAGCTTGCAATTCAGCGTATTAAGGAAGATAAAGAAATCCCATACATGATTGATCCGTCTGCAGGAAGTGGCACATTCCTGATTGAATATATGAAATTTATCACAGAAAATATGAAATATCGCAATCAGGGACCTAATGGCTACAATGCCGATATTGGAACAGCCCGAGCAGTGAAAGATAAAATATTTTCGGACTGGTTTTATCCGGATAACCGTGAAAATCGATGGGCTCAAACTTATATTTATGGATCTGAGATCAATTTTAATCTTGGAACAGCAACTAAGGTCAACATGATTCTTCATGGAGACGGTTCTACTAATATCTTTGTTAAAGATGGACTGCTTCCTTTTGATAGATATGAAAAGGTACAAGCTCCCAGTGCTCTCCGTGGTAGTGAAAAAGATGAACTATATCAAGGACGTGAGGTGAACGGTCAGTTCGATTTAATCCTAACCAATCCTCCTTTTAGTGTTGAGTTAGATAACGATACTAAGAAAACAGTGAAAAAGGAATTCATGTTTGGAGAGAAGAAGAATTCTGAAAATCTGTTCATTGAACGGTGGTATCAGCTGCTGAGAGAAAATGGGCGTTTCGCTGCAGTGCTGCCAGAAAGCGTGTTTGATATTGCAGATAATAAGTATATTCGACTATTCCTCTATAAATATTTCAAAATCAAAGCAGTCGTATCGTTGCCTCAGCTGGCCTTTGAGCCATATACATCTACCAAGACAAGTATTCTCTTTGCACAAAAAAAGACGCATGATGAAATTGAAGCCTGGAATGCTGCTTGGAATGAAGCATCGAATGAATATGCCCAACTAAAAATAAGAGTTGAAAATCTGATGGCAGTAGCGTCTGGAAAAAAGAAAAAGGAAAAACTTCCTTCCATTAAAAATCTGACACCCGATGAAGAAACCTCTCTGATTCGTAGAATGCTTAAGAATTATCTGACTGAGCCTGATGATGGGTTAGGGGCAGCAGAGCTAATTCAGAAATATCATTCGGAGTTGCAGGAACTTTGTAAACTGGATAAAGACACACATGACACATTCGGATTTGTAAATACATGGTGGGTGTTCGGTGAAGTCGCTGAAAAACTTAACTATGATATTTTCATGGCAGAGGCAGAAAATGTTGGATACAAGCGTTCCAAGCGGGGTGAAAAGCCTATGCCCAATGATCTTTATCGATCTGATGGAAATAACCACATTATTGTGGACGACGGAAGGATTGAAACCATTCTTGATTGTATGAGAAATATTTGCTGGGATTGAGGTGAAAGTGATTGAGAATACAGAGATGTGATTTAAAAACAATATCACACCATCAGTTTCTGCGGGATGATTGTAAATATTGGAGAACAGTTGGTGATATTAATTTTAAGAATTGGGTCTATCTAAAGGAAGTATTTGATGTTATAAAAGGTTCAGTTCAAACTGAAAACTATGTAGATGAAGTAACGCGTATTCCATATGTGAGAATAGGAGACATATCATATAAATATGGAATTAGCACAGAGAATATAATTTATCTCGACGCAGAAAGTAATGTTGCAAATGAAAAGATTCTTCGGAATAACGATATCGTTTTAGCAACAATAGGTGCTACGGTCGGAAAAGTAGGTGTAGCGGTACAAGTTGCAGGAGGCACCTTCTCGAATAATACAGTTGTGTTACGCCCTAAACAGGATGCGTTAAATGTTCAATTCTATGAGAAAATGCTTCAAACCGATTTTTTTATTTCTTATATTTTGGGAGTTGTTTCGCAAAAGGCTCAGCCTAATCTTCAAGAGTATGATTTAAAACATATAAAGATACCAGTAATTTCTTCAACAGTTGCAAATTGTGCTGTTCAGAAAATTACACCAATTGATGAGGAAATTGCAAAATTAAGAAGCCAAGAACGGACGATCGAAGATATTACCAATAGTGTATTTGCTAAATACTTCAACCTGAATCTCAGGACATTTCTTACTATAGAGGAATGCAAAATTTTAAATATTGATTCAGCAGTGTTGAGTAACCGAAACAGTACGTTAAGATTTAGCTATCGATGGCACAAGGGGCAGGAAATACAAAGTTACCTTGTTTCTACGGTAGATTGTTGTAAACCGTTGGGAAAATATTTGTGCAATACTCAGAATGGATGGTCTCCAGAATGCTATGATTTTCCATCAGATTATCAAGTACTCGGAATTGATTCGATTACGAGAGAGGGCAAAATCTCTTTTGAAAATGTCAAATACAGTGATGCAGACAAGAATAATTTTGATGATTATATTGTCAATGACGGAGATTTTTTCGTCAGCCGTGGCAATACAACAGATTTGGTTGCTTTAGCGTCCATCGCCGAAGTTGATGATGATGATCCTGTAACGATTTTCCCTGACCTAATGATTCGATTAACATTATCCGATCAAATCAACAAAAGGTATCTTGCATATGCAATCAATTCATTCATCGGCAGACTATACTTTAAATATGTGACCAAGGGAAAAAATCAGACAATGGTAAAAGTGTCGCCGAAGGAACTCGAGGAATTTATGTTGCCGGTACCATCCTTGGAAATCCAGAGAGAGATTGTCGAAAAAATTAATGCAGAGATTGAGAAACAACGAAAGATTGAGGTACAGATCGCTGATTTACGTGCCCAAATTGATAATTTGATTGAAAATACAATTCAACAATCAAATTAGGTGGCATCTATAGATGTAAAGGAGCTGCTGATGAACCATAAAGAACGAGAACAATTTTGGAATGTGTTGAAGGAAACGAAAGACACATCTCCAGACAGTTTGGCTGCATTAAATGCAGTATACACTCTACCACAATGGCTGTGCAGGTTCCGTACCGTCAGTGAAAGCAGCCTCCAGCAATTACAGGATAATAAGCTCTACTTTTCCTCTGCGGATTATTATGATGATCCATTTGATACCTATTTTTATGTTGATTATGATAAAATCAGTAATAATGCTGCAATGCTGAAAACTTTAGTTCACGGAAAACAAGAAGATACTTTGCAAATCGTCCATCAAATGTTTCCTACCGTAAATGCTTCAGAATTACTCGCTGCATTGCAAAGCACTACATTCAATTTAGACAGCTTGAAAAATCAGTTTTTGGGAATTAGAAATCTCGTTCATAAGCAACTGTATTCGATCTGTTTTTGCGAGAACCCCAAAAATGAAACACTCTGGCTTAAATATGCTGATAATCATAGAGGATTTGTCTTAATGTACAACCCGCTAAATATAGACACTTTTCTCTGCGGGAAAAATTCAGAGTGTGCTCAATGTCCTATGGAAAAGCCCCGTCCTAACATCTATCCGGTATATTACACAAATGCAAGATACGATGCAACAAAATTTGTATTAGGAGCATTGCTTCAAAACAGCTTTCCTGCCGACCTTCAGAAAAAAGTTCCTTGGTTAATGGAAGTAGTAAAGCAATCACTTCAATGGGAATCAGAAAGGATTTCTTTGATAAAGAAATCGTGCCATGAATATGATGAGGAATGGCGGATGATCTGTCCTTTTCATTCAATAAATCGTCCCTGCATTAAAATGAAACCAACCTGTGTAGTGTTAGGTCTTAGAATGCCTGAGTACAAAAAACGATTAGTTATTTCAGCTGCTCAGGTAGCAGGGATCTCGGAGATAAAAGAAATGTTCATAAATGATTTTGACGAGTTGGACATATGTCTAATCGAGGCTGTATCTCATTAATGTATGTAGTTTGGACTGATGTAATGTATCAGGAATAACTTAGAAATGGCTCTGGAAAATTTGTCTCATATATGCTACAATACTTATAAGCCACCCAATCGTCCATCTCAAGCAAAACCCGTGATAGGATGGCCCAGATAGATTTTTGATAGCAAAAGTCCGAATAGACCTTAGGATAAGGATAATCTGTATCAAATAAAACCACGACGAATCAAATCCTCTATACAAAAAAGTTTAGAAATGGATTTAACTCGGCGAGTGGGAATAAAACGAAAATATCAGAAAGCTGCGAAAACAGCGGTGGGGAAAGCAGAAATCCCCGCCGCTGTTTTTGGGTAAAAGAGCTGGAAAAGCCCATAAACTGTTGATATGATATATACTCAGAAAGATACAGAGTAGGAGTGAAAGTCTATGCCGATAATACTTGACCATCAGCTGCGGGAACCGATAACCTTTCATACTGCGACATTTCCCATCACCTATTTCTGTGACGAACTTGCATCTCTCCCCAATTGGACAGGACCTTTACATTGGCATCCGGATTTTGAGATAGCCACTGCAGTAAGCGGTGTTTTAGATTTTCAGGTCGGGCAGCAGCATATCATACTGGAAGCAGGCGACAGCATATTTGTTAATGGGAGTGTACTGCATGGAATAAGACAGTTATCCGGCGATATTCCTGACCCGATGCCGAATATTGTCTTTTCAGGCGCAGTGGTCGCGCCTGAGACGAGCGGGATATACCGAAAATATATTCAGCCTGTCGCCAGCTGCGATACATTGCCCTTTATTTTATTTAATAAAAAAAGGGATTGGCATTATGAGGTGAATCAATCGGTTCAGAATATTTACAGGCTGATGCATGAACGGGGGCGATGTTATGAAATGGCTGTTCAGCGCGAACTCAACAGCATATTTGAATATATATTCCTGAATCTTGATGAGTTGCCAAGAGCGGAAAATACGCGCGTCCAGCTTAATACACAGATACGTATGCTCTCATATATATGGGGAGACTTTTCTTCATAGTCTCTGACGTTCATTTTATCATAGAGATCTTCAATCATGACCTCAGTTTTGAGATTAACCTTATAGTCATTTTCAGCACGTTGGCGATCCTTTTCTTCTTGCCGGTTCTGACTCATCATGATAAGAGGTGCCTGAATCGCAGCTACACAGGACAGCACGAGATTAAGCAGGATAAAAGGGAATGAATCAAAGGCTTTGACCGCAAGCAGGGTATTGATGACCATCCATAAAATGAGAACTCCGGTAAAAGCAAAAATAAATGCCCAGCTGCCGGCAAATTTGGCAATGGCATCGGCCGCACGCTGGCCGATGGTATATTTCTCCGATGCACGTGAAGTGTTTTCTGAAATTTTACTGTCTGCAAGCAGATTCAGAACCTCCTCATTGGTCATATCATGGCGAATTTCTTTAAGCACTTCTTTTAATAGTTTGCGGTTTTCCTTCATGCTGGTCTCCTTCTGTTTATTCCCGGTAAATCTGTGCAAACCGGAAATTTCTGATGAATAACATGGTGCAGGATCGTTTTCGATTATTATATTTTACTGTGAGATTGTGATATTAGCAATAGTGAAATGGGGCAGAGAAGAGTTGAAAAGGCAGACGGATAAGAAACAAAGATAAAATAGTAAAAATAGAATAGAACAAAGAAAGAATATGGAGATAAAACAGAAAGGAATAAACAATGAATGTAAATCCTATAACAAGATTGGATTATCCAGATCTGGACGTGATCCGCGTAGAAGACACCTATTATATGGTATCCACAACCATGCACTTT
>UQDA01000005.1 GCA_900539715.1 uncultured Lachnospiraceae bacterium | reverse complement strand
CTGCGGAGCATTTTTTATTTCATAGGACGCATTTTCCTATGAAATAAAAAAGTGCCATACAGCCATTATACGGCGTACAGCACTTTTTTGTAAATATTTTTTATTCTTTTGTCACGAGTTCCTTCGCACTGGCAAGAAGCCCTGCCATGCTCTGGATTTCAGAAGGAATGATTATCTTCGTTGCCTTGCCGTCCGCAGCCTTCTCAAACGCTTCCAGGCTCTTCAGACGAAGGACTGCCTCATCCGCGCCCGCTTCCTTGATAAAGCGCAGACCGTCTGCAGTCGCCTGCTGTACCTTCATGATAGCTTCCGCTTCACCCTCTGCCTCACGTATCATCTTTTCTTTTTCCGCTTCTGCGCGCAGGATAGCAGACTGCTTCTCCGCCTCTGCTTCCAGAATAGCCGATGCCTTCTTACCTTCCGCCACGAGAATCGTGGACTTCTTCTCACCTTCCGCACGCAGGATAGCTTCGCGGCGTTCACGCTCCGCCTTCATCTGCTTCTCCATCGCATCCTGAATAGCTGCCGGAGGAATAATGTTTTTAAGCTCTACACGGTTTACCTTGATGCCCCACGGATCTGTCGCAATATCCAGAGACGCGCGCATCTTTGCGTTGATGGTCTCGCGGGATGTCAGCGTCTGATCCAGCTCAAGATCGCCGATGATATTTCTCAGCGTCGTTGCAGTCAGATTCTCTATCGCCATTATCGGATTTTCCACGCCGTAGGTAAACAGCTTCGGATCCGTAATCTGGAAAAATACGACCGTATCGATACGCATCGTAACATTATCCTTCGTAATTACCGGCTGCGGCGGAAAATCTGCCACCTGCTCCTTCAGCAGTACCCTCTTTGCCACCTTGTCAACGATCGGCACCTTAAAGTGCATGCCGACACCCCAGGTATCCTGATAAGCGCCAAGACGCTCCACTACATATGCCTGCGCCTGCGGTACGATCTTCACACAGGAAGCTACCACCATGATAGCAAGCAACAGAACAATCAGTAAAATAATGCCTCCAACCATACTTCATCCCTCTTTTCTGCGGGTGCCCCGCTCTCTTTATCCGTTCTCCGCCTTCTTCTGCAAATCCGGATATACGATCAGTTTCACACCGTCAACAGCTTTCACCACGACAACGGTCCCTTCCGGAATATCCGAGCTGCCCTCTGCCGAACGCGCCGTCCATTCCATCCCGTTTAGAGTGACCTGACCACACCCCTGAACATTGTTTATCCGCTCTGTTACGATGCCCCGCTCGCCCGTCAGACTGTCCACGTTCGTTTTCACGCGGTCTTTGTTAAAGTAACGAAGTGCGATCGGCCTTGTAAATACGAGCATCGCCACCGACACGATAAGAAACAGCGCAACCTGCAAAAACAACGGCACATTGCACGCTGCTGCGATAGTGGCAACGAGCGCCCCGCCTGCAAACCATATCGTTGTCAGTCCCATCGTTGCAAGCTCGATGACAACCAGCAATACCAGCAATATCAGCCAGCCAACTACTTCCGTCATAAAAGCCCCTCCTTTCTGGAAACTTAAAGATATTTTACTACAAAAGACAATTTTTCACAAGAGAAATGAAAAACGGCACGCTCATATTTTTCCGTCCTATTTCATACAAATATTAAAAAATCCCGGCGGTCTATCCCCTTGAAAAAAATCAGAATCCCTTTGTTCACGGCGCTTTGCATAACCGGCATCGCGCTGCTGCTCATTTTTTCCCATTTTTTTGATCCTGCCATGTTTCGATATGAAGCGGACAGATTTTTTGAAAACGCTCTGGAAAACGATGCTCTCGGTCTGCATTTTACACTTGCCGAGCCCGAACGCTTCGGCATTCATCCTGCAGACGCTTCGCTCCCCGTTTATTCAGAGCAGTCCCGACAGGATTCCATCCGGGCGCAAAAAGCCCTTCTGACAAGACTTTCCCGCTTAAATCCTGACCGTTTAAACGAGCAGGACCGCTATGCTTTTGACCTGCTTACCTCTTGCCTTGCGCTGGATCTGGAAGGCGCTGCCTATCCTTTTTATGAAGAACCTCTATCCCCCTCTGCCGGGAGCCAGAGCGAGCTTTTGCTTTTGCTCGCCGAATATCCTCTCCGCAATACTGACGACATCGAAACCTATCTTTCCCTGCTCTCCTCCGTCCCGGACTATCTGCAGGGGCTTGCCGATTATGAGGCGCAAAAAAGCGCCGCCGGACTGTTTATGCCCGATACCGATGCCGAAGAGACGGCGCGCCAGTGCAGGGACATCATTACAAGGGACGCTCTTTCGGCAGGAACTCATTTTTTACAGACAACCCTGCAGTCCCGTCTGGATAGCCTCTGCCGCTCCGGACAGCTCTCCGACGCTCAGAAAAAAGAATATCTTTCCGAAAACGACCGTCTCCTTTCAGAATGCGTGCTGCCCTCCTATCAGGAGCTTTCAAAAAATCTCCTTGCCCTCTGCGGCACGGGACGCTATGAAGGAGGTCTTGCCGAAAAACCCGACGGCAGGGACTATTACGCATGGCTCATAGCGCGCACCACCGGCTCCTCTCTTTCGCCCGAAGCCATGTACAACCTTCTCCAGAAAACCTTTCAGAAAAAATACGGCGAGATGAAAGCCGTACTGTCCAAATACCGGCAGCTCACCGGGAATATGCCCGATTATTCCCTGCTTTCGGAAAAATTCCCTGTTTCCGACCCTTCCGAAATATTAAATGACCTGCAAAAAAGAATGGCGCAGGATTTTCCCGACCTGGGCAGCCTTTCGCCCTCGCCGGTCTCCTGCACCGTCAGAAATGTGGATGCCGCGCTGGAAGCCTACACAAGCCCTGCCTTTTACATGACGCCCCCGCTGGACGACCCGATACATAACACTATCTGTATCAACCGCTCCTCCACCTCCTCCGGCATCGAGCTTTATACCACTCTGGCGCATGAAGGTTATCCGGGACATCTTTACCAGACCGTCTATTCCTCCCTGTATTCCGTCTCCCAAAACGACCTGAAGGCAAGACGGCTCCTTTCCTACGGCGGTTATGTAGAGGGCTGGGCATATTATACCGAACAGCTTTCCTATGAATATGCCGCCCAGCTTATAGACAACGCGGATTCCGATTCGGCAGCCGCCCTTTTGTGCCGCCTCGTCTCCCTGCAGCGCGACCTGCAGATAAACCTGTTCTCCCTGCTGGATATCTCCCTGCACTATTACGGGGCTTCCCGTCAGGACGTGATGCGCTCGCTGGAGTCCTTCGGGCTGCCCGAGGAAACCGCGCAGCGCATTTATGATTATCTCCGCACCTCTCCCGCCGTTTACCTGAAATATTATGTGGGATATCTGGAAATGACCGCCCTGCGCGAACGCGCCAGAGCGCTCTGGGGAGAAGAGTTTACGCCGGAACGCTTCCACCGGTTCGTGCTGGAAGCCGGGCCGTCGGATTTCCTGAATCTGACAAAACGGTTAAAGGGGGCAAAAGCCCCCTTTTTTCCATGTAATGCCCTGATATGACTGAACCTGTGCTATTCTACACTCTTTAACGATTCCGCCATGTTTATCTTTTCCAGCTTCACATACATGATAACGTCCACGATGAGCATGAACACAAACGTCAGGAGCACGCTGTTCACAAAGCTCAGCGGCAGTATCCTGACATCGAACGCTATCATATCCACATTGATATTCGCCATCACAAACCGATGCAGCCACACGCCCGCAAAAAGTCCCGCCAGCGCGCCGACCGCAGTCAGCACGATATTTTCACGGTACACATAGGCCGCCGTCTCCTTCGGGAAAAATCCGAGCACCTTAATTGTCGCTATCTCCCTGATACGTTCCGTGATATTGATATTCGTCAGATTATAGATGACGATAAATGCCAGCGCTCCCGCGCAGACGATGATGAGCAGTATCACCGCATCCAGGCTCTTCATCATGTTATTGACCTGATTGAGCATATCGGCATTTACAGCCACTGCGGATACGCCGTCGCATGCAAGGAGCTTTTCTGACAGCGCTCTGCTGTCTGCACCTTCTTCCATTCTAAGGTACAGGCTCTTGTAGCGCGGCGCGCTCCCGTTATCTGCTTCCCATGTCTCCGGCGAAATATAAACATAATTGTAAATAAAATTCTGGGACAGCGCCGATACCTTCACCCACAGCTTTTCGCCGTCCTCGTTGCGAAGGCTCACCATATCGCCTACCCGGATGCCGCAGTTGTCCGCCAGCTTTTCATTTATGACGGCCTCCCCCTTTTGAGGCCACGCCACCGCAGCGTCCTGCGACGTATGAAGGTCTACATACTGCCCTATCTGCGACATATCCTGCGGTATCACGACTGTCGTCGATTTGACCGCATCCTTCCCGGTCAGATCCATGGAGACCTCCGCTGCCGCCGTCCAGTCTGCTCTGCTCTCCTCCAGCGTCCGCGTCAGCTCTTCATCCGAGGTATCCTCTGCGCTGTCCTTTAATGTCACGCTCATGTCATAGAGCTGTACTTCTCCATATTGCATATCCGCCACGTCCGCGATGGTGTCCTTTACGCCGAACCCGGTCACGAGAAGCGCCGTACAGCCTCCTATCCCGACGACCATCATGAAAAACCGCTGCTTATAACGGAATACATTCCGCACGGACACCTTTGCCAGAAAAGAGAGCCTGTTCCACAAAAGCGGAATCCGTTCCAGCACGATGCGCTTCCCGCTCTTTGGCGACTTCGGACGTATCAGCTCCGCCGCCGTACTGGAAAGCTCATACCGGCACGTCAGCCATGTGGCTCCCATGGAACACAGCATTGCCGCCGCCATCGAGATTGCCGCCAGCCGCCAGTCCAGATACAGATTATAGTCTCCCAGATTATACAGGATCCGGTATGCCGACCAGATGACCGTCGGAAATACCGTCGAACCGATGACAAAACCGAGCACTGATCCAATCACGCCCGCGCTTCCCGCATAGTACAGATATTTTCCCATTATCCGCGCTTCAGAATATCCCAACGCCTTCAAAACGCCTATCTGGGTACGCTGCTCCTCCACCATCCGGCTCATTGTCGTAATACATACCAGCGCCGCTACCAGAAAGAAGAAAAACGGAAATACCTTGGCAATGCCCGCCACAATGGCCGAATCATTTTCATAACAGGCATAACCCATATTCGTATCCCTGCCCAGCGCATAAACGTCCGGTTCTTCCACATCTGCGAGCTCTTTTTCCGCATCGGATATCTTCTGCTGCGCGTCCGCCGTCTCTTCCGCAAGCGTACGCCTGCCGTCCTCATATTCCTGTCTGCCGTCCGAAAGCTCCTTCCGCGCATCCGCAAGCTTCTGTTCCTGTTCCGTAAGTTTGTTTTCCTGCGCCGAAATCGTCCGCCGTGCTGCGGTCAGCTGTACCTGTCCCGCTTCCAGCTGCGCCTCTCCTGCTTCCAGCTCTGCCCGCTTCTGCAAAAGCTCCGCTTCCTGTGCCTCCAACGCCGCAAGCTGTGCCTGCAGCCCGGCAAGCTGCTCCTGACCTGCCCCCGGCATATCTGCACTGCCTGCTGCCTGCGCTGCCGTGCCCTGAACTGGGCTGCCCTGAACCGGGCTGCCTTGCAATGCTGCGAGCGCCGCGTTCAGCTGCGCTTTTCCCTGTTCGATCTGCAAAAGCCCTGCTTCCAGCTCTGCGCGTCCGTCTGCAAGCTCCTGACGGCTTCTGTCCAGCTCCGCCTGTCTGGAAGAAAGCTCTGTCTTTGCAGCCGCTATCTTCCGTCTGCCGTCCGAAAGCTGCTCTTTTCCGTTCTCTATCTCTGCCTGTCCGTCCGCAAGCTCCCGCTCTGCCTCCGAAAGCTCCACCTTTGCAGACGCAGTTTCTTCCCGCAGCGTCTTTTTCGCGTCGTCTATCTCCTCCTGCGCATCCGCAATGATTCTGTCATGGCGCACTGCCGCGGCCTGCTGCGCCAGCGGCTCTGCCCATGCTTTCAGCTCTTTTACAGCCGCCTCGTATTCATCGCTGTAAATTTCATAGTCATCCTCTAAGCGCAGAAACACTTCCGTATCGTAATCGGTGTCAAATCCCTCCGGCAGCAAATATACAAAGCCGCCTACCCGTCCGTTCCCGAGCGTCGTCGCACCGCGTTCATAGTTGACATAATATACCGCATGAGCTGTTCCGACAATCGTATATTCTTTAAAGGCAAACAGCTCTGCCGTCGTTTCCGGATTCTCCTCCGAAACCTTTATCGTACTGCCTACCGCGCTTTCGGGATACAGACTCGCATCCGCAACAACCTCATCCGGAGCTTCAGGAAAGCGCCCCGATACGAGCTCTATCTGATTCTGCGTCTCAAGGAGTGTCTGCGCCGCCAGCACCCGGTCCCTGCCATCCTCCTCCGTCGCCAGAAAATCCGCCGATACTGCTCCTTCTGCCGCTTCTATCCCTTCTTTTCCGTCAAACAGCTCTGCTGCGTCCTTTTCAAATCCCAGCGTCGATACAAGCCGCATATCATACAGCTCCAGCCTGTTCATATAATCGCCGCCCGTCTTTACCATCGCCGGCGTCGTCACCATCAATCCCACAAAAAATCCCACGCCCAGCGCCACGATTGCCAGTATCGCAAAATATCTCCCAAAGCTCGCCCGTATCTCCCGGTGAGTAGTTTTTTTCATAGAAGATTTCATCCGCAAACCGCCTCCTAAACCACATCCTTCCCAATCCCCTACCATTCTATCTGCTCAACCGGCACAATATGGCCGTTCATCCGCATATCAGTTATCAGACCGTTCTTTACCGTAATGATACGGTCTGCCATCGCCGTGATTGCCTGATTATGCGTTATCACCACAACAGTCACCCCACTGTTTCGGCATGTATCCTGCAAAAGCTTCAATACCGCCTTACCCGTATTGTAATCCAGCGCTCCTGTGGGCTCGTCGCACAAAAGCAGCTTGGGATTTTTGGCAAGAGCCCGGGCAATTGCCACGCGCTGCTGCTCTCCGCCGGAAAGCTGCGCCGGGAAATTGCCCGCACGCTCGGAAAGCCCGACTTTTTCCAGAACCTCCGCCGCATCCAGAGGCTCCCTGCAAATCTGCGATGCCAGCTCCACATTTTCCAACGCGGTCAGATTCCCGACCAGATTATAAAACTGAAATACGAAACCAATGTCATAGCGGCGATATTCCGTCAGCTTCTTTTTGTTATAAGACGATATCTCCTTCCCGTCCAGAAACACCCTCCCCTCTGACAGCGTATCCATCCCGCCAAGGATATTCAGAATGGTAGTCTTTCCTGCGCCCGAAGCGCCTACCACCACGCAGAACTCGCCCTTTTCTATCTGGAAATCCACTCCCCGAAGGGCCTGTATCTCCACCTCTCCCATATGATACACCTTTTTTACATTACGAAATTCCACAAAGCTCATAACAGCCTCCATTCCGAGGCAGCATAAATCAGCCGTCTCACTCCTCCATCATCGTCTCCAGATATCCCCGGTCCCACAGCAGTATCTTCAGCTTACGGGACGCAGCGACTGCCGGTTCCGTAAAATACTGGTTCGTCATAACGGCTCCTACCATCCGGTCATAATAATCTCTCCCCGCGTATGCCTCCTGCACCGCCTTGACGCCCACAGGCCCGTCATAACGCTTGCACTGTACCGCATAGGTCACGCCGTCCTTCTCCGCCAGCACGTCCACGCCGTAATCTCCGCTTCCCTTTGTCACTTCCACGTCGATAAATCCGTTCTGTTCCAGAAGGTCCGCACAGAAATATTCAAAATCATGCCCTTCCATCTCATCCAGCGCCCTGCCGCGAAACCGCTCCCTGAAACGTCTCGCCGCATAAAAACCAAGCCAGACAAAAAAAAGCACCACTGCCGTAATGCCAACCACAATGCCGCCCGTACCGATCGCCGACTGCCAATTCATCTCTTCCGTTCCTTCCCGGACAGCATCCGGGCCTTTCCTGAAATATATCTTTCTATCTTTAAAGGTACAATATTCCGTCTCTTATTACAATGGTTTCCGCCAAAAATTCATTTACTTTTCATAAATCACCGACTCCTTCGTTGCGTTTAAAACACTTTTGTGCTATGCTTCTTTAAAAACAGTTGGGGGGCAAAAGCCCCCAACTGCAATATCTACGGATTGTTTCGCGTTTCACGCTCCCACAATCCGTCCCAATATTCGGATATCGTAGAGCTTACGCTCCACTTTTATCCTCATATTGGGGCGGGTCAATAAGTCATAGAACCACTCCCGTGCAAGCACGTCGTGTTTCATGACTTTTGACCCTGATATCTTTAAAACAATGAATGAGGGGTTTTTATCATGGAGAAAAGAGAACGTTTTTCATCCCGGCTGGGCTTCATCCTGATCTCTGCCGGCTGTGCAGTTGGCCTCGGCAACGTCTGGCGCTTTCCCTACATCACAGGCAAGTACGGCGGTGCCGCCTTTGTGCTCATCTATCTGCTGTTTTTAGTCATCCTCGGGCTTCCTATCATGGTCATGGAATTTTCTGTCGGCCGCGCCAGCCAGAAATCAGCAGCCCGCTCTTTCCATATCCTGGAGCCAAAAGGAAGCAAATGGCATTTCCAGAGCTATGCCTGCATGGCCGGCAACTACCTGCTCATGATGTTTTATACTACCGTCGGCGGATGGATGGCGGCATACATTTTCAAAATGCTAACTCGCGAATTCGACGGTCTTGATGCAAACGGCGTCAATCAGGTATTTTCCGATATGCTCGCCCGTCCCGGTTATATGACGTTCTGGATGATACTCATCGTGCTCACGAGCTTTTTCGTATGCAGTCTCGGATTGCAAAAAGGTGTTGAACGCATCACAAAGTTCATGATGAGCTGTCTGTTTGTCATCCTTATCATTCTGTGTATCCGCAGCGTGACGCTTCCCGGCGCCTCGGAGGGTCTTCGTTTCTACCTGATACCGGACTTTTCCAAAATGATGGAAAACGGCATCGGCGAAGTTATTTTTGCTGCAATGGGACAGGCGTTCTTTACATTAAGCCTCGGCATCGGCGCGATGGCCATCTTCGGCAGCTACATCGGCAAAGATCGCTCCCTTACCGGAGAAACGCTCAATATCTGCGTACTTGATACGACGGTGGCATTCCTTGCTGGACTCATCATCTTCCCGTCCTGCTTTGCCTTCGGCGTCGACCCAGGCGAAGGTCCCGGGCTGGTGTTCGTCACTCTGCCGAACGTATTCAACAAGATGACCGGCGGATGGATTTTCGGCACGCTCTTTTTCATATTTATGACGTTTGCCGCCCAGTCCACCATCATCGCAGTATTTGAAAACATCATCAGCTTTTCCATGGACCTCTTCGGCGCCTCCCGCAAAAAGGCAGTACTGATCAACGGAGTCCTCATCATCCTGCTTTCCCTGCCCTGTGTACTCGGCTTCAACCTCTGGTCCGGCATCCAGCCCATCGGCGCAGGCTCTACTATCCAGGATTTGGAAGACTTCATCGTATCCAACAACCTGCTCCCGCTGGGCAGCATGGTATACCTGCTCTTCTGCACGAGCCGCTATGGATGGGGATGGGATAAGTTCACAAAGGAAGCCGACACAGGTATCGGTATCAAGTTCCCCCGCACCAGATGGGGCCGCATTTATGTTTCCTACATACTGCCTCTTATCGTCCTGTTCGTGTTCTTCATGGGATACTACCAAAAATTCAAATAAGAAGATGCTGTTATGAAGCTCCTGGAGGAAAGAATCCGAAAAAACGGAAGCATCACCTTCCGCGAACAGTAACCAAAATTCCTCATTTCCCATAGGATAAAGTAAAACGGGAAATGAGGAATTTTTATGTCTCAAAAACCAACACTGACACTTGAGCAGGGCGCCCCCGTCTATGACACCGCCAACTCTGAAACGCTAGGAGAACGCGGTCCCGTCCTTTTACAGGACGTGCAGTTTATCGAAAAAATGGCACATTTCGATCGGGAACGCATCCCGGAACGCGTCGTCCACGCCAAAGGAAGCGGTGCCTTCGGTACCTTCCGCCCCTACCGGAGTATGTCCGAATACACCAGCGCCGCATTTTTGCGCGATCCAAACGTACCCACACGCTTTCTCATCCGCTTCTCGACAGTCATCGGCTCCAAAGGCTCGCCGGATACTGATCGTGACCCGAGAGGCTTTGCCGTCAAATTTTACACCTCCGAAGGAAACTATGACGTAGTCGGCTTGAGCCTCCCGGTCTTTTTTATCCGCGATGCGCTCAAATTCCCTGATTTCATCCATTCCCAAAAACCCGATCCCTGCACCAATATCAAAAATTACGGACATGTCTGGGACTTTTTTTCCCTGTCTCCGGAAAGCCTGCATCAGCTCATGTGGCTCTACAGCGACAGGGGCATCGTAAAAGATTTTGCCCGAATGGACGGCTTCGGTGTAAACACCTTCGTATGGGTCAATAAAGCCGGCAAACGTCTGTTCGTAAAATATCATTTTCTCGGTCAGGAACCCCGGGACATTATCGACCGCCGTGAAGGAAAGCGGCTCGCAGGACTGGACCCTGATATCGCCGCCCGCAATCTCCACGCGCGCCTCGCTTCCGGCACTCCCATCCGCTACGAATTCTGCGTACAGTTCATGGACCCTGCCACTGCCGGAACCCTTCCCTTCGACCCGCTGGACGACACGAAAATCTGGCCCGAGGACCAGTTCCCGCTTATGAAAGTCGGGATGCTGACTGTCAATGAAAATCCGAAAAACTTTTTCACAGACATCGAGCAGGCCGCCTTCTGCCCCGCAAACATCGTTCCCGGCATCGAATTTTCCGCGGATAAAATGCTTCAGGGACGCACTTTTTCCTATACGGATACCCAGCGTTACCGCGTCGGTACGAACTTCGCACAGCTTCCGGTCAACCGTCCTCTTTCACCTGTGGCAAACCATCAGCAGGACGGTTATATGGCATACTGCAATCCGCCCGGAAATATTAACTACAAGCCCAATTCCCTTGCTGACAATACTCCCTGCGATGCCGCTGCCCCCTGCTATCCCGGAATGCCGTATCCCTCCGGCACGGTCATCCGAAAGGAAATCTCCGACCCTGACAACTTCTCTCAGGCGCGTGACCGCTATCTGTCTCTGCCCGACGATGAAAAAAACCGTCTCGCAGACGCTATCGGCTGGGAGCTTTCCCAAGTAAACCGACAGATACAGACCCGCCAGCTCGACCTGTTCTCCAAAGTATGCCCTGACCTGGCAAACCGCGTAAGCCGTGAAGTTTATCTGTTTGAAACAGGCCGTAAAATCTGATCATAATCGCGCCTGTATACAAAAAACTGACGCCGTGATGTCTTTTTTCATCACGGCGTCTTCTTTTAAAACACATATTTATCCAGACGTTCAAACGCTTCCTGAACTCTTGACAAAGGCAGCGCAAGATTCATGCGTATCGTATGATCAAAGCCAAACGGACGTCCGTCCTGCCATATCACTCCCACGCGGATACCTGCCCTTATCAGTTCATCCATCGTCTTTCCGGTTCTTTCGCACCACTTCGCGCAATTCAGATAGAGCATATAGGTACCCTGCGCCTCAGAAACCTCCACTCCTTCAAAGTGCTCTGCGATAAACCCGCATGCCCAGCGTACGTTTCCGGTCAGCACCTGCTTTAGCTCATCCAGCCACTCCTGTCCTTCCTTTCCGTAAGCGCCGATAAGCGCATGCATCGACAGCACGTTCATCGAATTGTAATGGGACAGCGATGACTGTTTTTCCATCCGGTCGCGCAGATACGCATTATAAATTATGTGATAGGAGCCCACAAGCCCTGCCAGATTAAACGTTTTGGACGGCGCATAAATAGCTATCGTCCTGTTTTTGGCATCCTCTGAAATCGTCTGGGTCGGAATATGCCGATATTCCCCGAGCGTTAAATCCGACCATATCTCATCCGAAATGACGATGCAGTCGTTTCTGCGGTAAACCTCCATCGCCGCCTCTATCTCTTCCCGCTCCCATACTCTTCCGCACGGATTATGGGGAGAGCAGAATATCGCCAGATGAATATGATGCTCCTTAAGCTTTGCATCCATATCCGCATAATCCATGCGCCATATTCCGTCCGCATCTTTTTTCAGATTACTGTGAACGATTTTTCTGCCGTTATTATGCAGCGACTTCGTAAATCCCACGTAGGTAGGCGCATGTACAAGTACAGCCTCGCCCGGCGCAGAAAACGCCTGCAGCGCCGCGCACACACAGCCGAGCACGCCGTTTTCATAGCCGATATGCTCCTTACCAAGCCCCTCCACACCGTTTCTGGTCCTCTGCCAGTTGATGATACTGTCAAAATATGCGTCCGACGGTTCAAAATATCCGAATACCGGATGCTTTATCCGCTCCGTCATATGTTCACATATCACCGGCGCAGTCGGGAAATTCATGTCCGCCACCCACATAGGGATCCGGTCAAAGCCTTCGTCCACTTCCGCCTCCGGAACCGGGATAAGGTCCATCGCTATCGAATCCTTTCCGCTTCTGTCCATAACTGATGTAAAATCGTACTTCATCGTACAGCTGCCCTCTTTCCTCTCCTGTTGTCTACGGCTCATATTTTAAAAATCTGCCGTCTCTGATGTCAGTATACCGCGTCCGGCTTTTTTTGTCAGCAGGAAATTCAGGCTTTTATCCGCCTTATGCAAGGAGACACATTCTGCCTACCGTCTCCGGTCCATCCATTTGCAGTAGACGATTGCCGCCGCCGTGCTCACGAGAGTGGCTGCAATAGCGGGCCCTACGATAGCGGCCGGCGCAGCGCTCCCGTACCTGCTTCTGTACGCTATCATATTCACCGGGACAAGCTGCAGCGATGAAATGTTCAGGATAAGGAACGTGCACATCTCGTTACTCGCCACCTCCGGATCAAAGCCCGCCCGTCCTTTCCACGCAGGCATTACCCGGTTTTGTCCCTCCGTTTTTCCGATCCCTGCATTTAAGCGGTTTTTCGCACACTCCTCTTCATTTAACTCCTGAAGCTTTTCCATCGCCTTTAACCCCGCCGGAGTCGCCGCCCATCCAAGCCCCAGAATATTCGCGATGATATTCGTGGAAATATATTCCCGTGCCGGATGATCTTTCGGGATTTTCGGAAATAAAAAGCGCACAAAAGGGCTGACCCCCTTTGTCATCCCGGCGATCAGCCCCGCATTTTTGGCAACCTCCATCAGTCCCGTCCACAATGCGGTCACTCCCGCCATCGTCAGACACAGCTCCACCGCCTCGCCCGCCGAATCGAGCGCCGCATTGGATACCGCCTCGATATTCCCCGTGAACGTCCCGTAAAGGATGCCGATGATTATCATTGCCGCCCAAATATAATTCAGCATTTCAGATTCCCGCCGTTTTTACCCATACCTATGCGGGCCTTCCTGAAAATATGTATCCGTCAGATACAGATACGCCTTATTTTAAGATTCCCTACTGTTCCATTTCCGCTCCACGTTCATCCTTCATTTTTTAACTCCCGTTTACATCAAAAATCTTGCCCAGTACCCGAACATATATAAAACCGCTATCTGAATCTTATTTTTCAGAGAAACCTCCTGAGCCTCCATCCCTTCGGGAGCCTCCGCTGTTCCGTCCGCATGTATCGTCAGCGCTTCCTTTTCATATTCGTCCATTATCCACTGCAAGTGTGTATTCAGCTCCGGGCTGTCCAGCACAAGCATCAGTTCCGTATCGATATACACACTCCTCATGTCCCAGTTAAACGAGCCTATCCCAACTATTCTGTCATCTGCCGTAAAACATTTTCCATGGTAGGATATCCCCCCGTCATATTCCAGGATATGAACTCCCGTATCCAGAATCTTCTTTTTATTTTTCCAGTAGTCCATCGACCCGAATGGATTCCCGTTATTGGCGATGGAATTCGTCATCATCGTCACGTCAGGAACCGCAGCGCATACGTTTTCCAAACGCTCCAGCATCCATTTGTTGCACAGAATATAAGGTGTATGAAAACGTACTTTTTCCTGCGCTCTTGCCATCAGCTCCGTCACAGAGTAAAAAACAACAGGCTCCTTTGCATACAGCGTTGCCGGATTGGATAATAATGTCGCCTTATTTACCGGAACGGTCTTTTCAACATAGTCCACCGTTTCAAACCAGTCCGGGTGCTCTTCCTGCATTTTCTCATAACGCTCCCGCAGCTCTTTGCCCGCATCGGCATACTTCTGCTTTTCCGGATGCTTTACACGATACAGGCGGCTCTCAGGCAGCTTCCAGACACTCTCAAAATACTGCTCCACCTGTTCCATCGAGCAGCCCTCCTGGTACTCCTGTTCATAAATGAGCACATCCCAGTCATAGTTTTTATAGCTGTCATAATCGCCCAAAAAATAAGAAAACGTATTGCGCCCACCCAATATATAAGCGCTGTGGTCAACGATAAGATATTTATCGTGCAGACGCGCCATCAGATGCCACGGTTTTGCAAAATTAAACGGATTATAGATTTTGATCTCCACATTATCCACCGCGGAAAGCGTCCCGAAATATTCATTTCCGATGATACGCAAAAAACCGCTCATCCCGTCCACTATCACTCTGACGGACACGCCCCTGTCCGCCGCGGCCTGAAGCGCTGCCAACATATCTTTTCCACTCTCATCCGCACGGAAATCAAATGTGGACAAAACAACCCTTTCCTTTGCCTGTGAGATCAGCCGTATCCGCTCTGCCAGAGCCGTCTTATTCTCTACAAGGATACGGGCCCGCTCTCCTGACGGCCCTTTCCCCAGATACTCAGCGTTCTCCGCCTTTTTCCTCGACTCTTCCGTTACCTCAGGCGCTTTCATATACGGAGCCACTGCCCCTATCATAATATACAGCAACAGCGCTAAAAATATTGCTCCGATCCATTTTCCAATTTTCTTCTTTTTCATAGTCCCTCTCCATCAAATGTCGGAATAAAGCTTTCCTGCGCCGTTTCTCCATCCTGTATGAATCCGTTTTCTATCCCCTCATTGATTGCAAATCCTATCAGCCGCTCATATGCCTCATCCGAAAGCCTTTCCGTCAGCCCCAAGAGCGTCTGTTCCCGCACGCCCGGATCGTCCGCCGCCGTTATGCCCGACTCCCGCAGTCTGCGGACAAATCCCGGCATTGGCGTATACTGGTTCATCAGGCTGATATATATTCTGTTTCCAAACGTTCTCAAAAGGTAACTGAGCACGCGCCGCGAATCCTCCTCCTGCCCCGGAAGCGCCAGATGACGCACGATAACCCCTTTTTTCATGAGAAAAACGGAATCCGCCGCTTCACCGATGTCATCTTCCATGCAGGCATCGTTCATCTGCTCCGCATTCAAACGTCTGCCGTCCGGCGCTTCAAACAGCGGCTCACCAACCTGACGCAGCATTTCCTCCACGGCGGGTTGCCGCCGTTTCAAAATAATCCGGCGCACCTGAAAGCCATGCTGCAAGCTCCTTTGATGTATATTTAAAATCGGGAAGGTAAATATCCACCAGACCGTCCAGAAGCCTCAACGTACTCACCTTTTCGTAGGAAGACGTATTATATACAATCGGGATATGCAATCCTTCCCGCTTGGCCCGCTCCAACGCCGGCACGAGCAGCGGAACAAAATGAGTCGCTGTCACCAGATTGATATTGTTTGCCCCTTTTTCCTGCAACGCAAGAAAAATCTCTGCCAAACGCTCCCCGGATACCTCCTTTCCGGCACGTCCTGCCGCTATCTCATGATTCTGGCAGAACACGCACCGCATCGTGCAACCCGTAAAAAATACCGCACCGGATCCTGTGCTTCCCGATATACACGGCTCCTCCCAGTAATGCAGCGCCGCCCGCGCCGCTTTCAGCTGCGCCGTCTGTCCGCAGTACCCTGTCTGCCCTGCCAGCCGGTCTGCATGGCAGTTTCTTGGGCAGAGCGTACAATCCGCCAAAAGACTCTGCAGGTCTGCATTCTTTTTTCTAATATCCTGTTCCATTTTTTCTTCCTGTCAAATAAAAAGTACGCACCTTGGCTCATCCCCGCATCAGGCGCGAGTGCCATCAGGCAATTCCTTCTTTTCGCGTCAATGTATACAAAAAAACCGACGGAAGTCCAGACCCATACATATCCTGAACCTCCCCCGGCACATATACATCATTCATTTTCAAAGACCATGCGGCGGACTTCGAACCGCCGCCCGTATCCGTTACCTCTACAGTTAACTCCGCCAGGCACCCTTGCGGCACACGGGAAATTCTGTTTAGTGCTGCTTTGTTCCCAACCTGACACGGTTCGCAGACACCCGTTGCGCAAGACCCAAACTTCATCGCCACTTATAAAGGGCAGCAATACAGGCATAAAGCCCTCTGCCCGCCATCACCCCTGCTATAGCGGATTGCAGGTGCAGGGGACCGCTGCTCCCCCGGCTGCATGGTAGTTTCAAGTATAAACATTTCGCCGCTGTTTGTCAAGCAAAAGAGCCGTCCGTCAAAAGACGGACAGCCCTTTTTAAAAGCCGGATTCTTTATTCCTCGTTGCCGTAAAGCTTAACGAGCTTGTTCAGATACTCATATCTTTCCGCAGCTTCTTTCTCGTTCTCAGCGAACAGAGCGTCTGCCATCTCAGGATTTACCTTACGCAGGGAGTTATAACGAACCTCGCCGTTTAAGAAATCCTGATAAGGAAGTGTAGGAGCCTTGCTGTCCAGAGTAAATGCGCCCTTCTCCGTTCCCTTCAGTTCAGGGTTATAACGGAACAGATGCCAGTAACCGGACTTAACTGCCTTCTCTTCTTCCTGCATCGTGCTGCCCATACCAGCCTTGATACCATGATTGATACAAGGAGCATATGCGATGATCAGGGAAGGACCGTCATAAGCTTCTGCCTCAGCAATTGCCTTAACAGTCTGGTTATAGTCTGCGCCCATAGCAATCTGAGCAACATATACATAACCATAGCTCATTGCGATGCTTGCAAGATCTTTCTTCTTGGTCTTCTTACCGCCGGAAGCAAACTGTGCTACAGCACCGGTAGGTGTGGACTTGGAGGACTGGCCGCCGGTATTGGAATAAACCTCGGTATCGAATACCAGAACGTTTACATCCTTGCCGCTTGCCAGCACATGATCTACGCCGCCAAAGCCGATATCGTAAGCCCATCCGTCACCACCGAAGATCCACTGAGACTTCTTCGCCAGGAAATCCTTCTCATCCAGAATAGCCTTGGATGCGTCGGAGCCTTCCTTGCCCAGCTCGTCAACCAGCTTATCGGTAGCAGTGCCGTTTAAAGCACCCTTTGTATAGGTATCCAGCCATTCCTGAGCTGCAGCCTTGAAGCCTTCACTCGTGGTGTTCTCAGCCAGTTTTGTGATTTCATCTTTCAGACGTCCGCGAACTGCGTTCTGAGCCAACAGCATACCATAACCGAACTCAGCCGCATCCTCAAACAGGGAGTTGGACCATGCAGGACCCTGACCCTTGGCGTTCACAGTATAAGGTGTGGACGGTGAAGAGTTCGCCCAGATGGAAGAACATCCTGTAGCGTTCGCGATATACATTCTGTTACCGAACAGCTGTGTTACCAGCTTCGCATAAGGAGTCTCGCCACATCCGCCGCAGGCGCCGGAGAACTCAAGCAGAGGCTGTTTAAACTGGCTGCCCTTTACTGTATTCTCTTTGAACTTCTCGATCAGGTCTGTCTTCTCAGGCAGCTTGCATGTGTAGTCGAAGCCTTCCTGCTTCACTGCAACATCATCGCCCGCAGGAGCCATTACCAGAGCCTTGTTCCCCATCTTGCCAGGACATACGGAAGCACAGGAACCGCAACCGGTACAGTCTAATGCAGAAATGGTGATTGCAAACTCATAACCGGGAGCTCCTACTGCCGGAATGGTAACAACGCTCTCAGGAGCATTTGCCTTCTCCTCAGCAGTCATTGCCACAGGACGGATAACCGCATGAGGACATACGAGTGCACAGCGGTTACACTGGATACAATTCTCAGGATTCCAGTTCGGCAGATCCTCTGCCACACCACGCTTCTCATGAGCGGATGTACCGGAAGGAGTGGAACCGTCGATATAATCCATAAATGTGGATACAGGCAGATTATCGCCTCTCTGTGCGTTTACTTCAACCTGAATCTTCTCAACAAACTTCATTACTTCCGGACGATCCTGGAAAGTAGGAGGATTTAAGTTGTCGTCCTCTGCATTTGCCCAGCTATCCGGAACCTCAACCTTCACAACGCCTTCTGCACCGCGGTCGATTGCTGCGAAGTTCATCTGTACAATCTTCTCACCCTTCATGCCGTATGCCTTCTGTGCTGCATCCTTCATCAGTCTGCATGCCTCGTCTACGGGGATGATATTCGCAAGCTTGAAGAATGCGGACTGCAGAACAGTGTTGATCTTGTTCTTTAAGCCGATTTCTCTGCCGATTGCGAAACCGTCAATCGTATAGAAGTTGATATGATGCTGTGCGATATAGCGCTTAACCTGTCCGGGCAGCTCTTTTTCAAGCTCCTCTGCGCTCCAAGGGCAGTTTAACAGGAATGTGCCGCCGTCGCACAGATCCTGTACAACGTCGTAGTGACGGATGTACATCGGGTTATGACATGCAACGAAGTCAGCCTTGCTGATCAGATAAGAAGAACGGATCGGTTTCTTACCGAAACGCAGGTGGGAAACGGTAATACCGTTAGACTTCTTGGAGTCATAGGAGAAGTATGCCTGTACGAACATGTCGGTGTTATCGCCGATGATCTTGATGGAGTTCTTGTTCGCGCCTACTGTACCGTCGCCGCCCAGACCCCAGAACTTACAACGTACTGTACCTTCCGGACAGGTGTCAAGGCTTGCCTCATCCGGCAGAGACAAATATGTCACATCATCGTTGATACCGATTGTAAACAGCTTCTTCTCTGTGTTCTTATAAACAGCTTCAATCTGGGAAGGAGTTGTATCCTTGGAGCCCAGGCCATATCTGCCGGAGAACACCGGAACATTGGCAAATTTGCTGTCATGCAGTGCTGCAACAACATCCAGATACAAAGGCTCGCCAATCGCGCCGGGCTCTTTTGTACGATCCAGAACGGAAATCTGCTTTACAGAATCCGGGATAGCTGCGATAAGATGCTCTGCGGAGAACGGACGATACAGATGTACCTTCACCATACCAACCTTCTGACCGTTTGCATTCAGATAATCGATGGTCTCTTCGATAGTATCGCATACGGAACCCATTGCGATTATCACATGCTCAGCATCTGCTGCGCCGTAATAATCAAACAGGCCGTAATGTGTACCAAGCTTCTCATTTACCTTGTTGATATACTCTTCTACAATACCAGGGATAGCGTCATAATGCTTATTGGACGCTTCTCTTACCTGGAAGAAGATGTCAGGGTTCTGAGCGGAACCCATTTCTTTTGCATGTTCGGGATTCAGCGCATTCTTTCTGAACTCCATGATGGCATCCATATCAGCCATATCTTTCAAATCTTCGTAATCCCACACATCAACCTTCTGAATCTCATGAGAAGTACGGAAACCGTCGAAGAAGTTCATAAAAGGCATCTTGCCCTTGATCGCTGCCAGATGAGCTACGGGAGTCAGATCCATGATCTCCTGTACGCTGGATGTTGCGAACATTGCAACACCTGTCTGACGGCATGCATAAATATCGGAGTGATCTCCGAAAATAGAAAGTGCATGGCTTGCCAGTGCTCTTGCCGCAACGTTAAATACGCCGGGAAGCTGCTCGCCTGCAACCTTATACAGGTTGGGAATCATCAACAGAAGACCCTGGGATGCTGTAAAGGTGGTTGTCAGCGCACCTGCTGCCAGAGAGCCGTGCACAGCGCCTGCAGCGCCTGCCTCGGACTGCATCTCTGTAACCTTAACGGTCTGCCCGAAGATGTTCTTCTGATTCTGTGTTGCCCATTTATCAGTCACTTCCGCCATCGGTGAAGACGGGGTAATGGGATAGATAGCGGCAACATCGCTGTACGCATAGGATACATATGCGGCAGCCTGATTACCATCCATTGTCTTTTTCTTGGTTCTCAATTTGTGTTCCTCCTGTTCTTTGGTTTCTATTTAAAATAGGAACTGTTACCAGAGATTATTATACTCCGGCGCGCACAAAATACCACCCCTCTGCCCCATGTTTCAAAAAATATACATCTTGCTCAGAGACGTCGACATTCGTGCCTTATATCTCCATTTTAACTCTAACTCTGCAATATATCTATACTAAGGCTAGAAATTTTCTAAAAATTTTATGGTTTTCTGAAGTTTTCTTTTTCCTCCTCCGGATATTTCATCCCCCATTCTTCCCGCAGCCCCGTCATCAGTCTCATCACATCCGCCGTCATCGCCAGCTTCATTACGCCGGGATCATTTTTCAATACAGCGCTCTCCATATCCCTCATTTCATAAAGAAGAGCATCTGCCGTATGTCCCGCGAGCAGCTCCCGCTTTTTTCCCGTTTCCGCATCCACGATGAGCGCCCGCTCCGCTCTCGGATATTCCGTTATCTCCACATAACCTTTCTCACAGCTTATCACAACGCGCTTGGGCTGTTTGGAGTGAAGGCTCAAAGTTATCCCCGCCATCTGCCCCTCCGGGTTCATCAAAAGGATACCCGCCTGTTCATCCACTCCGGTCGGCGCATATTTTACCTGACTCTTTACCTGATCCGGACAGCTTTCCATGAAACTTCTCACGAGACTGATGGCGTATACCCCGATGTCTAAGAGCGCCCCTCCTGCCAGCTCCCTGTTAAAAAAACGGTTTCGCATATCATATTCCTTGAAGCTGCCGAAATTCGCCTGTATCATCTGAACCTTTCCCAGACGTTGTTCATCCTTTATCCGCCATAGTTCCTTATAAAGAGGCATATGCCATATCGTCATCGCCTCTGCCAGAATAACGCCGTTTTTTTCTGCCAGCTCCATCGCTTCCTCCAGCTCCGCACTGTTTAAAGTGATAGATTTTTCACATAGCACATGCTTCCCGTTCCCAAGCGCCTGCCGCAAAAATGGCATATGTGTATTATGCGGCGTCGTCAGATAAATAATATCCACCTCCGGGTCTGTAAACATATCCTCCGGCCTGTCATATACCTTTTCCACGCCGTAGGTTTCGGCAAATTCTACCGCCTTCTCATGAGTCCGGTTACCGACCGCGTACAGCCTTTTTCCCATCCTCTTTAACGCTGCAGCCATCTCATTGGCTATGACACCGCAGCCCAGCACCGCCCAGTTTAACGGACTTACGCCTGACGCCTCTACACCGTCGTTTCCCCTGCTCCGCATTTTTGCATGGACCTGCTCCAGCTGCCCCTGCTCTTTTACACGCGTTTCTTCCATATACAAATACCCTCCCGTCGCTATCTTTCAAAATCTATCCGGCAAAACTTCCTTTTGGATAATACCCGAAACGGATAATAGCTGTCATAACACGTCCGCTGGATACCGTAAAAGAAATCAACCTCCTGTTCCCCGTCCGGGAACGTAAACCAGTCCAGATACATTGCCTTTTACCGCCTCCTCCGCTCATCACCATATCTTCATGATACAGATATTTTAGGAGGAACGCAACAACAAAAAAGCACCATCCCCGGAAGTACAAGCTTCCAAAAACAGTGCTTCTTAGTGGACCGCCAGGGGCTCGAACCCTGGACACCCTGATTAAGAGTCAGGTGCTCTACCAGCTGAGCTAGCGGTCCATTCTGTATTGTGTTGTCTGCGTTGTTGTTCATCGCTCAACGCAAGACATAGTATACTATAGGAAAATGGGTTTTGCAATACTTTTTTTAAATTTTTTTAAGAAAAATATGCACAATTTTAATATTATAATATAATTATTTCGCAGCTATATGCACATATTTTGTATTTTAAAGTTTTATATAGTCTTTTTTACCGATAATTTTCTAATTATTCTGTCTTTTTGTTATTTTATCAGTTTTTATGAAAAGTTAAAAATATATCACATGCGTATTGACTCCCGTTTTTTAAAGTGATATATTTATCACATCAAGTTACAAATATATCACACAGGAGGAACGAATCATGAATAAAAAGGTATCCTTAAAAGAAATTGTCGCAACAAAAATAGTCTATGCCATCATTCTCCTGACTTACTACTGGATGTGGGCAAGAACAGATTGGAAAGAATGGTATGTGACCGTACAATTTCTACTCGGCTGTACCCTCGCCGCTTTTTTCTTCTTTCAGCATACGAGGATTAAAAAATACAAAAAAGAAGGCGTCGACGAAATGGCTGAGCGGAATCTGAAACGGTGCGACTCGTTTTGTTTAAAGCTTCTGGTCGCCGCCGCAATCATATCAGCCTGGAGCTGCGCTATCCTCGGACATATCAGCACAGTCGATACGGAGATCATCGGATGGATCATCGTCTGGTCTCTTTTAGCTTTGTCCGTCATTCGGACTGTGATGTTCGCCATCATGGACAGCAAAGGAATCTAATGTAAAAAAGCATCCTGCCTTACTGTCTGATTTTCATACGGCTGTCTGTACCGGAGCGTTACAAACAGCCGAGATGCTATGCCCCGATCGCTTACGCTCCAGAATGGAGATTGATATGGCTCTTATCACTAAAATCAAAGAATACCGTGAAAAAGCGGGTTTAAAGCAAAGTGAACTGGCAGACCTTGTCGGCGCGCGGCGTGAAACTATCGTCCATCTGGAAAACGGACGCTACAACCCCTCTCTAAAGCTGGCAATGGACATCGCAAAGGTCTTCCATGTTTCTGTTGAAGAACTATTTGAATTTACAGATGACAACTAAAATCCTCTGCTCTATTCTATAAAGAAACGGCAGCATTCATCGTTATTGTTCACAGGCCTGCCCGTAAACAGCAACATTTGACAGACTATTGAAAGCTTTATTCCGTAAAAAAAGGTCTCAGGACGATAAACATTTATAATTCTTTTATAAATTGTTCCCGCTTCTTTAATTGTAATCCATTCCGTTTCGCGTCATAATAGTTCCATAAGAAACAGTTCTTCTAAGAACTTTCAGGTCAGATTGCGCGGCAGGTCTGCGCGGACAGGAGAAAAAAATTATGACGACCAATCCCGATGATAACAAAAAACCCCAAAAGATGCTTGCCACCTATGCAGTCGCAGCGCTCATCATCATGTTCTTACTCAATATCTTTGTTTTGCCATGGCTGATGGGCCGCAGCGTCGTAGAGACTACCTACAGCGACTTTCTGGACGGTCTGGATTCCAGACAGATAAAAGAAGTCCAAATCGACATGCAGGACTACGTCATTCTCTACACCATCGAAGAAGGCGGTAAAACCAAAGTATGCAAAACCGGCCTCATCAATACGAGCAACGAACTCGTAGAACAGATACGAAGCTCGGGAGCGCAGCTCATCAGCGAGATCCCTACGAAACAGTCCCCTCTCATGAGCATCCTGGTCGGCTTCATCCTTCCTACCATCCTTTTTGTCGCCCTTGGACAGCTTCTTTTCCGAAAGATGAACCAGAACATGATGGGCGGAGGTCCCGGCGGCGCGATGGCATTCGGCAAGAGCAATGCCAAAGTATATGTAAAATCATCCACCGGTATCAAATTTGCCGATGTAGCGGGCGAGGATGAGGCAAAAGAGCTTCTTTCCGAGATTGTAGACTTCCTCCACAATCCGGAAAAATACAGAGAAATCGGTGCTTCCATGCCGAAAGGCGCCCTGCTCGTAGGACCTCCCGGAACCGGTAAAACACTGCTCGCAAAGGCGGTTGCCGGAGAAGCAGACGTTCCGTTTTTCTCTATCTCAGGCTCTGAATTTGTAGAAATGTTCGTCGGCATGGGCGCGGCGAAGGTGCGCGACCTGTTCAAGCAGGCAAATGAAAAAGCGCCCTGCATCGTTTTCATCGACGAGATAGATACAATCGGTAAAAAGCGTGACGGCAACTTCAGCGGCAACGATGAACGCGAACAGACGCTGAACCAGCTGCTGACCGAAATGGACGGCTTCGACGGTTCCAAGGGCGTCGTTATCCTTGCGGCGACCAACCGTCCCGATTCCCTTGACCCTGCCCTGACCCGTCCCGGACGATTCGACCGCCGGATCCCCGTTGAACTGCCCGACCTGCAGGGACGCGCGGATATCTTAAAGGTACATGCAAAAAAAATCAAGATTGCGGATAACGTTAACTTTTATGAAATCGCCAAAGCTGCCTCCGGCGCTTCCGGCGCAGAGCTTGCCAATATCGTAAACGAGGCCGCCCTCCGGGCTGTCCGCGACGGACGACGTTTTGCCACACAGGCAGATATGGAGGAAAGCATCGAAGTCGTTATCGCCGGATACCAGAAAAAGAGCCGCGTCCTTTCCGAAAAGGAAAAGCTCATTGTTTCCTATCATGAAGTCGGTCACGCCCTCGTCGCAGCCATGCAGACCAACTCCGCTCCGGTGCATAAGATTACGATCATCCCCCGTACCAGCGGCGCATTGGGATACACAATGCAGGTAGACGACGGCGAGCACTTCCTGATGTCCAAAGAGGAGCTGGAAAATAAAATCGCTACCTTTACAGGCGGCCGCGCAGCGGAAGAGCTCATCTTCCACTCCATTACTACCGGAGCCTCCAATGACATCGAACAGGCGACCCGTCTCGCCCGCGCCATGATAACACGCTTCGGCATGCACGAGGATTTTGACATGGTCGCTATGGAAAATGTGAGCAATCAGTATCTGGGCGGCGACACCTCTCTTTCCTGCTCTCCCGAGACGCAGACAGATATCGACAAAAAGACAGTAGAGCTCGTCCGCACCCAGCATGCAAAAGCACTAAAGATTTTACAGGATAATCTCCCGAAGCTGCATGAGATTGCCAAATATCTTTATGAGCATGAGACTATTACCGGTGATGAATTTATGAATATTCTTCTGAAAAAACAGGAGGGGATCGCAGATGCCCAATCCATCTGAGCTGCTTTACGGCATTCAGCAGTTTTTAAAATGCTATGAAAAACAGATGAATCATACCGCGGCACATTATCAGCTGACCACCACTGAACTGAATATTCTGCTGTTTCTGGCAAATCGTCCCGACATGGACACTGCCAGAGATATCGTAGAGCTGAGAGGGCTTCCAAAATCCTGCGTTTCACGGGCTGTAGACTCCCTTATCCGGCAGGGTTTTCTGGAAAGCCGTGAGGATAAAAATGACAGGCGCATCCTGCATCTTTCCATCCTCCCCGCTGCTGACGGCCTCACAAAAGATATCCAGCTCACACAACAGAATTTTCTTGCTTTGATGTACCAAAACTTCACTCCGGAGGAATGCCGTATACACGAGAAGCTTTCCAAAAAGCTACTGGATAATATTCTCTCTGCAAAATGCGATTCCTGAATTTAATACGTTTTTTCAAATCGTCCCGTTCACTGACAACCCGGTGGACGGGACGATTTCTTTTCTCTGTGTATTCTCTTTTTCCCTCAAATAGAGTATAATAAAGCTCAGATTTTGTACTACAAATATTATTTCAGGGGGTACCTATATGAAACACATTTCTCTTGGCAAAAGCGGTCTTACCGTTCCCGCAGTCGCGCTCGGCTGCATGCGTATATGCGATGTTTCCGCCGGTCAGGCGCAGAAGCTCGTAGACACTGCGCTGGAACTTGGCTGCAACTTTTTTGACCACGCCGACATCTACGGCGCCGGCCGCTGTGAAGAGGCCTTTGCGGACGCCATCCGCATGTCTCCGTCCGTTCGGGAAAAAATCATCCTCCAGTCAAAGTGCGGTATCGTATCCGGCGTAATGTATGATTTTTCCAAAGAACATATCCTTTCCTCCGTAGACGGTATTTTAAAGCGGCTCCGTACGGACTATCTGGACGTTCTCGTCCTGCACCGCCCGGATGCTCTCATGGAGCCGGAAGAGGTAGCAGAAGCTTTCGACCTGCTGGAAAGCTCCGGCAAGGTACGCCATTTCGGCGTTTCCAATCACAACCCGTCTCAGATAGAGCTTCTCAAAAAATGCGTACGTCAGCCCATCGTAACAGATCAGCTCCAGTTTTCCCTGCCCAACTCTTCCATGATCCAGAGCGGCATGGAAGTCAATATGACGACAGACGGAAGTATGGATCGCGACGGACATGTACTCAATTACTGCCGCTTAAACGACATCACCATCCAGACCTGGTCGCCTTTCCAGTATGGATTTTTTGAAGGCGTTTATATCGGAAACGAAAAATACGCCGAGCTCAACCGCTGTCTTTCCGAAATCGCAGAACGCTATGACACCGAGCCCACAGCCATCGCTGCGGCATGGATACTGCGCCATCCTGCAAATATGCAGCTTATCGCAGGCACCACCAGCCCGGAACGTCTGGCTCTCATCTGCCGCGCTGCCGATATCACACTGACCCGCCAGGAATGGTATCAGCTCTATCTGGCAGCAGGCCATATGCTTCCCTGAAAGGAGGAAACTATCCATGTATGATGTCATCGTCATAGGGGCAGGTGTCACCGGTTGCAGTATCGCGCGGGAGCTTTCCCGATATGAACTTAACCTGCTCGTCCTCGAAAAGGAAGAGGACGTCTGCTGCGGAACCTCCAAGGCAAACAGCGCTATTATCCACGCAGGACACGATGCTGTCCCCGGTTCCTTAAAAGCTCGCTTTAACGTAAAAGGAAACGCTATGATGGACCGGCTTTCCAAAGAACTTGATTTTCCTTTTACCCGAAACGGCTCCCTTGTCCTCTGCTTCGATAAGGAGCAGCTTCCCGAACTGGAAGCGCTCGCCGAAAGAGGGCGTCAAAACGGCGTTTCCGGCCTGAAAATCATTTCTCAGGAAGAGCTAAAGCAGCTCGAACCCGCCGTTTCCGATGAAGCGGTCGCCGCCCTCCTATGTCCCACCGGAGGCATTGTCTGCCCGTTCAATATGACCATCGCCTATGCGGAGAACGCTTTTGAAAACGGCGCGCAGTTCCTTTTTGATACAGCCGTACAGCAAATCCTGCCCGGCACCGCGCCTGAAAGCTGGCGTGTCGTGACTTCCTCGGGAGAGACCTTTGAAACACGCTGCATCGTCAATGCCGCCGGCGTTTATGCCGACGAGCTCCATAATATGGTGAGCGCGCAAAAGCTTTCCATTACTCCCCGGCGCGGGGAATACCAGCTTCTCGACAAGAAAGCCGGAACCCTCGTTTCCCACACCATCTTTCAGCTTCCGGGCAAAATGGGAAAAGGCATCCTTGTAACGCCTACCGTCCACGGCAACCTGCTCGTAGGACCTACCGCTCAAAATCTTTCCGACAAAGAAGCGGTAAATACTACTCAGGAGGGACTTTCCGAAGTTATGGAAAAAGGCGCCCTAAGCGTCCCCTCCCTGCCCAAAAATCTGACTATCACCTCCTTTGCAGGCCTTCGGGCTTCTGAAGCAGGCGGCGATTTTATCATCGGCGAGGTATCCGATGCACCCGGATTTTTTGACTGTGCCGGCATCGAATCACCCGGTCTGTCCTCCGCTCCTGCGATTGGCGTTTTTCTGGCAGAACAGATTGCCGAAAAGCTTTCTCTGTCCGCAAAAACTGATTTTGAACCGCGCCGCAAGGGTATCCCCTGCGTCGCATCCGCCTCTCCCGAAGAGCTGCGCAGCCTTATCGCACAGGACCCTTCCTACGGCGTCGTGGTATGCCGCTGTGAAACCGTTACGGAAGGCGAGATTAAAAATGCCATCCACAGACCTCTGGGCGCCCGCTCCTTAGACGGCGTCAAGAGACGTACCAGAGCCGGTATGGGACGCTGCCAGTCAGGCTTTTGTTCTCCTAAGGTTATGGAGCTTCTGGAAAAAGAGCTCTGTTCCGACCCGATGGGCATCTCCAAGCACGGCGCAGGCTCAGAGCTTCTGACCGGATATACGAGGGAGGATTCCTTATGAAAATCTATGATATGATCATCATCGGAGGCGGTCCTGCCGGGCTCGCCGCAGCCATCGCCGCATACAGGGAAGGAATTTCCGATATCCTTATTCTGGAACGCGACGGCGAACTGGGCGGAATTTTAAACCAGTGCATTCACAACGGCTTCGGCCTGCATACCTTTCACGAAGAGCTGACGGGGCCGGAATATGCCGCCCGATTCATCGAACAGGCAAAGGAGCTTCATATCCCATACAAATTAAATACAATGGTGCTCGACCTTTCCGCATCGGAAGACGGCCTGCGCCATGTGACTGCCATGAACCGGGAAGACGGGCTTCTTGAGCTTTGTGCAAAGACGCTCATCCTCGCCATGGGCTGCCGGGAACGCCCCAGAGGCGCCCTCAATATCCCCGGATTTCGCCCTGCCGGAATCTATACCGCAGGCACGGCGCAGCGCCTCGTAAATATGGAAGGCTTTCTGCCTGGCAAAGAAGTCGTCATCCTGGGTTCCGGTGACATCGGGCTCATCATGGCGCGGCGCATGACTCTGGAAGGCGCTTCCGTTAAAGTCGTGGCAGAGCTTCTTCCTTATTCCGGCGGGCTGCAGAGAAATATCGTCCAGTGCCTCGAGGATTTTAATATTCCCCTCAAACTTTCCCATACGGTCGTAGACATTCAGGGAAAAGACCGCATTACCGGCATCACGCTTGCAGAAGTAGGCGCTGACCGTAAGCCCATTCCGGGTACTGAGGAGCAGATTCCATGCGATACTCTGCTGCTTTCCTGCGGCCTTATCCCGGAAAATGAACTTTCCGGCAAGCTGGGCGTCACCCTTTCGCCCGTGACCTCCGGTCCTGTTGTCAACGAAAGCCTTGAAACCGATGTTCCCGGCGTATTCGCCTGCGGAAATGTACTCCATGTACACGACCTGGTAGACTATGTTTCCGAAGAAGCATCCCGCGCCGGACAGCAGGCAGCTACGTATATAAAATCCTGCTACAGGAAGGAAAGCTCTGCGGCAGAGTCAGCCGATTCAGATATGTCTGAACCCGCTGTTTCTCTGATCGCTGCAGGCGGCGTGCGCTACACTGTACCTCAGCTGCTGCGCCCTTCCCATATGGAGGATACGCTTCTTGTCCGCTTCCGCGTCGGACGGGTCTATACGGATGCTGTTCTTTCTGTTTATGCCGATGATACCTGCATCTTTTCCCAGAAAAAGAAAAAGCTCGCTCCCGGCGAAATGGAACAGCTCCTTTTGAAAAAATCGCTCATCCCTGCGGGCACCAAAACGATCACTATCCGCGCAGACGAAGCCTGACGCTTCCCTTTGCAAGGATATGCCCGCATTCTTATGCAGAAATCATGCCGCACTGCGGCAGAAAGAGGAACATCATGGAAACAAAACATCTGATATGCATTCGCTGTCCTTTAGGCTGTTCCCTCACCGCCTCTCTTGAAAACGGACAGGTGACATCCGTTTCCGGCAACACCTGTCCCCGCGGCGAGGCATACGCCCGGATGGAGCTGACCGCCCCTATGCGGACTGTGACCTCCACCGTTCGCGTGACAGGCGCACGCATGCCTGTCATTTCAGTAAAAACCGCTTCCGATATTCCAAAGGAAAAGATCGAAGCGGTCATGAATGACATCCGTACGATATGCGTCCCCGCTCCCATACACATTGGGGACGTGCTGCTTGAAAACGCAGCAGGCACAGGTGTCGCCGTCATCGCGACAAAAGCGGCAGATGCTCTTTAATCTGACGCCACCACGATATATGTTTTATTATCACTATCATTGACAGGAGATTTTTCATGCTCACAGACAAACTCGGAAAAAATGCGGACGCCCTTCGCCGCAAAAAGCTGTTCCTTCTGGACATGGACGGCACTATCTATAACGAAGATAAGATTTTTGACGGAACGCTGGCTTTTTTGTCCCGCATCGAAGAAAACGGGGGACGTTATATCTTTATCACAAATAACTCTTCCAAATCCGTATCAGACTATGTGGACAAGGTAAACGGAATGGGTATCCGCGCCGACGCGTCGCATTTTTTCACATCCAGTCAGGCGACCGCTTTTTATCTGAATGAAAACTATCCCGGCCAGACCGTATTTTGTATGGGCACGCACTCTCTCGTAGACGAACTGCGGGAAAACGGCATCCCCGTTGTCACAAAGCCCGACGATTCTGCCGGAATCGTTTTGATCGGCTTCGACACCGAAAATACTTCCGAAAAGGTACGCGACACCTGCATCATGCTCGGCAAAGACGTGACGTATCTTGCCACCAATCCCGATCTCGTCTGTCCGGTCAGCTTCGGCTATATCCCGGACTGCGGTTCCATGAGTATCATGCTCAAAAACGCTACCGGAAAAACACCGTTTTTCATCGGGAAACCGGAGCCTATCATGATAGACTGCGTCCTGAAAAAACTCGGCGTTTCCAAAGAAGACGCTCTCATTGTGGGGGACCGGCTCTACACGGACATTGCAGCCGGAAAAAATGCCGGAGTAGACACGATATGTGTCCTCTCCGGCGAAGCGACTCTTGACGATATTCAAAACGGCCCTCATAAGCCCACCTGGGTCTTTGACAGCGTAACCGAAATCTGCGCTGCCCTGAGTAAAGCATAAGACGCGTACCAAAAAATCCGGACGCATCTTCCAGCTATCTCCCTTCAAAACAAAGCAGTGGAGTTCACCTGTACCCATGCCCGGCTGTTCAAAAGCTGCTTCTGCGCTTTCCAGCCGGGCATGAGCTTTGTCATCAATGTATGAAAACGCGGCGAATGATCCGGGTGGATAAAATGCGAAAATTCATGTACCGCCACATACTCCGCGCAGCTTCCCGGCACCTCGACTAACTGTCTTGCAAAAGTCAGGATACCGCTGGCAGGCTGACAACTCCCCCATCGGGATACCATACTGCGGATGCGTATCTCAGGCCACTCTACCCCCATCTTTTCAAATATCGGATAAACCTCTCTGCACAGCGCCTCCATCTTTTTCCGGCATCTCTCCGTCAGATATTTCTCCAACATCCGTTTTCTCCGCGCACCGTCTTCCGGCAGTTTCTGTGTCACAATGAGCACTCTTCCTACCGTTTCCACCGACTCCTTACTCCCCGAAAGCACCCTCAGCCGATACGCTTCCCCGTCCAGATACAAAACGTCCCCGTCCGCATACTCCCTGTCCCTTCCGGAAGCCATACCGTCTCCGGCCTCTTTCATACGTTTTCCGCGTTCCATATTCTGCAGGATAAAATCCGCATTTTCACGCAAAAAGGCATCTATATGATTCTGCGGAACCCATCGGTTCGCCGACACGCACACACACCCGTCCCTGCGGATACGAAGATTTATACGTTTGACATCTTTTATCTGAAGTTCATATTCCACAGCTTTTCCATTCAATTCGATATATTTTTTCAAATATTTTCCTCCGCCCCCTTAAGCAGCCTCTTATAGCTCCGGTCGATTCCTAACGCACCGATAGGCGCTGTCAGCAAAATCGCGACGACCGCAACAGAAAGTATCAGTTTTCCGCACGGCATTCCCATGGAAAGAGGGACTGCTCCCATCGCAGCCTGCACCGTTGCTTTCGGCAAATATGCTATCACACAAAACATTCTTTCCCTGAAATCCAATGACGTCCCTATCAGGCAGACCATTACACCAACCGCCCTGAACAGCAGCGCCGACAGTATCAGCGCAGCTGCCGCAATCCCGGCGCTGAATGTGTATCTGATATCTACCGCAGCTCCTACCAGAACAAACAGCATTACCTCTGCCGCCAGCCAAAGCTTGCCGAATTTTTCGGATAATCTTCCTGCTACGCGCGGAATACTTTTTATCTTCAGCATACATGCCATACTGACCACCGCCAGCAGCCCGGATACGGCTATAAAATCCTTCATCCATATCTCAACTGACATCAGCAAAAATGCCGTCCCCAGAATGATAATGACCTTCATGCTGTTTCGGATAAGACGGTCATGAGAATACGCTGATTCAAACAGCGCCGACAGAAAAATCCCGGCACAGGCTCCAAGCAGCAGCCCCGATACTATGGAAAGAGGAATATCCATAAAAACCGCGGCATCAACCCTTCCACCCTGAGCCATCGCCGCAAAAGCAGAAAAGAGCACGACTACAAATATATCGTCGCAGGATGCCCCCGCAAGGATAAGCTGAGGAATGCTTTTGGCGGTTCCACATTTTTCTTCTATCAGCTTTATCATCCTCGGAACGACCACCGCCGGTGAAACCGCTGCCAGAACAGCTCCCATAACAGCCGCCTCTATCCTCGTGATTCCAAAAAAGGCCGGCGCAAAGATAACATATCCCAGAATTTCAAAGCATGCCGGAACAAATGCCATCATCACCGCAGGACGACCGACTTTTTTCAAATCTGAAATATCCAGCGACAAACCCGCCTTGAGCAAAATAATGATGAGCGCTATCTGCCTCAATTCCGATGAAATTCCAAGAATCGACGGGTCGAGCATATCCAGTACATAAGGTCCCAATACGATTCCCGTTATAAGCATTCCTATTATACGCGGTAATCTCATTCTCCGGCAGATCGCTCCCACGGAAAGTCCTACAAGAAAAATAAGGGCTAAAGATATCAACATATCATCATACTTTCCTTTCTCAAAGTAAAAAAAACCGATACTTTCCGCCGCAAAAACAAGCAGGAAAGTATCGGCTTAAAGCAAGTCAGCTCTGTCTGCTGCCGAAAAACACCTTATGCGTTTACAAGGCGGACTGTCTCCCTTGCGATCGCCAGCTCTTCATCCGTCGGGATGACCATCGCCGTTACTTTGGAATCCGGTGTGGAAATGATCTTCTCCACGCCGACTGCTTCCGCATTTTTCTCAAGATCGATGCTGCAGCCTAAAAATCCCGTATACTGGCTGACCAGTCCGCGCACCTGTGCGTTATTCTCACCAATCCCGGCAGTGAACACAATAACGTCCACACCGTTCATCGCAGCCGCGTAAGCGCCAATATATTTGCCGACACGATAAGCGTATGCCTCCAGCGTCGTCTGCGCATGACCGTTGCCTTCTGCCGCAGCGCCCACCAGGTCGCGGAAGTCACTGGAAATTCCGGAAAGCCCCAGAACGCCTGATTTTTTGTTGCAGATATCTATCACTTCTGCCGCGGTCTTATTCTCCTTTTCCGCAATAAATCCGATGATGGCGGGATCGAGATCTCCGCTTCTGGTTCCCATCATCAGTCCCTCCAGAGGAGTCAGTCCCATGGAAGTATCAACGGATTCGCCGTTTTTCACAGCGGAGACCGAAGCGCCGTTGCCCAGATGGCATACGATTATCTTTAACTCGCTCCTGTCCTTGCCAAGGATTTCAGCCGCCCGCTTTGATACGAAGTCGTGGCTCGTTCCGTGGAAACCGTAACGGCGGATTTTGTATTTTTCATAATATTCATAAGGAAGACCATACAGATAAGCCTTTCCCGGCATTGTCTGGTGAAATGCAGTATCAAATACCGCAACCATGGGAACGCCCGGCATCACACTCTGGCAGGAACGGATACCGATCAGGTTCGCCGGATTATGCAGCGGTGCCAGGTCATTACATTCCTCTATCGCCTTCATCACGTCTTCATCAATGACAACGGAGCCTTTGAAATGCTCCCCGCCGTGTACGATACGATGTCCCACCGCATCGATTTCTTTAAGGGAAGCTATCACGCCATCCTCAGCATCCGTAAGCTTCTCTATCACGACCTTTACCGCATCGGTATGATCTTTCATAGCGACTTCTTCCGTCTTCTTGCCGGAATCCGCCTTCTGATGCGTCACACTGCTGCCCTCGATACCGATTCTCTCGCACAGCCCCTTAGCCAGTACCTCTTCGCTCTGGCTGTCGATGAGCTGATATTTCAGCGATGAGCTGCCGCAGTTTATCACAAGCACTTTCATGAAAAAAACCTCCCGTCTCTCAAAATACTGTCTGTCTCGCTGTCTATTCTACCATTTAATTTCTAAAAAAGCCAGCCCCGACGCAGGAATTGTGTTAATGCTCACTGGCGTGGCATTTGAGGCCGGTGCGCACAGTAACAGAATTGTTTTCGCAACCGGAAAGCCGGGCGGTTATGCTTGTTTTCTCCCCGGAACTCTGCTACGATGAAAAAAAGCACTTACCTACAGGGGGAACAAATATGGAATTACAGGAAATCTACGAAAGAATGCACAGCGGCAGACTCTATCTGTGTGACAGTCAGGAGCTTGCCGACGAACAGCTGAAGCATCTGGACATGCTGTTTGAATATAATCAGCTCCGTCCCAGTCAGCAAAAAGAAAAAGGTGAGCTTCTTCAGAAAATGTTCGCTCACATGGGGAAAAACTGCTATATCGAAACGCCCTTTCACGCCAACTGGGGCGGTAAATTCTGTTCGTTCGGCGATCAGGTATATGCCAACTTCAATCTGACGCTGGTGGACGATGCCCCTATCACTGTCGGCAACAGCGTAATGTTCGGTCCCAATGTCGTGCTCTGCACCGCAACTCATCCTGTTTCACCCGACATGCGTGAAAAGGTCGCACAGTATAACCTTCCCATTTCGATAGGCAATAACGTCTGGATTGGTGCAAACTGCATCGTCATGCCCGGCGTTTCCATCGGAGATAACTCTGTGATAGGAGCCGGGAGCATCGTTACGAAGGACATCCCCGCCGATGTCGTTGCTTACGGCACGCCTTGCCGCATCATGCGTCCTATCAGCGAGGATGACAAAAAATATTACCGAAAGGGAATGGAAATCCGACCGGAAGAGCTGTAACACAGTTTAGTATTCCCTTTATTCCGCTGCGCAGGATGCGCCGGGCAGTTCAATTCTTCCTCTCTGCACAAGCTCTGTCCCCGTCCACTCAAATAAGATCAGCGCGCCTTCCTTGTTGCAGGCGTTCAAAAACAGATTTGTGCCGGAAACCTTATACAGATGGCGCGGCCAATCGCCCGTCGCCCACTCTCCCAGATAAACCAGACGCACCTGCACCTGAGCCCCGGATCCTGCGCCGCGGTTTTCCCCGGTTTCCAAACGGAATGCCGCCACCGTATTTGCGCCTCTGTTGCAGACAAGCACCGTGTTTTCATCGGCCATGCAGATGGTCCCGGGATAATTTGTACCGTCAAAGGCTGTCGTCCGCACAGTTTCCACACACTCGCCGTTTTTCCAGAACCTGAGCGTAGAATCCAGCTCCTGCACGGTTAAAAGCGCCCCCTTTTCCAGCGGCAGAGCCTGACGGGGTCCTGCGCCGTCCTCCAGCTCCAGCGCTGAAAGCTCCTGCGACGGCAGACCGCCCTCCAGACGGTAACGATACACCTTGTCGCTCCCTAAATCTGCCAGATATAAAATCCCGTCCTTTTCACTCGCCCAATGGGCATGGGGCTGCTTTTGCCCCGGTTGAGCCCCCCGATGCCAGAGCACCTTTTCCAGTTCAAAATCCACCGCACAGAAATCCCCGGTCCCGTAACAGCTCGCATACAGCGCTTTTTCTCCCGCATGCAGATGACATAACTCGCCGCCGGGGATACAAAGTCTTCTGCCGGTATCGGAAAGACTCCCATCAGCACAAAGCTCATATTTTCGGATATATGCCTCTCCGGCAAGCTCTTCCACCGCATAAAAAGCGTTCCCGCGGACAAGCCCGAAGGACGGGCAGTTTCCCTGCCCGATCCCCGATAAAATATCCGTTTTTACATCCTCTGAAATGAAATCTTCCCCGCTTTTTTGTTTTTCCCCGCTGCAGGAAATGCGGACCGTTATGATATCGTTTGCGCCCTCCGCACCGTAACCGCTGCAGATAACGAGATGCTCCTGTTCCATGTCATTGCCTCCGCTCACTGTAAATCCATATCCGTACCGAGCCACCAGCGAAGCACGTCCTGAATCTTTGCATCCCAGTATTTCCACTGATGATCGCCGGCAGATTCCTCCAGCGTCATCTCAAATCCCAGCTTATTCAGATGCTCCCATGCCAGCAGATTCCCTTCGTATAAAAAGTCCTCCGTCCCGCACCATGCATACAGGCGGGGTCTTTCCTTCCCGGACGCCGCCAGTCCGTCCGCCAGTGCGAGCAGGTCGTTCTTCGAGCCTCTCAGCTGTTCAGCCGATCCGAATATCCCGGAAAACAGCGGAAGATTCTGTGAATTTTCCCGCACGTTCCTTTCATAATCCCCGACGATATCCAATGCGCCGGACAAGGATGCCGCCGCACCGAAGGTTTCCGAAGCGCCAAGCCCCAGCTTCCATGCGCCGTAACCGCCCATAGACAGCCCCGCCGCCAGCGTATCCTCTTTTTTGTCAGACATCTGCGGGAAAAATTCACGGCATATCTTCGGCAGCTCCTCCGAGATAAACGTCCAGTATTTCATCCCGTAGGTCGTATCCGTATAAAACGCCAGATGGGTCGTAGGCATTACCACAGCTATCCCGAGCTGGCTCGCATAACGCTCTATCGAATCCCTGCCCTGCCATATTGTCTGGTCGTCGCTCATGCCGTGTAGCAGATACATCGTTTTATATCTGCCCTCGGCCCCTTTTCCCTCCATTCCTATCTGGCCGTTCGTCTTCTGGGGCAATATCACATCCATCCCCATGCACATCCCAAGTACGTCTGAAAAAAATTCCACATGTAAAAGCGCCATTTTTTACCTCTTTCCGCCGCCCCTGCGGCTTTTTTTATTTATTGATAAAGCTGCTGCTTCCCCAAAGTTTTTCCGCGATCACCGGGAGCGAATCTGCAAAACGCTCAAACAGCCCGTCCTCTGTGATGCTTTCCCCGTTTAAAAATGCCCAGTCATTCCACATCATGTAGCATGCGCCCAACATCCGGGGGGAATAAGCGGGCAATACCCAGGTGCGCTCCGCCGTTTCAAACACATTCGGCTGCCAATCTTTTATCAGGAAATCCTTATCCAGCCAGTCATAACCGCCTCCGGGTATGAGATACAGGCTGCTGCTGAGCGAATTGACGATCGGAAATCCCGCCTCGTACATCTCCTGCGGGTCCGCCCACGACGTATCCCAGACATGCATCTCAAGCTCCCTTGAAAGATTGCTGATATCTCCCTCTATGCCTGAAAGACTTCCCCACATCCGTATCCTTTTGTCCGGTGCAAGCTCCCGCACATATTCCGAAATCGTTTCCATGTAGCTCAGATAATCCTCTGCATCCCCGAAATATTCATCCATTCCGATATGAATCGCCTCTGTCTGGGCAAATACCGCATCCTCCCCGGTCAGATATTCCGCCCAAATCTGTTTGACCAGTTCTGCGGTTTCCGGCTTTGACAAATCCAGCTGGTCCGCTGCCTCCGGATGGTTTTTCAGACCCAGCTGTGGAAACAGCTTTGTAAGCGCAAGGCTATGTGCCGGCGTATCGATTTCCGGGACTACTTCCACGCCTCTCTGCGCCGCATATGCCACCAGCTCCGAAAAATCTTCCTTCGTATAAAAAAGCTCCTGCGACGTCAGCGGCTCTCCCGCCTCATTTCTGATATCAGATTCCAGACGGAAGCCCGCATAAAGATTGCGCGCCCCTTCTGTCGTCCCGTCATAGCTGCTCTGCGAAATAATCTGATTGTCATTCAGATGCACGAGGAGCGTATTCATCCGTTGCTCTGCCAGGGCGTCCACAATACGATATAAAAGCTCCATCGAAACCGCTCTTCGTCCCACATCGATGCCAAATCCCCGCACGCTGTAACGTGGATAGTCCCGTATCCGCCCTGTCGGAATCTCTCCGTCGGATACCCCGCACAGCTGCCGCAGGCTTTCCAGTCCCCAGCACAGCCCCTGCTGCGTTCGCGCCGCAATCTGTATCTCGCCGTCTTTCTCCATCCCGATATCCAGCTCAAAGCCCTCCTGCCCCAGAGAATCCGTCCATTCGTCCTCCCCGGATTTTATACTCATCCGGATGCGTCCCGAAGAAATCTCCATTTTACTGTATGCGGTCTTCGATCCTTTTATCGTCCCCTGCTCATACAGCGCATTTTCCGCTGCCGCAAGCTCCTCCTGCCCTATCCTGACGGTGCCGCCTCCCGGCAGCCATTCCATCGCTGAAAACCCCTCCGGGAGAGACTGCCTCCTTTTAGCAGCTTCCTCGTCCGCCACTTTCGCTTCAAATCCATCCGCCCCTCCGGATGCCGGTATCGTTACATACATTCCGGGAAGCTCTAACGCTTCCCCATCCTTTTCCAGCACAAAACCTATCTCCGCTTCCGTATCCGCTATCGTATCCGCTATCCTGCCGTCTTTTCCTATCAGATTTTCATAATCCGCCCCCGCAAAAGAAAGCTCATACTCTCCCGCCTCCGGCACTGTAAGCGTCCGCTTCCTTCCGACTTTTATCTCAGGCGTTTCCACCAGAAAGCTGTCCTCTATCCCTTCATATATCTCCAGCTCCAGAACCGACACATTCTGGTAATACAGGCTCATATCCGATTCGTCCTTTTTCACATCCGCCACATGCAGACGCACGAAGGAAGCTTCTATCGGCTCATCCAGAACAATATCCTGCACAGCGCTTTGCGGCGCTTCTGAAAACTGCGCCGCTGTTTCCCACTGTTTTCCGTCCTGCGAATATTCCAGCGCATAGGCAGCCGCATTCGTGCGCTCCCAATAAACCCGTACCGCCCCCACCGTTACAGGCTCCCGAAAAGATGCCTGCAGCCAGTGGTCATGATTCTCCCAGTCGTTTGCCGACGACCACCTGAGCCCCTCATCATCGCTTATCCCGTCCGCGGCAAGGACTGCCGCAAACTCCCTGCTCTCCTCGCTGTCCGCCGACAGGGACGCCCCCGGCAAGAGCAGCAGATTTTGTTCCACCGTTTTTACATAGATGCCGTTATCCTCAGACTCCGCCGTCCATATCCTCCATTCGGGCTGCCGGATAAACTCAGCCGGCACACCCTTTTGTCCAACGGCCATCATACCGACCGTCAAAGCCGCCAGCGACATCAGACGGAACGATTTTGTTAAAATATTGTTATTGCCAATTTTAATCCCCATCGCTTTTCCTTCCGGTTATTTCTTTTCTTCATACAGAGCAGGTTTTTTGTTATCCGATTCTCCCCAGCACCTTTCCTGCCAGATATAAAATCAGCCCCAGCGCAGGGATCACATAAATTCCCAGGATTCCCCCAACAAACAATACCCTGTATAAACTGCCCAGAGCCCGGTCTGCCTTTGCCGCAAATCGTCCTGTTCCACAATCCTTCCGCAAAATCATCCACATCGCCGCTGCAATTCCCAGCGCTGTCATCCACAGCCCTGTGTACAGTCCCGGCGGACGGAAGGAAAACCTGATTTCATTTTCACCGTCCAGAAGTTTTATCCCCAGAAATCCGCCAAATACCGGCATAACATCCACAAGCTGTCCATTTTGTACACAGCGCCAGCCATTCAGAGCCATGAACGGAACAAACAGCAAATCGCCCTCTTTTCCGTCTACAGCCGCCCTGATTATCCCTTCCCTTTCGGAAATTTCAAAATACTCCGGTGACAACGCCCGAGTGCCGTCCATCCTGTTCCCTAAATGCCCTGTATCCTTTGAAGACCTTTTTTGCTTTCCCGCCTGATTCAGCAGCAAAAGCGTCTCCTGCCACATCGCTGTATCCAAAACGCCCAGCTCCATCTGCTCCGGTAATACTGCTGCGCCGCCGCTCAAAACGGTAATCTCCACATTTTCTCCCACAAAGCTTCCCAGGGCAATCAGGCGATCAGGACTTGCCGCCTGCATTTTTTCCGGGATATTGAGCTCCCGACCGTTCACAAATATCTGCAGGCTGTCCGCCGTCTGTCCTGCATCCAGATACAAAGCGCTTTCCTCTTCTACCATCAAAAGCAGACTTCCATCCTCCTGCGCAAGCTCTGCCCCGGAAAACCGTTCCAGTACAGAACGTCCTCCCGTAAGAGCTGTCATCTGCTCCTGCAAAGCAAGCACGCTTTCCGTTGTTCCCAATGCCTTGTCCGGGCGACACGCCGGAATTTCCCCGTCAAAGACGAGCACCCGTCGCAAAAGCTCATCCGATACCGGAGTTCCTCCCACGGAGCGCACCGATACCCACGGCGCCAGATATCCCAGCCCCTCCATCGCTGCTTTGGTCAGCTTATCCTCCGTGGGAAAATATCCGCTCAGTGAGCCCTTCCGGCTTACGAGGGCTGCATTGATGGGAAAGCTTTCCTCATCCTTCTGCCGGGCCAGAAGCCATTCCTCCCCTGCGTCCGCCCCCTCCTTCTGCACTGCCGTTTCATACGCCGCTGCTTCCTCTGTCATTTCCGCATAAGCTCTTTCATTTTCCTGCCGCACGCCGTAATCCTCCGGAAGAAAGATCATTGTGTAAAATAAAAATCCGCACACTGCCGCGCAGAGCGTCAGACCGCCGCAGGAAAATGCTCTTTGTATCTTCCGCCGTCTGCTCTGCGCCGCACACATGCACACCGTTCCGATAAATAGAAGCGCACATATGAAAAAAACCGCCGCAGTTTCCGCCGTACACACGCTGCTGATCGCCAGCGAAGAAAATGCCTGCACGATCCGGTCTTCCCACCAAAAGACCACTGCTGCCGAGCATATCAGGGAAAAAAACGCACCTGCAGACCAGAACACCGAAGCTCTGCTGCCGATATGCTCTGCTTCCGCCATATCCCAAAGTCCATCCGCCAGCGCTGCCATGCACAGAAGCGCCATGTATCCGTACCGCACAGGAAAGCACACATATGAGCCCAGGTGCCATAAAAGATTCGACGGCTGCAAAAGCGCTGTCATCGACAAAAATATGCCCATTATCAGCCAGAATTTCGTTTCCCCGGTCACAGCACAAAAATGCTTCCGCCCCGTTTTCCGGCATGCCGCAAACATACGGATTGCTTCCCAGCACAAAATCCCCAGCATCACAGGCTGTCCTATCTGAAATACCCTCTCAAAGATATCGTCCAGTCCGTGCCGCTTCATCACTCCGAAATAACTCAAAGTCTCTCCCGACCGCGCCGAAGAGAACAACCCTGACAGCGCCGGAACGAGCACAGCCGACGACAGCAAAAGTCCGATACATGTCCACTTTGCAAGACAGGAAAGTTGCTCATTCCCTGCTCTGTGCCCCGTATAACGCCCTTCGTCCGCATCCTGAGTCCTGCAGCCTCCGCAGCCATTTCCCGACACACACACATAAATCCCGCCCGCAAACAGCGTAAACAGTAATGTCATAAATCCAAGCTGTACGCTCAGCATCAGCTGATATGCCAGAAGGCTTCCATACATACCGCCCTTTTTTTCACGTAAAAGTCGCAGAAGCGCCAGTACAAATAAAGGAAACAGCACCGGAAGGTACATCCACCGGATGATCTGATAATTATAGGCAGTATACCCGGAAAACGCATAGCACAGGCTCAAAACCAGCGCAGGGCTGCCCCATTTAAATTCCCTCTGTTCCCGTCTCATGATCTTTTCCAGAAAATACCGGCAGGAAGCCGCCGCTCCGACTCCATATAAGAGCAGGACCACATTGAGCCCCAGATACAGCTTTTCGCGCCCGAACAGCAAAAGCACATAGTTGAACGGATTGAGCACCTCATTTATCGTATCTGCATACAGGTTTGCGCCGCCCGACACCGCCAGCTCCATAAACAGATTTTTCTGTCCCGTGACCACATCATAAAAACGGTACAGAAGCGGCATATACTGGGAGTACAGGTCGGTCATCATAACAGAGCCGTCCCCGAACGGATACATTCCTTTATATAAAAAAAGCAGGCAGAAAAGCGCTACCGCAAACAGCGCGCTCTCTGTCACACAGCGCCGGATGTTCCTGCTTTTCTGCCAACTATTTTTCATATTTCCCTCATTTCCGCCGCATGAGCAGCATCTCATTTTTACCCGTTTCCGGGCTTTGTCATCACATGGCGCACCATACCCCTATCATCCCGACGCTCAGCAGACAAAAAAATGCCAAAACTGTATTCAGCGCATATCTCATCCATTTCTTTTCCGTCTGCTGAAGCCAGAACCCCAGCGCCGCCGCCGGGAAAAGCAGCTCTATCTCGATGTAACGGAAATGCATGCTGCACTCCTGCGGATAGTCATAGGCAAATTTTAAATAAAACAACAAATGCACTGCATATGACATCACAAACAGTATCCGCACCGGCGTGGAGATATCGTACCTTTTCCGACGTATCACAAACACATCCAGAAATGCCAAAATCCCCGCAAACGCAAGCACCGCTCCTGCCGCCATCAAAAGCACAGCCAGCACTTTCACACCTTTTCCCACGTCCGCCATATCCCATTCGCCCAACACCGATGTACGGATTATCTGCATCCACACATTATATCCACAGCCGAGCCTGAAATGGAGCAGATTATCCACAGCCTCCGACGGCACCGGCCACAAAAACCGGTTCAGTACCGGAACATTTCCGGTATACTGCCAGGAATCCTTCGGCAGCGTATATATCCACACAAGAGGCATTTTATACAGAAGCATATTCCGGATATAAAAGCACATTCCCAGCGGAACCGATACGAGCCCGAACAGACCGTACTGGACGAAAATTCTTTTAGGAAATCCACCCTTTTTCCACTCTTTCCACAATGTCCACAAAAATACCCCGGCAATGGGAAACGCCATCTGCGCCACATTCTGCTTTGTCAGCATCCCCAGTCCGACTGCCAGCGCAAGCTTCAATATATTGTGTATCGTCGGATAGCGCACCCACAGCATCGTATAATATACACAGAGCACTGTGAATAAAAGCGCCATACAGTCATTGTTCACGCTGCCGGACAAAAGCACCAGCGCCGGATGAAAGGCAAACAGCAACATTATAAAGCGTTTCGCCTTCTCCGTAAGCGCCAGTTGTCCGAGAATCTTTGCCAGAAAAAAGATGATAAGCAGTGAACAGACAAAGGGTACAACCTGTATTGATTCCTCCCGCACCGCTGTATCCGAAATAAAAATGGAACAGAATTTCATCCACAGCGCGCACAGATAATGATGGAGCGGCGGATGGTTAAACTGATACACCGTAGTCGGGTCAAAATCAGGCAGCCTCCAGTTTTCATACAAATACTGGATATACGCCAGATGCCCGCCCGTCACCGTATGCCCGGCATCCAGATCTATCATGCCGATGTCATACTGCCTTTCATAAATCGTGGAAAACAGCACATAGCAGAGACGCAGTAAAAAGCCCGCCCCCAGAATTGCCGTCATCCGGCGTCTGTCCGATTTCTTCTGTTCCATAGAAAATTCCCTTTTCGCTTTGTATCATAACAGCCATTTACCGGCCTGTCCGCAAATGATCACTCTAATTTTTTCAGCGCCTTCTTAAATTGCACTGCAAACAGACACACTGTAAATGTCACTGCGAGAAAATCCGCCACGGGCTCTGCCGTATAAACCGCCATCGTCTTGTCAGACATCAGATGCGGGAGCAGATATATCAGCGGCAGAAGCAGGACAAATTTCCGCATGACCGCAACGATAACGGATGACGCCGCATTTCCCATGGAGATAAACGTCATCTGACACGCTATCTGCGCTCCCATCAGCACCATACATCCCATATATACACGCAGTACCTTTCCGGTATATTCCACCAATGCGGCATCCGGCGAAAATATTCTTGCAAACAGCTCCGGAAAGCACATAACTGCGCCCCAAAGTATCCCCGCATATATCATGCTGCACAGCAAAAGAAGCTTAAATGTCTTTTTTACGCGCTCCGCATTGCCCGCACCGTAATTGTAGCTTGAAATCGGCTGTGCGCCCTGTCCGAGCCCCTGAAGAGGGAGCATGGAAAACTGCATAACGGATGAAAGTATCGTCATCGCGCCGACCGCAATATTGCCGCCGTATTTTAACAGCGATGAGTTAAAGCACACCATGATCACGCTTTCGCTCGCCTGCATTACAAACGGAGATATGCCCAGCGCAACGCACGGGAGCAAAATGCTGCCGTTCAATCTCATATTTCTGCGCCGCAGCTTTAACTGTGTCTTTTTCCCCAGTAAAAAGGACAGCACCCATATCGTAGACAATGCCTGCGAAATGACTGTAGCCAGCGCCGCGCCGCGCACGCCCATCCCGAATCCGTATATAAATACCGGATCCAGCACAATATTCGTCACCGCTCCTATCAATACGGAAAGCATCCCTGTCTTTGCAAATCCCTGCGCCGTGATAAATGCGTTCATCCCCAGCGTAAGCTGTACAAATATCGTACCAACCGCATAAATGTTCATATATGCTACCGCATACTCTATTGTCTCCGGGCTTGCCCCAAATTTTAACAAAAGCGGACGCCCGAACAGCAAAAGGACTGTCGTCAGGATAATTGAAATGATGATCTGGAGCATAAAACAGTTCCCGAGAATCTTTTCCGCTGTTTCGTTATCCTTTTTCCCCATAAAAATAGAAGCCCTCGGCGCTCCGCCCATGCTTATCAGCGCCGCAAATGCCGATACGACCATAATGACCGGCATACACACTCCCACGCCCGTCAGCGCCTCCGCGCCGTCGCCGGGTATGTGCCCGATATAGACCCTGTCAACCAGATTGTATAACAGGTTGATTATCTGCGCTGCTATTGCAGGCAGCGCGAGCTGAAATAAAAGCTTCCCGATAGGGGCTTTCCCCAAAAATTCTTTGTCCTGCTGCATTGTCATATCCTCCCTGGTTCCTCAGCCCTCCCCTCTCCGACATCCTCATATCCGATCGGGCTGCACTCTGCCGTATCAGAGCAGCATGGAAAACAGCACCGTCATAATACCGCAGACGCCTATCGCAAGACCGCTCATGGCCCCCTCCGTTTCTCCCATCTCAAGCGCCTTGGAAGTGCCGACCGCATGGGAACACGCCCCGATGGCAACGCCCGCCGTCATGGGATCGTTTATCCGAAACAGCCTGACAAGCTTCGGCGCAAAAATACTTCCCAGAATCCCTGTAAATATCACGGCAACAACGGTTATCGGCGTAATTCCGCCGCTTCCCTCCGCAATACTCACCGCAATAGGAGTCGTCACCGATTTCGGCATCAGTGACGCGGTCATCGCCTCATCCATATGGAACAGCCTGCACAATGCGTACACGCTCCCCATCGAAGCCGCCGTTCCGCACACCGCTCCCACAACGACCGGAAGCCAGTTTTTCTTTAACAGCTCTATCCTCGTATAGATGGAAACGGCAAGGCATGCCGTTGCCGGAGCAAGAAACATGTTGATGATACCGCCGCCCTTTTCATAGGACTCATACGGAATCTTAAAAATAAGCAGTACGCCGGAAACGATAACGATTGCGATCACAAGTGGATTGCATATCTCAAGCCCCGTCTTTTTACGGAGCTTCACGCCTGCCCAGAAGGCTGCTGCGCTCAGAGCAATGCCAAAAAACGGCGAAACAAACAGTTCCTGCATCATTCCTTCACCTCCCGCTTCCCGGAAAACCGGGACATCAGATACATTACAAATTTCATGCTGTAGGCTGTGACCGCAAAGGTGATAACGGTTGTCACCGCACAGATAAAAATGAGCTGGAATACCCAGTCTTTTAATACATCAAAATAATTAATGATGCTCACGCCCGCCGGAATAAAAAAGAACGCCATGTTCCCCAGCAGGAAATCCGATTTTTCACGGATATGCTCTACCTTCAGCACCCGCGATATAAGCAGTAAAAACAACAGTATCATGCCTATCACGCTGGCGGGAAAGGCAAACGGGAGCGCCCGCTCGATAAGCTGCGCCACCCAGCATACTCCAAAAATAATACCAATCTGTGTTATAATCTTCAAAATTTTCCCTCTTTCCGCGGCAGCCGCTGCGCCATATCTCCTACAGAAGACAGCGCTGCATATCACCGATAAGGCGTTCTGCCAGCTCCAGCAGCGCCTCCGCATTTTTCTCCATTACCTTACTCCTTTTGTACTGATAAGTAAAGACCGGATTTCCCTGCGGGAAAAATTTCAGGCTTTCCCCGTAAAGCTCAAACAGTTTCGGGATATTTTCCCCGTGTACCTTCGCGTCAGGACGATATACGAAACGCAGCTCGCCGGGCCGCCCCTTTACCTCCATAATATAAAGCCTGTGTGCCTGCGTTCTGAGGAGCGCGATACGCAGAAGATTGTCTACCGATCTCGGCACCTCGCCGAACCTGTCAAGCAGCTCTCCCTTCATCTCTTCGCTCTCACTTTCCGTTTCCACACCCGCTATCCGCTTATAAATATCCAGCTTCTGCTGCTCGTTGACGATATAGCTTCCGGGAATATATGCATCCACCTCCAGCTCTACCGTCGTGGAAAAATCCCCGTCGTCGCCCTCGCCCTTCAAGTGCTTTACCGCCTCGTTCAGCATTTTGCAGTACAGGTCGTAGCCGACCGCCTCCATATGCCCGTGCTGGCGTTCTCCCAGAAGATTGCCCGCTCCGCGTATCTCCAGATCCCGCATCGCTATCTTAAATCCGCTCCCCAGGTCAGTAAATTCCTTAATGGCGGCAAGGCGTTTTTCTGCCACCTCTCTCAACACCTTATCCCGCTTGTACATCAAAAAGGCGTACGCCGTACGGTTTGACCGCCCCACGCGTCCGCGGAGCTGATAGAGCTGCGACAGTCCCATCCGGTCGGAATCATGGATGATTATCGTATTCACATTGGAGATATCCAGTCCCGTCTCGATAATAGTGGTCGCTACCAGCACATCTATCTCCCCGTTGATAAAATCGAACATGAGACGTTCCAGCTCCCGTTCTGACATCTGTCCGTGTACAAAAGATACCGTTGCCTCCGGGGCAAGCTCCTGCAGCTTTGCCGCCATATCCGCTATCGTATTGACCCTGTTGTAGACATAATACACCTGGCCGCCCCTGGACAGCTCCCGCAGTATCGCCTCGCGTACCATCTCTTCATTATATTCCATCACATACGTCTGGATAGGCTGGCGTTCGTTAGGCGCTTCCTCCAGAACGCTCATATCCCTGATCCCGACCAGCGACATATGAAGGGTCCGTGGTATCGGCGTTGCACTCAGCGTCAGCACGTCCACGTTTTCCTTCATCTTCTTTATCTTCTCCTTATGCGTCACTCCGAAGCGCTGCTCTTCGTCGATGATAAGAAGCCCCAAATCCTTGAATTTCATATCTGCGGAAAGGACTCTGTGAGTACCGATGACAATGTCCACCAGCCCCTTTTTCAAATCCTCTATCGTCTTTTTCTGTTGAGCCGGTGTGCGGAAACGCGACATCTGATCTATCCTCACCGGATAATCCTTCATCCTCTGCACAAAGTTGTTATAGTGCTGCTGCGCCAGTATCGTTGTCGGCACAAGAAAAACAACCTGCTTGCCATCCTGAACTGCCTTGAATGCGGCGCGTATCGCTATTTCGGTCTTTCCGTACCCCACGTCTCCGCAGATGAGCCGATCCATTATCTTCGTACTTTCCATATCGCGCTTTGTCGCAGAAATCGCGGAAAGCTGGTCGTCTGTTTCCTCAAAGGGAAACATTTCCTCAAACTCTCTCTGCCATACCGTATCCTCGGAAAATGCAAACCCCTTCTCCTGCTGCCGCACGGCATAAAGCTCCACCAGATCCTTTGCAACCTCGTTGACGGCGCTTTTTACGCGGCTTTTCGTCTTCGTCCATTCCTGCGTACCAAGCTTGTTCAGCTTTGGCTTTTTCGCCGCGTCCGCAGATGCATATTTCTGTATCACGTCAAGCCCTGTCGCCAGCACGTACAGATTGCCGCCATCCCGATAGGATATCTTCATATAATCGCGTATCGTGCCCTCTACCTCAACTTTTTCGATACCCTGATAAATGCCGAGACCATGCGTCTCATGCACCACATAGTCCCCTACCTTAAGCTCTGCGAAATCATGTATCTTCGCCCCTTCGTAGCGCTTTATCTTCCGCTTTTTCTTTTTGGGCGCGCCAAAGATATCGCCTTCCGAAATCACCGCGAACTTCAGCAACGGATACTCAAATCCTTTTTCCACATGACCGTAAAAAAGCATCGTCTCTCCCGGCTGTACCTCCCGGTCCGGATCCTCACTGTAAAATGCCGTCAGCTCCTGTTCCCGCAGATCTGCCGCCAGACGCTTCGCACGCGTTCTTGACGCGCACAGCAAAAGCACGCGGCTGCCTGTCTTTTTATAGCGTTTCAGGTCCTTCAGCAGAGACTCAAAGCTGTTGTTATAAGAAGAAATACTCCGCACTGTTACCCCGAACGAACGCTCCGGCAAAAAGAGCTCGTTTTTTGTTTCCAGCGCGGACAGCGCTGCCGCCCTGAACGCTGAAATCCGGGCGCCTATCTCCTTCTGAGTATACAAAATCCCCGCCTGACCGGGTAAGATATATCCCTTTTCCAGACGTCCCGACATGCTTTCCCGAAATTCCATCTCCAAAGCATCCGCTGTCTCGCAAAGCCTCTTAGGCTCATCCAACAGCACGAGCGCCCTCTCTTCATCAAAAAACTGCAAAAACGATTCCGTTGCCGGATAAAAATAGTGGACAAAGCTCTCCAGATTTACCACACTGCCAAACTCCTGCACGGACTCGAGCGTCTCCCTTACCTGTGCCTCGAGCCGTCCTGCAGCTTCAATATTCCCGGCGTCCCGCAGCTTTTTGACGTGCTGCTTCGCTTCCTTTCTAATACGTTCAAAGCCGTCCCGTCTGCGTCCTGCAGAAAGGATGAGCTCTGTTGCCGGATACACCGAAATGCTGTCCAGATTTTCTACGGAGCGCTGGGAAAGAACATCAAAACTGCGTATGGAATCCACGCTGTCTCCCCACAGCTCGATACGATACGGATTTTCCTCCGTCATGTCAAAAATATCCACAATGCCGCCCCGGACCGAAAACTGCCCCGGAGCCTCCACCTGATAATTTTTTTCATATCCCATCTCGATGAGTGCTTCGGAAAGCCTCTCCTCATCGACTGTCGAGCTTCGATCAAAACGGAGCACACGGGAAACAATTTCCGACAGCGGCATCTGCGGCATCATGAGCGCTTCCATCGTTGTCACAACCGTCACCGGGCGCTTTTCCAGTATCGCCCGCACGACCCGCATCCGCTCCCGCACCAGCTCTCCGCCCGCCACATCCGCCTGATAAAATATCAGGTCCTTTCCCGGATATACGAGCGTATTCCGGTCATAAAAGGCATATTCAGCCCCGATTTCCCGTGCCTGTCTGTCACTGAAAGTAACGATGATTTTCTGTTCAAAACCATCGCTCAGCCCGGATACCATATGAAGCTTCTGGGAGTCATAAAGCCCAGAAAAAGCCACCTTTGCCTTTTCTCTGTCCAGAAGCTTTTTTCCCTCTTCAAATTCTGCCAGCTCCCATAGCGGAGCCGATAATACTTTCATCTTTACCCTTTCTGTTTGCGCCCGTTAAAATAATTCATGGCGGCATCGGGCCCCTTTTCCATAATCATTTGCACCGCATCGCACGTCTCCTCAGAAACCTGTTTCATCAGTGCCCTTTCATCGCCGCTGAAGTGCCCCAGCACATAATCTGCCAGATCGTATCCCGCCGGCTTTTCGCCCACGCCGACCTTTATCCGTATAAACTGGTCGTGACCCAGATGCTGAATAATATTTTTCAAACCGTTATGACCGCCTGCGCTGCCCTTTTTGCGGATGCGTATCACTCCCGGCTCAAGGCTGATATCATCATGGATGACTATCAGATTCTCCCTGCCGTCCACCTTATAATAATCCAGCACCTCGCGGATGCACTCGCCGCTCAGGTTCATATAGGTCAGCGGCTTGACCAGAAGCAGCTTCTGTCCATTCCAGTAGCCCGCGCCCAGAAGCCCCTTATGCTTTGCCGTTCCGATCGAAATCCCGGTCTTTTCTGCCAACATATCTATGATGGAAAATCCGATATTATGTCTTGTATTATCATATTCCTTTTTCGGATTTCCCAGTCCTGCAATAACGTACATTTTTCCTCCTGTAAGCAGATTCAGAATCCTGCTGCGCTGCCTGACCGCTGGCCGGATTCTGATACTGCGATATTTTTAATAAGTTGTTTCCCCGTCATGCGAAATCAAAGAAACACTGTCCATTTTTTCCAGCGCACTCATTTCTTTTACGAGCTTTCCTTCCTCGGAAACCCGTACCTCTATCACGAGGTCTAAGCGCCCTGCGCTCACGGTCCTGGATTTTACGCGGCAGTATTTGCTGAAACGCTTTACGATATCCAGCACCGCGTCCTCGCCGTCCGTATCGGAGCTGTTCACGATAAGGAGCATTGGCGCCTTTGTCACAGGTATCAGATCTAACACAAACAGAGCCACCGTCACAACAAGGCACGCCACGACTCCGAGCAGATACAGATTTGCGCCGCAGATGATGCCCGTACTGATGGACCAGAATAAAAATACCAGGTCCATCGGCTCTTTAACCGCCGTCCTGAAACGGACGATGGACAGCGCGCCTACCATACCAAGGGAGATGACAATGCTGGACTGTATCGTCATAATGATAGCCGCCGTGATGATGGCCAGCGCCGCCAGCGAAATGCCGAAATTCTTATTATAAAAGGTTTTTCGTGTCAAAAGGCGGTATGCGAAAAAAATATAAAGCGCCAGAAGGCAGGTCACGCCGAGGCTTAACAAAACCGTCGGCAGCTCCATGCCCGTATCATAAAAGCCGTTCAAAAAAGATTTTTTAAAAATATCTCCGAATCCCATTTTTTCTTCCTTTCCCCAGGCCGCACAGGCGACTGTCATCATTTCCTGTTATTTGTCAGATATCAAACTGTCTGCATATGTAATACTTTGAATAGGATGTCCTCTGCAGCGTTTCCAGCGCAAGGAGCTGACGCACCGGGTCCGGCAGGAATTCATCATATTTTACTTCCAACACATGCCGCCCCGCCGGCATCACAGGCCGCCTCATATAGCCGCCCTCCAGAAATTTCTCCATCTCCGACGATGAGGAGATGTTCTGGTCCAGCGTCACCCGAACATTTCCCAGCCGGAAAATATACGGCACCCTTTCATACTCTACTATCACCTTCGGCAAAAGCCGTCTTTCTTTTTGCTGCAGGATAAATTTGCGCAGTACCGGCGGCAGACCGTCGGAATCCTCCAGCGTTTCGCCGCGCAGTGCCCTCGTGCAGTCCATGCGGTTCAGCGGGCAGCTCAGCTTGCGCGTTTTTCCGCGAAGCTTCTGCTTTAGCTCCAGCGTTATCTTTGCATCGCTTCCATTATATATCCTGATGCGGAACTTCTCCCTCGGGTCTGTCCCGTCCTCATTTTCATAAAAACAGGTATCCCACTGATCGTCAAAATAGACGCTGCTGATGCGGTAGCTGCCGTCCGGTCCCGTATGGGGGTCGGGCATGAGCAGCGGCCTTATCCTGCTTTCAATGATGCGCAGCTGCGGCACGGTGCATACAAATTTCAGCTCATGCCGCCAGACGCCTCCTTCTTCTTTCATGTCTCTCCTTCACCTCCCGTCTCTGTGAGCCCGGCTTCCTCTTCCGGTCCAGAGCCTGCTTCCGGCGATACAGCTCCATCCGCAACTGTGTCCGCCGCTTCCCAGCGGGCGTATACCGTCATATCCCCGTCCACCATTTTTGCCGGGTCGTAGGGCGTACCGTCCTCATGATACCATCCGGTAATATGCTTCCCGTCCCACTCCAGGTCCGAGCAGTCCGGCGCAGGCCTCCCGGCGCTTCCCTGCATCGCGTACAGGTCCACATAGCTGTAAAGCTCCCCGCGGTCAAACCGTATCCTGTTCCAGACCGCTCCGTCGATATAGACGCTGTCCAGAAACGCTTTCCGCTCCTGCAGAAATATTTTCAGATAATCCACATACGCGTCATAATCCTCGCATACCCGATACCGGAAATCCTTTCCATACTGCTGCCAGCGCAGCTCGTCCATCTGCGCCGCCGGACGCAGAAGCTCCCGCCAGCCTTCTATCTTTTCAGAAACAGCCTCCTCCAAAAGCCCTGAAAATACATCTGCATAGACTTCCCTGACCCGCCGTGCAAAATCCTGCCGTCCGCAGAGAGAGCCATACCACAGATTCGAATTCCCGTCGCGGATCTTGTCCAGCATCAGCCCATACGGGTCCATCGCCTCCTCGTTCGTATGCCCCAGCGCGTTATCATAATCCCATGCCGGTCCCGCATACAGCACAGGCTCTTCCGCCTTCTTATAAAAATACTGGCTGTTCGTCACCGCATCGGAGTTTTTGGCGATTTCCTCAATAAGATATTTTTTCACAAAGGAATCCACGTCAATATACTCTTCCAGCGCCTTTCCGGCATCCGAAACCGCCGCGTTTTCAAAGCCCTGAACGAGGCTTTCCAGCCCCTTTAACTGAGCCTCGCCCGCATTCTCAGGATTTTTGACCACAAGCGTCTGCCCGCCGTCCGTGGAAAATTTCCCGCCAGACGCTACACTATAGCGGCTCGCATCCTCCATCAAAAACAGCCAGCCCGTTTCCTCCGAACCGCTTTCAGATACTGCGATATCCACACGTCCCGCCCCGGTCTCCACCTTTTCGCCAAGCTGGTAAAGCCCCTGATAAACGCCGTTCAGATACACATCCACCCATTTCGCATCCGGCGTATATTCCAGGCCGGCATCCTTTGCCAGCCCCAGCATCAGCGCATTCCGCATATTGCTCCCGTCGTAATAATTCGCCAGAAGCTCCCATCTTCTCGACGCGTCCATCCCGAGTATCCCGTGGCTGTTCGCAAGCTTGATGCTGTACGGCTTTTTATCCTGCTCCCATGTGGTGTTGCCCCTTCCCTTGATATAGGTAAGGGAATCCGACGTCTGAAGCTCTCCCACCTCATCCAGCAGATAAAAAACGCCCGTTTCACGGTTTTGCCTGTCCGCATCCACGTTTTCCATCGAGCCGGACTCCGTATTGATAAAAACAGTCGGCATATTCCCGCTCTCGACCAATTCCACAGAAAATTCCTCCGCGGTCTCTCCGTCGTATACAAAGGAAAACAGATAGCGCCGCCCGGTCTCATACTTCCATTTTCCCTTTTTCTGTTTTTTCCCGTCGATAAAAAGGCTGTCCGCATACTTCCAGTCCAGCTTTACCTCCCCGTCCGCATACGACGGGAGCGCCACATAAAAAACGCCGTCCCGCCAGTCGTGCCAGCCCTTTATCTTTTCCTTCATGCCGGAGCTTTTTACGTCTATCGAGAGCGTATCTATATAAAAGCTGTTTTCCAGCCATGCCGTCCGCTCTTCTTCCTCCTGCTGTCCTGCGCGCGCCAGCCAGCCGCCGCTTACTGCCAGAAGCAGTGCGCAGGATGCTGTAAGCGCTGCGACCTCCGTTTTCCGGAATCTTTTCATTCGGGTCTCCCTTCTTATCTGACCCCCTCACCATGTCTGTTTTTCATGTTATCACACATAACTGGGGCAAGCAAGCGGTTTTGGGGACAAATGGCTGTTGCAGACGGCAGCTCAGTCCTGCGCCGGCCAAAGGGTGTGCGCCCTGGAGAACACCCGCGCCGAACATAATCGCCTTCAGCCAATCTCCTTCCTGTGAGTACGCATAATTGTGTTTTTGGATACGGCAGAAAGGAAACTTTCCTATCAAATGAAAAAGAGCCGCAACCCTCGGCTGCAGCTCCTTTTTATTCCTGTATATCTTACAGATATTTCTTCAGTTCTTCCGCCTTATCCAGCTTCTCCCAGGGAAGATCCAGATCGTTTCTGCCAAAGTGGCCGTAAGCTGCGGTCTGCTTGTAGATCGGGCGACGCAGATCCAGCATCTTGATGATGCCTGCCGGACGCAGATCAAAGTTCTCACGAATGATCTCTACCAGCTTCTCATCAGAAATCTTTCCTGTTCCGAACGTATCCACCATAATGGAAGTCGGCTGTGCAACGCCAATCGCATAAGAAAGCTGAATCTCACACTTGTCAGCCAGACCTGCCGCAACGATGTTCTTTGCAACATAACGCGCTGCGTAAGCCGCACTTCTGTCAACCTTCGTGCAGTCCTTACCGGAGAAAGCGCCGCCGCCATGACGTGCATAACCGCCATAGGTGTCTACGATGATTTTACGTCCCGTCAGACCTGCATCGCCGTGAGGTCCGCCGATAACGAAACGTCCGGTCGGATTGATGAAGAATTTTGTATTATCATCAATAAGCTCCTGCGGGAGTATCGGATCAAATACATACTTTTTGATATCTTCATGAATCTGTTCCTGTGTCACATCGGGGTCATGCTGTGTGGAAAGAACGACTGCCTCCAGACGGACGGGCTTATTGTTCTCATCATATTCTACAGAAACCTGGCTCTTTCCGTCCGGTCTCAAATAGGTCAGCGTGCCGTCTTTTCTCACCTTGGTAAGCTGTTTTGCAAGCTTATGCGCAAGCGAGATAGGATAGGGCATATACTCTTCCGTCTCGTTGGTCGCGTAACCGAACATCATGCCCTGGTCGCCTGCGCCTATCGCCTCCAGCTCCTCATCGGACATCTGGTTTTCTTTTGCTTCCAGAGCCTTGTCTACGCCCATCGCGATATCGGAAGACTGCTCGTCGATAGAAACCATGACCGCGCAGGTGTTTCCGTCAAAGCCGTATTCGGACTTATCATAGCCTATCTCCTTCACCGTATCACGAACAAGCTTCGGAATATCCACATATGCGTTGGTCGTTATCTCGCCTGTTACGAGCACAAAGCCTGTGCAGCTCGCAGTCTCACATGCCACGCGGCTCATCGGGTCCTTTGCCATCAGCGCGTCCAGTATCGCATCGGAGATAGCATCGCACATTTTGTCGGGATGTCCCTCTGTTACAGACTCAGAAGTAAATAAACGTTTATCCATCTGTTGTTCCTCCTTTGATTTTCACAAACCTCTTTGTGACACAAATAAAAAGACCCGCCCAAAAGCGGATCTGATATCTCGATAATCAAATCCTCTTATTGTTCGAACTACCGGAAGTATTACTCCCGTTTATCACTCGCTCAGGCTGGCACCTTCCGCTCTGCGGGGTTGCCGTGGCTTCACTGATCCTATGTATCTCCACCACTCTGAATAAGAGAACGCACAATATTGAATTTTCTTATCTGTTACGCACTAACGATACTATAACGTTCCGTATTTGTCAACAGGACAATTTGCAGAATTTGTAACCTCAGCCAATCTTTAACTTAAACTTCTGCAGGTCGCGCTCCGTCTCCACCTTATCTATCTGAGCGCCCAGCTTCTGAAGCTTCAAATGGAAATCCTCATAACCGCGTTCGATATAGCGGATATCGTCCACAGTCGAAACTCCCTCCGCCGCCAGCGCCGCAATAACGAGTGCAGCTCCCGCGCGCAGGTCGGGTGCATTAATACTCGCACCTGTATAACGTGATACGCCATCGATAATGGCGGTATTGCTTTCCACCTTAATACTTGCGCCCATACGTATCATTTCATCCACATAGCGGAAACGATTTTCAAAAATGCTCTCGGTAACGATACTCGTCCCACTGCACAGTCCCAGCGTAACCGCTATCTGCGGCTGCATATCAGTCGGAAAACCCGGATATGGAAGCGTCTTTACCTGTGTATGCTTTAACGGACGGGACGCCACAACGCGCACCGCATCATCAAACTCCGATACCTCGCAGCCCATTTCCAGAAGCTTTGCCGTAATGGATTCCAAATGTTTAGGAATCACGTTTTTCACGGTAACATCGCCTCTTGTCGCTGCTGCCGCAAACATGAACGTACCTGCTTCTATCTGGTCGGGAATAATGGGATATTCCGTCTTATGCAGCTTCTCCACACCCTGAATACGGATAACATCTGTTCCCGCTCCTTTGATGTTGGCTCCCATGCTGTTTAAAAAGTTGGCAAGATCCACCACATGAGGCTCTTTCGCCGCATTTTCAATGGTGGTGCGCCCTTCCGCCAGCACTGCCGCCATCATGATATTAATCGTCGCGCCTACACTCACAACATCCAGATAAATATGAGCACCTACAAGCCGTGAAGCCTCCGCTGTTATCATGCCATGCGCAATATCCACCGCTGCTCCAAGCGCCTTAAATCCCTTGATATGCTGGTCGATCGCACGGCAGCCGATATCGGCAGAACAACCGTAGCCTTTTTATATTTTCCAAGAAGCGCCCCTAAAAAATAATAGGAAGCTCTGATTTTTTTTACGGAATCCCCGTTTACCGTCAGGTCATGGATCAAAGACCCGTTAATCTTTACTGTATGGCGATCAACGCGCTCCACATGCGCGCCGATTCCTGCCATTGCTTTCAATAATATATTAGTGTCCCGTACGTCGGGCATATTTTCTATTAAAACGGTTTCGTCCGTCATCAGAGATGCCGCCAGAATCGGGAGAGCCGCATTTTTTGCGCCGCCGATCTCCACCTCTCCGACAAGCGGATTCCCGCCGCAGATTGCATACTGTTCCATATCTACCTCTGCCTATGTATCGAATACATGGTTGATGGTTACACATTTATTATGTTCAAATCTGATTGATTTATACACGCTAAAAAAAGCAAAAGAACTCTCTTTGCTGTCTTTAGGGTTATAGCACATTCCGCCGGATTTGTAAATAACTTTTTTTAATCCAGATATTTCAGCGGGTTTACCGAAGCTCCGTTTATCCGCAGCTCAAAATGAAGATGCGGTCCCGTACTCCGTCCGGTATTTCCGCTCAGCGCGATCTTCTGTCCCTGAGAAACCTGCTGTCCCGCCTTTACAAGTACCTTACTCAAATGGCCATATCTCGTTTCCCGTCCGTCGGCATGCCGGATATAGACCACATAGCCATAGCCGCTTCCCCATCCGGCCCTCGTTACCGTTCCGCCGCTGGAAGCCATGACAGCCGTTCCGATCGGAGTTGCCCAGTCGATGCCCTTATGATTTGTCGAAGCTCCCTTTGTAGGAGCCTTACGCCCGCCGTAACTCGAAGTAAGCCGTCCGCCTGAAATAGGTTTAACGAATGTAGGCGGTACCTTCGTTCCCCGTTCAACTATTTTAGGCTGTGCCTCCACTACGACTTCTTCTTTGACTATCTCCACATTCTCCGCCGTGTCGTTACGATATGTCACAAGGGACGCCGCGCGGCGAAAACCGGCAGAAGGCTGCTGTATCACCTTCGATTCTGTCGTATACCATGCGTCGTTGTCCACATAAACGACATCCGCCTCGTAGCTGTCTTCTGTATATACCTGTTCCTGATGCACTACGGAAAGCTCCGGCTCCGGAACCGTTATCTTCAGCTCGTCACCTGTACGTATCATGGAGTCCTTATTTTCCAGCATCGGATTTATTGCCACCAGTTCCTCCACTGCAAGGCCATTCTCCTCCGCTATCTGGGAGAGTGTATCGCCTGCCTGAACCTCATAAATCTGTTCCTTCGCCTGATCTGCCGTCACTTCGGAAACGGCAGTCTCCAGAGGCGTTATCCTGTTATCCAAAAGATAAGCGTCCACGATCTCCACAGTATCCCCAAAATCCAGATTTACAAGCCCATAATCAAGACTCTCAAAATCTACTGCTTTCATATCCGGTTCTATCTTTTCAAACAGCTCATCAAAAAACGCTTCTGCACCTGCGCCCTCTCCTGCCGTCCGCTTCTTCTTTTCTTCGCCGCGGCGCGTTACCCGAGTCGTCAGTACGTTTAACTGCCTGTCCGGGTCTACCACAACCCCGACTTCGTATTCCCGCCCGGCATCATACCGGTCAAGAACTGTCTGCAAAAGCTTCAATACATCCTCACTGCTGCCCAGATTTACCGTATACTGGTTTATTTTTAACGTATAGGCATGCTTCAGTGTCTCAGAAACGCTGTCCTCCATGACCGCGCGGATATTTTTCAGAAGATCCTTCCGTCTGTCCACATATCCCGCCAGAAGCTCTTTACCTTCTGCCTCCACCTTTGCAGGAATATAGACCATTTCCCCGCTGTCCCCGGCAATCTCTCTCCGCGCCTGTACGATAAGTTCGTCTATCACCTTGAGGTCTGCACAGCTTCCTATCTCCGTCCCGTTCAGCTTCACCGTAAAATAGTTATCCCCGGCACTCTCAAATTTCGGAAATGTGGGTGCAAAAAACAAAAGCATCATGAGAATGACACCCGTCGTCAAAAAATATGCGCTCTTTATCGTTCCTTTGTATCTTTTTAAAAATTTCATGCTCGACATTATACCCGGTCAGTTATTTCTTCTTCACCTTTTTCTTTGCCACACTATAACCAAATGTACCTATCGCCTTCCCGAGATCAAAATATGTCCCATGGGAATATACAACAGGCTCTGCCTTTTCCAGATGAAATCTTCCCTTTTCATCCATCCAGCGTTCATCCACACTCACTGCGACCACATCTGCCACAAACATCGTGTGGCTTCCAAGCTCAGTCGCCTGACGCACCTTACACTCAATACTGACCGGACTTTCCCCGATCAGCGGGACTGACACCTTCTGCGCCGGATAAGGCGTCAATTGCAGCTTTTCAAACTTGTCCACATCCCGTCCGCTCCTAACGCCGCAAAAGTCTGCCGCATATGCCAGCTCTTTTGTCGTCAGATTGATAACGAACTCTCCCGTTTCCTGTATACAATGGTAGGAATAGCGCTCCGGACGTACAGAAATCGACACCATCGGCGGATTCGTACACACAGTCCCCGCCCACGCCACCGTAAAAATATTCGGCTTTCCTTCCTTATCCGCTACGGACACCATCACTGCCGGAAGCGGATAAAGCATATTCCCCGGTTTCCAGTTTTGCCTTCCCATCAAAATACCCCCGCTATCTGTGCTGCCAAAAGCGCAATATTCGCAATTGCGGCCCCCAGCGTCACAATCATCAAAGGCTTTAATCCCCTGCTCTGCTTCTGGATATCCTCATTGCGCCGCACAAGCTCTTCATTCTGAGAGGACATAGCTTCCATCTGCTTCTTGACTTCATCTACAACGACCGCCTGCACATTGCGGTAGACCTTGACGTTTTCCTTATGCGTAAAATCATCCGACTGTTTTAGAAGCTGCTTCATCAGCTCCATGTGCTCCAGTATCGCATGCTCGATATGTTCCACCTGCTCCGCAGTTTCCATATTTTTACGCTGTGCCTCGTCTATCTGCGCCAGCCCCGCCTCTGTGTAGCTTTGCAGCCGGTTCAGGCATTCCTGCGCCGTATAATTCAGATGTTCCTGACAATCCTGCGCCATGCGGCTGATACTGTCCTGACATTCCTGTGCCATCTGCCCCAGACTTTGCTGTCCGTCACGAGCCATGCCGCTCAGACTTTCCTGACTGTCCTGCACCATTCGGTTAAGGCTCTCCTCGCTGCGCGTCACCATCCTGCTCAGACTGTCGTGACCGCTCTGCGCCATCTGGCTCAAATTGCTTGTTCCTGTCTCGATAATACGGCGCAATCCGCCTGCACTTTCCGCAGTCACTCTCTGAATGCCGTCAAGGCTCTGCTCCGCCAGCTTCTGCATCCCCGCCGCGCTTTTATCCGTATAACGCTGGATAACATCTAATGTTTCCACATTTTTTAATGTCACCTGTCGTATCTCATTCAGGTAGCCTTCATATTCCACGAGAGAATCCCGAAGGCGTTTTGCTTCCAAATCCTGCATTTTAGTCTCCATTCCATTCTTCTATAAAACGTAACGGTCTAATATATCTATTTTATTCTAACATCAATATACATACGGCACAAGGACAAAAAAACACGAAAACCGCAAACATTTGAGGCCGCCTTCAAGTAGCATCTTTTTGCCTATGTCCTTCCGTCCCCAAATGTTCTTTGTCTGTTTTGCACTATCGCATCCGCTATATTTCTTATTTTTTGTGCTAATTAACCATATATTAACATTGTATTCATCATTTATTCATATTTGTCCGGTATACTTATTTTGTCGATGAGAAATACATCTGTTTCGACATAACAATGGAAACACAGATAATTTTTTCATAATAGCCCGGGTGCCGCAAGGCTCCGGGCACTCCTCATTTTAAAGGATATTTTTAAAGGACGAAGGGAGATATATCCCCCTTCGTCCTTTTGATTTCCTCATTGTATAACGGGATTTTTTATTCAGACAAGCATTTTTTTCACATAATGACCCGTATAGGACTGCTCGCATTCTGCCACCTGCTCAGGCGTTCCCTGCGCGATCACTCTGCCGCCTCCAAGACCACCCTCAGGCCCGATATCGATAATATAATCTGCCGTTTTTATCACATCCAGATTGTGTTCGATGACAACGACCGTATTGCCGCCCTCCGCCAGCCTGTGAAGGATTTCTATAAGCTTGTGTACGTCTGCAAAATGCAGCCCCGTCGTAGGCTCATCCAGAATATATATGGTCCTTCCCGTACTCCGCTTTGACAGCTCTGCCGCAAGCTTGATGCGCTGCGCCTCACCCCCGGACAGCTCCGTGGACGGCTGCCCCAGCTTCACATAGGAAAGTCCCACATCATATAATGTCTGTATCTTGCGCTGAATGCTCGGAACATTTTCAAAGAAGGTCAGAGCCTCCTCCACCGTCATATCCAGTACGTCAAAAATGCTTTTCCCTTTATATTTTACATCCAGCGTCTCCCGGTTGTAGCGCTTGCCGCTGCATACCTCGCAGGGCACATAGACATCCGGAAGAAAATGCATCTCTATCTTGATGATACCGTCGCCGCCGCAGGCTTCACAACGGCCTCCCTTGACGTTGAAGCTGAACCTTCCTTTTTTATAGCCCTTCGCCTTTGCGTCCGCAGTCGATGCAAACAGATCCCGTATCATATCGAATACGCCCGTATAGGTTGCCGGATTGGAACGCGGCGTACGCCCGATAGGAGACTGGTCAATATCGATTACCTTATCAAGCTGATCGATACCGTCAATACCCGCATGCTTTCCCGGAATACATCTGGCACGGTTCAAATCCCTTGCCAGATGCTTATATAAAATCTCATTAACCAGAGATGATTTTCCGGAGCCTGAAACGCCCGTTACACAGGTGAATACACCCAGAGGGAATTTCACGTCAATATTTTTCAGGTTATTTTCCGCAGCCCCTCGCACCTTCAGCCATCCTGCAGGCTTCCTACGTTTTTCCGGAACCGGGATCTTTATCGCACCGCTTAAATACTGCCCGGTAATGGACTCCGGAGTGTCCATGATGTCCTCTACCGTACCGCATGCAACAATCTGTCCGCCATGAGATCCGGCTCCCGGTCCTACGTCCACGATATAATCCGCCGCACGCATCGTATCTTCATCATGCTCCACCACAATCAGCGTATTGCCCAGGTCTCTCAGATTTTTCAGCGTTGCAAGCAGCTTATCATTATCACGCTGATGCAGCCCGATGCTCGGCTCGTCCAAAATATAGCACACCCCTACCAGTCCGGAGCCTATCTGCGTTGCAAGACGTATCCGCTGTGCCTCGCCGCCGGACAGCGTTGCCGTCGCTCTCGAAAGTGACAGGTAATCCAGTCCCACATCTACCAAAAATCCGACCCTCGCACGGATTTCCTTCAAAATCTGGTCGCCTATCAGATGCTGCTGTTCCGTCAGCTGCATTTCATCCATAAATTCATGCAGCTCCCCGATGAACATAGACGTCACTTCAAAAATATTTTTCCCGCAGACAGTCACCGCCAGAGACTCTTTTTTCAAACGCTGTCCTTTGCAGAGCTTACACGGTGTGATACGCATGAACGTCTCATATTCCTGTTTCGTATAATCAGACCCTGTTTCTCTGTAACGGCGCTCCACATTTTTCACAAGTCCCTCAAAAGCGACAGGATATTCTCCCCTGCCTCTCTGGCCTTCATAATATACCATCACTTCTTTTCCGCCCGTTCCATATAGAAGGATGTTCTGAATTTTCTCCGGGTATTGTTCAAACGGAGTATTCAGATCGAACTTATACTCCTTTGCCAGAGCCTGCAGTATCGCGTTCGCAAAAGAACCCGGCTGCTGACAGCTCTGCCATCCCAGTACAGTGATAGCGCCCTCATTGATGCTCTTTGTACGGTCAGGTATCATCAGCTCAGGATCAAATTCCATCTTATATCCCAGCCCATAGCATTCCGGACATGCGCCAAACGGATTGTTGAAAGAAAAGCTTCTAGGCTCTATCTCATCCACGCTTATCCCGCAGTCCGGGCAGGAAAAGCTCTGGGAAAAGGTCAGCATCTCCTCTTCTGTCCCGACTCTGTCCACAAAAAGCAGACCGTCAGCCAGATTCAGCACATTTTCAATGGAATCCGTCAGCCTTCTTTCGATTCCCGGCTTCACGATAAGCCGGTCCACCACGATTTCGATATTATGCTTGATATTTTTATCCAGGGATATCTCTTCTGAAAGCTCATACAGGCTGCCGTCGATCCGGACGCGCACATAGCCGCTTCGCGCAGCGCGCTCCAACACCTTTTCATGGCGCCCTTTCCTTCCCCGTACTACGGGTGCAAGCAGCTGTATCCTCGTCCCCTCAGGCATCCCCATTATCTGGTCAACCATCTGGTCAACGCTCTGTTTTTTAATCTCACGTCCGCAGTCCGGGCAGTGCGGCGTACCTATCCGTGCATAGAGCAGACGGAAATAATCATAGATTTCCGTCACTGTTCCAACTGTTGAACGCGGATTACGGTTCGTCGATTTCTGGTCGATAGATATCGCAGGGGAAAGCCCTTCTATCTTTTCCACATTCGGCTTTTCCATCTGGCCAAGGAACTGTCTCGCATAAGACGACAGCGATTCCATATAACGCCGCTGTCCTTCCGCATATATCGTATCAAATGCCAGCGATGACTTTCCCGAACCTGAGAGTCCTGTAAATACCACGAGAGCATCCCGCGGGATATCCACATCGACATTTTTCAGGTTATGCTCGTTCGCTCCGCGGATGATGATGCTGTTTTTCCGGGAAAGTATCTTCTTTGCTGTTTCCATCTGCTCCTCCTCTGCCCTATATCTGTCAGTCTTCGTCCATATCCGTCAGCGTCTTTTTTAACTGAACCATCTTATCACGCAGCTCTGCCGCCGCCTCGAAATTCAAATCCGCCGCCGCCTTCTTCATCTTCTTCTGCACGTCTGCTATCAGTTTCTCCAGCTCTTTTCTGTCCATCGACTCCGGATCCTTTTCAAATTCCGTCTCCGCCTTAGCGACTTCTTTGGTAATACTGATAAGGTCGCGCACAGCTTTTTTGATCGTCCGGGGTGTGATTCCATGCTCTTCATTATACTGCTGCTGGATGGCGCGGCGGCGGTTTGTCTCGTCTATCGCCGCGCGCATGGAATCCGTAACCATGTCAGCGTACATGATGACATGGCCCTCCGCATTACGCGCAGCACGTCCTACCGTCTGGATAAGGGACGTCTCCGACCTTAAAAAGCCTTCTTTATCCGCATCCAGTATCGCCACAAGCGAAATCTCCGGAATATCCAGCCCCTCCCGCAAAAGATTGATGCCGACCAGAACATCGAATACATCCAGCCGCATATCCCGGATGATTTCCGCACGCTCCAAAGTATCGATATCCGAGTGAAGATATTTTACACGTATCCCCACTTCCCGCATGTAATCGGTCAGATCTTCCGCCATCCGCTTTGTCAGCGTCGTTATCAAAATCTTGTTGTGCTTCGCCGTCTCCTTACGCACCTCTGCTATCAGATCATCTATCTGCCCCTCCACCGGACGGACATCTATCTCCGGGTCCAAAAGCCCCGTCGGGCGGATTATCTGCTCTGTCCGCAAAAGCTCATGCTCCGCCTCATATACGTTCGGGGTCGCGGAAACGAACATCATCTGGTCGATATGGCTTTCAAATTCTTCAAAGTTCAGCGGCCTGTTGTCCAGCGCCGATGGCAGGCGGAAGCCGTAATCCACCAGTGTCTGCTTTCTGGAACGGTCGCCCGCGTACATGCCGCGTATCTGAGGTATCGTAATATGCGACTCATCAATGATGATAAGGTAATCATCTTTAAAGAAATCCAGCAGCGTAAACGGCGATGCCCCCGCCGGCATCCCGTTTAAATGGCGGGAATAGTTTTCAATACCGGAACAAAATCCCGTCTCCCTCATCATCTCTATATCAAAATTTGTCCGCTCCGAAATCCGCTGTGCCTCCAGCAGCTTATCCTCTCCTTTGAAATAGCGGACTCTCTCTTCAAGCTCCTTCTCTATTGCATCGCAGGCGCGGTCTATCTGCTCCTGCGGCACTACATAATGCGACGCCGGAAAAATGATCACATGCTCCAGCGTATTGAATACCTGACCGTTTAACGGGTCAATCTCCGCAATCCGGTCTATCTCGTCCCCGAAAAATTCTATCCTTATCAGGCTGTCCCCGCCCTGCGCCGGATTCACCTCTATGACATCTCCCCTCACCCGGAAGCAGCCGCGGTTTAAATCCATATCGTTGCGGTCATACTGTATCGCCACGAGAGCCCGCAGCACATCATCCCGGTCCTTCTGCATACCAGGACGCAGCGATACGCTCATCCCTGAAAATTCTTCCGGCGATCCCAGTCCGAAAATGCAAGATACGCTTGCAACCACAACAACGTCCCTGCGCTCGGAAAGAGATGCCGTCGCGGACAGGCGCAGCTTATCTATCTCATCGTTTATCGCGGAGTCCTTTGCGATATAAGTATCCGTCGAAGGAACATATGCCTCCGGCTGATAATAGTCATAATAGGATACAAAATATTCTACCGCGTTCTCCGGGAAGAACTCCTTAAACTCGCCGTAGAGCTGGGCAGCGAGGGTCTTATTATGCGCAATCACCAGGGTCGGCTTATTTAACTGCTGAATGACATTTGCCATCGTAAAGGTCTTGCCGGAGCCAGTGACGCCCAACAGTGTCTGGAACTGATTGCCCTTTTTAAATCCCTCCACAAGCTCGGCAATCGCCTGAGGCTGGTCTCCGGTGGGGGCGTATTCGGAATGTAATTTGAAGATTTTTTGTTCATCTTGCATAAAATCCACCTCCAGAATCTATCGTAAAAAAAGACTCCGTCATTGCATTTTAGTATATCATAGATTCTTTCAAAAGTACAGAAAAAGTGAACATCTGTTCTTCTGTTTCATCACCCACTTCCCTTCGCACTAATATAAATAATATATCCAAAATTTACAGCTCTAATATAAGAGCATTTAATCTTTCCATTATGCTTTCATATGAAATATCACTGGCATAAGCAAATTTCTTTTGATATTTTTCCTTAAGAGTTCATGCTCTGTTTGGTTTCCATGGAATCAGGGGACTGTACGGAATTCCCATATAGTCCCCTGACTCAATTCTTCTGTATTATTTCATTTTTCTTTTGGAAAACAGCTCCGTAAGTCTGCGGGCCGCTTCCTTTGTATCCTCCGGCGTGCCGAAGGTCGAAAACCGGAAGTAGCCTTCCCCGCAGGCTCCAAAACCTTCTCCCGGCGTTCCAACCACCTGGACTTCCTGCAGCAGATAATCAAAAAATTCCCAGCTCCCCATTCCATCCGGACATTTCATCCAGATATAAGGCGCGTTTTTCCCTCCGCAATACCAGATTCCCAGCCTGTCAAGGGCTTCCATCAATACCCTTGCATTGTCCTTATAAACAGCTATCCTTTCATGAATCTGGCGTTGTCCCTCTTTCGTAAAAACAGCCGCGCCTCCCTGCTGGATAATGTAGGATACACCGTTTGTTTTAGTCGTGCGGTTGCGCACCCACATTTCATTTAAGCTCATTCCTTGACGCTTCAGCGCTTTGGGGATTACGGTATAGCCCAGCCGGGTTCCTGTAAAGCCCGCGGTCTTTGACAGGGAGCAGATTTCAATGGCACAGGTCCGGGCGCCCTCTATCTCAAAAATACTATGCGGGACTTCCTCTTCTTCAATAAACGCTTCGTATGCCGCATCAAATAAGAGGATTGCATCCTTTCTATTAGCATAATCCACCCATTTCCGTAAGCTCTCCCGGCTAAAAACCGCTCCTGTCGGGTTGTTGGGAGAACAGATATATATCACATCTGCCGCAGCGCTTTCGTCCGGCTGCGGCACAAACCCGTTCTCCTCTCCCGATGGTATATGGATGATCCGGTTTCCCGCTATGATATTCGCATCTACATAAGCCGGATATGCCGGCTCCATGATCATAACCGTTTTATCTCTCCCGAACAGATCCAGAATATCTCCCAGCTCATCGCTTGCCCCACTGGAAACAAATATCTCCTCCGGTGAAAGCTCCACGCCCCTTTCTCCGTAGTACTCTGCAATCGTCCTGCGCAGCTTCGGATCTCCGCATTCCGGCATATAACCGTGGAACGTATCTTTTTTTCCCTGATCCTCCACCGCTTTGTGAAGCGCCCTGATCACTTCATCGCAGAGCGGCAGGGATACGTCTCCAATCCCCATCCGATACAGGCGGCTGTCCGGATGCTCCTCCAGATAGGCCTTTGTCTTCTGCGCAATATTATAAAACAGGTAGGATTCCTTTAAATTCTTATAATTTTCATTCGGTATCATCAGCTTTGCACCTCATTTTTTATGATATCCGGGAAATCCCGATCGTGATTTCCTCTAATACATCCAGCAATACCCTGACCGTATCAAGGGATGTAAACATCGTGATGTTGTTCTGGGCCGCCGCGCTTCGGATAGCGATCCCATCCTCATAATGAACGCCCGAAAGGATTGCGCGGGTATTGATCACATAGCTGACATAGCCTGCGCGTATGGCATCCAGTATTTCAGTGCTCCCCTCCGACGGCTTCCCCAGCGTTTTTGTACGAATGCCGTGCTTTTTCAGCGTGTCTGCTGTCAGGGATGTCGCTTCTATATTAAATCCCATATCGTAAAAGCGCCGGATCAGCGGAACCGCCTCTTCCTTATCCTCGTCTGCAAGCGTCACGATAACGGTTCCGTAGTTTTGTACTCGGATGCCTGATGCGATCATCGCTTTATACATCGCCCTGTGCAGCTTTCTGTCATACCCGATCGCCTCTCCTGTCGATTTCATTTCCGGAGAAAGATACGCATCCATTCCCTTTAGCTTGGAAAAAGAAAATGCCGGTACCTTCACATACCACCAGTCCTTTTCTTCCGGGTAAATGCACGTGATTCCCTGCTCCTTCAGCGTCCTTCCGAGAATTACCTTTGTCGCAATGTCAGCCAACGGATAACCGGTTGCCTTCGACAAAAACGGAACCGTTCTGGAGGAGCGCGGGTTTACCTCTATAATATATACGTTTTCTTCCTTATCCACAATAAACTGTATATTGTATAGTCCCACAATTCCAATGCCGATCCCCAGCTTTCCGGCATAGTCCAGTATCGTTTCTTTTACCTTTTCCGAAATGCTGAAGGCCGGGTACACACTGATGGAATCCCCGGAATGGACTCCCGTCCGCTCTACCAGTTCCATGATTCCCGGCACAAAAACGTCTTTTCCATCGCAGACGGCATCGATCTCCACCTCCCGTCCGCAAATATAATGATCTACCAGTACCGGCTTGTCCTCATCAATCTCCACCGCTGTTTTCAGATAATGCCGCAGCTGCTCCTGCTTTGCCACGATCTGCATGGCTCTTCCTCCAAGGACAAAGCTCGGACGTACCAGCACCGGATATCCGATCTCCTCCGCCGCCCTGACGCCATCTTCAATATTTGTTACGGCCTGCCCCTTCGGCTGCGGGATTTTCAGCTGCGACAGCAGTCTCTCGAAGGCATCTCTGTTCTCCGCTTTTTCGATTGCCGCACAACCGGTACCGATCAGCTTTACGCCTCTTTCCTCCAACGGCTTTGCCAGATTGATGGCTGTCTGTCCTCCCAGCGAGGCTATGACGCCCTCCGGTTTTTCCATTTCGATCACATTCATCACATCTTCCACGCACAGGGGTTCAAAATACAGCTTGTCCGATGTGGTGTAATCAGTAGATACCGTTTCCGGATTATTATTGATAATGATCGCCTCATATCCGGCTTCTTTGATCGTCTTAACTGCATGTACGGTGGAATAATCAAATTCCACTCCCTGTCCGATACGGATCGGACCGGAGCCAAGCACAACGATCTTCTTTCTGTCTTCTATGACAGATTCGTTTTCCTCCTCATAGGTGGAGTAAAAATACGGAACATAGCTTTCAAATTCAGACGCGCACGTATCAATCATCTTATAGACAGGAAGTATCCCGGAGCTTTTTCTCATTTCATATACCTCCGTCTCCGTCATATCCCACAGCGCCGCAATCGTCCGGTCCAGAAAGCCGGTTCTCTTTGCCTCATATAAAAGCCTTCTGTCTCCGATACAGGCTTTCAGCTCCTTCTCCATGTCGATGATTTTTTTTATTTTGTCCAGAAAAAATCGGTCGATACACGTCTGCCCTGCAATCGACGACACCGGTTCCCCCATCCGGAGCAGGCTGGCAATGGCAAATATCCTGTCATCCGTACCGATACGGATATATTCCATCAGGGCTTCCCTGTCCTCTTTTTCAAATTTTTCCATATACAGGTGGCTAACGCCCGTTTCCAGAGACCGGACAGCCTTCAGAAGACTTTCCTCAAATGTCCTTCCCACACTCATAACTTCTCCGGTCGCCTTCATCTGCGTGCCCAGCTGCTGGTTTGCATCCGTAAATTTATCAAAGGGAAAGCGCGGCATTTTGGTTACTACATAATCCAGCGCAGGTTCAAAGGCCGCCGGCGTATTTACCAGCATGATCTCATCCAGCGTCATTCCCACACTGATTTTTGCCGATACTCTCGCGATCGGATAGCCGCTTGCCTTGGACGCCAGCGCAGACGACCGGGAAACCCTCGGATTTACCTCGATCAGATAATACTGAAAGGAGTGTGGATCCAATGCAAATTGTACATTACAGCCGCCCTCTACCTTCAGGGCACGGATGATCTTCAGAGCGCTGTCCCGCAGCATCTGATATTCCTTATTGCACAATGTCTGGGACGGGCAGACTACTATGGAGTCTCCTGTATGGATTCCCACAGGATCCAGATTTTCCATATTGCAGACCACGATAGCCGTGTCATTGGCATCGCGGATGACCTCATATTCAATCTCCTTAAATCCCTTTACGCTTTTTTCGATCAAGACCTGATGCACCGGCGACAGGGCAAGCGCATTGTGGATCAGCTCCAAAAACTCTGCCTCATTGTCCGCAAAGCCTCCCCCGGTCCCTCCCAGCGTAAAGGCCGGACGCAGCACCACCGGATAACCGATGCGCTCTGCAGCCTCTGCGGCCTCTTCCACCGTATTTGCCACAACAGAAGGAAGCACCGGCTCTCCCAGGCTTTCACAAAGCTCCTTAAAAAGCTCCCTGTCCTCCGCCCGCTCAATGCTCTCGCTTCCGGTTCCCAAAAGCTCTGTCCGACATTCCTTTAAAATCCCCTTCTTCTCCAGCTGCATCGCAAGATTCAGCCCTGTCTGTCCGCCGATTCCCGGAACGATTGCATCGGGACGCTCATGGCGGACGATTTTTGCCACATATTCCAGCGTCAACGGCTCCATATATACCTTATCCGCAACGTAGGCGTCTGTCATGATCGTCGCCGGGTTGGAATTACACAGCACGACTTCATATCCTTCTTCCTTCAGGGCAAGACATGCCTGCGTTCCCGCATAGTCAAACTCTGCCGCCTGACCGATCACGATCGGTCCGGAACCGATGACAAGGATTTTTTTCAGATCAGTTCGCTTTGCCATTCTTTGCCTCCTCCATCATTTCTATGAATTGATCAAACAAATAGCCGCTGTCCTGCGGCCCTGGTGCGCTCTCCGGATGATACTGTACGCTGAATACCCTGTCTTCCTTACAGGCAACCCCTTCTATTGTCTGATCCAGCAGGTTCAGATGCGTTACCTGCAGCCTTGTATCTGCAAGGCTTTCCCTATCTACTGCATAAGAATGGTTCTGTGAGGTAATCTCGATCTTTCCTGTTATCAGGTTTTTTACCGGATGATTTCCGCCCCTGTGGCCAAATTTCAGCTTATAGGTCTTTGCACCGTATGCCAGCGAAATGATCTGATGTCCAAGGCAGATCCCGAAAACAGGATATTTTCCCCGCAGCTGTTTTACCAGCTCTATGACAGGGTAGACGTCTGTCGGGTCTCCGGGACCGTTGGACAGGAAAATTCCATCTGGTTTTATTTTTTCTATTTCTTTTGCAGAAGTATTCCATGGAAACACCGTCACACTACAATTTCTGTTATTAAAACTTCTTACAATATTCTGCTTCATTCCGCAGTCAATGGCAGCTACTTGATAGCTTCCTCCAGGAATCTGGTATTGCTGAATCTTTTTTCTGCTCACCAGCTCCACTGCATTTTTTGGTATTTCATAAGCTGCCAGTTTTGAAAGCCCATCCGGTAAAGAAGTATCTGCATCTGTAATCAGTGCTTTTCTGCTGCCCAGATCTCGGATCGAGCGTACCAGCTTCCTGGTATCAATTCCGTAAATTCCAGGAATCCCGTACTGTTCCATAATTTCAGATAATGTATATTTACTGCGGAAATTGGATGGCAGATCGTTATAATCTCTGACGACCAACCCTCCGATTGTCGGCGTTTCTGTTTCAAAGTCCTCTTCTGCAATCCCATAATTGCCGATCAGCGGATAAGCCATTACAACAGTCTGGTAGGTATACGATGGATCCGAAATAATTTCCTGGTATCCTACGGGAGAAGTATTAAATACGATTTCTGTAACCCTATCATCTGCAGCGCCAAAACCATATCCATAATACTCACTTCCATCCTCCAAAATCAGCTTTCTGTCAAATTTTTTCATCATTTAAATCCTCTTTCCCTGCTCTCGTTCAGACAGCTTCTGTTCAAACCGGTCTTTTCGGAGATCAGTCGGTATTTTCGTGGGATATTCTCCATGAAAGCAGGCAGCGCAATAATCATCGCTTTCAATCATCCTGCTCAGCTGTCCTATCTCCAGATAGCCCAGAGAATCTGCTCCGATCAGCTCTGCGATTTCTTCTGTGCTGTGATGGCAGGCAATGAGATTTTCTTCCGAATCAATATCGGTTCCATAATAGCAGGGGTGTAAAAATGGAGGAGCGGAAATCCGCATATGGATCTCCCTCGCCCCTGCCTCCCGCAAAAGCTTCACAATACGCCTGCTGGTGGTTCCCCTGACAATGGAATCATCGATCAGCACCACCCGTTTTCCGTCTATGACACTTTTCACAGGCGAAAGCTTGATCCTGACCTGATCCAGCCGTTCTCTTTGTCCTGGAGAGATAAAGGTTCTTCCAATATACTTGTTTTTAATCAGCCCAATGCCATATGGAATACCGGATTTCTTCGCAAAACCCAAAGCTGCGTCCAGCCCGCTGTCCGGAACCCCGATTACAATATCTGCCTCTGCCGGATACTTCTCTGCCAGCAGCTCCCCTGCTTTTATCCTGGATTCATGGACAGACACGCCGCCGATTACAGAATCCGGTCTTGCAAAATAGATATATTCAAAAATACAGGTCTTTTTCTTTTGTTTTCCGCAATGCTCCCTTCTGGATTCCACGCCGGATGGATGAAATACCAGAATTTCTCCAGGCTCTATGTCTCTGATAAGCTCTGCGCCAACCGCAGCTAATGCACAGCTTTCCGATGCCACTACATAAGCTCCATCCGGCATCTTTCCATAGCACAAAGGCCTGAATCCATAGGGATCACGGACGGCAATCATCTTTGTGGAAGACATCAGCACCAGCGAATAGGCACCTTCCAGAAACTTCATTGCCCTGCTTACCGCCTCCTCAATACTGGGAGCCGTCAATCGTTCTCTGGTAATCACATATGCAATGGTTTCCGTATCGCTGGTGGTATGAAAAATAGCTCCCGACAATTCCAGCCTGTCACGAAGCTCCAGTGCGTTGCTTAAATTCCCATTATGGGCCAGCGCCATCTTCCCCTTCTGGTGGTTGACTTCAATGGGCTGGCAGTTGCTCCTTGTATTTCCTCCTGTAGTTCCATATCTCACATGGCCGACAGCCATAGTTCCCTCTGGAAAACGGGATAGAATATCTTTTGAAAACACTTCGCTTACAAGTCCCAGATCTTTGTAGGAAGAAAACACGCCATCATCATTGACAACCATTCCACAGCTCTCCTGCCCCCTGTGCTGCAGGGCATAAAGTCCGTAATAAACCAGCTCTGCCACTTGTTCCTTTTTTGTACTCATCACTCCAAATACACCGCATTCTTCATGGACACCCATACTGTTATTTCCTCCTGCCAATGTTTCCTCATTCTACCGTAACCGATTTTGCCAGATTTCTGGGTTTATCAATATCACACCCTCTGTTCAGAGCTATATAATAGGCAAAAAGCTGTAGTGGGATCACGCCAAGAACCGGCTGTAAAAGTGGATGTATCCTGGGTATTAGAAAGATCTCTGAGGCCTGGCCCTGTATCAGGCCTTCGGTCTGTTCTGTAGTCATTGCAAGCACCTCTGCACCTCTGGATCTTACTTCCACAATATTTGACAGCATTTTTTCTGCCAACGGCTCATAAGAAGCCAGTGCAACCACCAGTGTTCCATGCTCGATCAAAGAAATGGTTCCATGCTTCAGTTCCCCTGCTGCATACGATTCTGAATGAATATAAGAAATCTCCTTCAGCTTTAAAGAACCTTCCAATCCTAACGCATAATCCAGATTACGGCCAATATAAAAGACGCTGTTATGGTTAAAATATCTGGACGCCGCTTTCTGATAAAGATCCAGATTATTCAAAACCACTCCTATCTTTTCAGGCAGTTCCTGGAGTCCTCTTACAATGTTCCCATATTCCTGGTTCTCAATCCTGTTTAACTGCTTAGCCATGCAGACTCCCAGCATCAAAAGAAGTACCATCTGGGTGGTATATGCTTTTGTAGTTGCCACGGCAATTTCCGGTCCTGCCCATGTATAAAGAACATAATCCGATTCTCTTGCTATGGAACTTCCCATCACATTTACAATAGACAGTACTTTTGAGCCTTTTCTCTTTGCTTCCCGAAGTGCCGCCATGGAATCCAGCGTTTCTCCTGACTGGCTGATTACAATCACAAGGGATGACTCTCCCAGTATCGGTTCGCTGTACCGGAATTCTGATGCAAGGCAGGCCTCTGCCGGAATGCGGAGAAGCTTTTCCAATGCATATTTTCCTACCATGCCTACATGGTATGCAGAACCACATGCAACCAGGTAGATTCTGGAAATCCCTTTCATTAGCTCTTTTACATCCTTTAATTCGTCCAGCACAATCTCTCCCTCTGCCAATCTGGGAGAAATTGTTTTTCGGACTGCTTCCGGCTGTTCCATAATCTCTTTTAACATGAAGTGTGCATATCCACCCTTTTCTGCTGCTGAAACATCCCATTCAATCAAATGCTTTTCTTTTTCCAGCAGTCCTCCGTCCCTGTCAAAGATCTGCACCTGTCCTGCTGTAATCACTGCCACCTCATCATCTTCCATATAGGTAACGGTTCTTGTGTGGGAAAGAAGCGCAGTAACGTCAGAGGCAATGTAATTATCGTCTTTTCCATAACCAATCAGTAAAGGTGCATCCTTTCTTGCCGCAATCATCTGTTCCGGAAAATCTGAACAGAGGATCCCCATAGCGTAAGCGCCCTTAATTCGATGCAATACTGCATAAACCGCATCCATCAGGTTCATTTTCTTCTTATAATAATATTCCAAAAGCTGGACGATTACTTCTGTATCCGTATCGGAAGTAAAAACAACGCCTTTCCGCATCAGAGACTCTTTAATCTCCAGATAGTTCTCAATAATACCATTGTGGACAACTGCGATTTTTCCATTCTGTCCTACATGGGGATGGGCATTTACATCACTGGGTTCTCCATGAGTGGCCCATCTGGTATGGCCAATGCCAATTTTTCCTGACAACGGATTCTGGGCGGCCAGCACGTCCCTCAATACGGCAAGGCGGCCTTTGCTTTTTTTTACCTGCAGATTCCCATCTGCTGACACAACCGCAACACCGGCTGAGTCATAACCTCTGTATTCCAGCCGTTCCAAACCGTCCAGCAATACGGGAATAGCTTCTGTATTTCCTGCAAATCCAATAATTCCACACATGATTCTATCCCTCTTTTCTTTTTGCCCGCTTTAACGACGCTGCAATAAATCCTTTAAACAACGGATGTGCCTGATTGGGCCGGCTCTTAAATTCCGGATGGAACTGCACACCCACAAAAAAAGGATGCCCCGTAAGCTCGACGGTCTCTGTCAGCCTTCCATCCGGAGAAGTCCCGCTGATCACAAGTCCTGCCCCTGTCAGCTTCTCCCGGTATTCATTGTTAAATTCATACCGGTGCCGATGACGCTCATGGATCCGGTCTGTGCCGTAGCATGCTTCCAGCCGGGTTCCCGGTTTAATACTGCAGGGATAGCTTCCCAGCCGCAGGGTTCCTCCCTTATCGATTTCCTCACTCTGTCCCGGCATAAAATCAATGACCTTATGCGCGCACTGCTCATCAAACTCTCCTGAATTGGCATCCTCAAGTCCGGCTATTGTCCTTGCAAATTCAATCACGGCAATCTGCATTCCCAGACAGATTCCAAGGTAGGGAACCTGATTTTCACGGGCATATTTTGCGGCGAGGATCATGCCCTCAATTCCTCTGTTTCCGAAGCCGCCCGGAACTATGATCCCATCCAGACCGCCCAATAGCTCATCTGCAGTTTCCTTTGTGATCGTTTCCGAATCGATCCAACGGATTTTTATAAAGGCATTCAGCTCATACCCCGCATGGCTCATCGCCTCCGCTACAGACAGATATGCATCGTGAAGCTTTACATACTTTCCTACCAGTCCGATCTGCACCTCCTCCGAACGGTTTCTGATGCGCTCCACCATTTCCTTCCATTCTTTCAGCTCAGGCTCTGGAGCCTCTATATGAAGCTCTCTGCATACCACATCTGAAAACCCTGAGCTTTCCAGCATCAGCGGCGCCTCGTATAAATTCGGGAGCGTCCTGTTTTCAATCACACAGTCCTCCTTTACATTACAAAACAGTGAAATCTTCCGGAATACAGATTCCTCCAGAGGTTTGTCCGCGCGCAGGACGATAATATCCGGATTGATTCCCATTCCCCGGAGCTCCTTGACCGAATGCTGTGTCGGCTTTGACTTATGCTCCTCGGAGCCGCTCAGATACGGCACTAATGTCACATGGATAAACAGACTGTTTTCCCTGCCTGCTTCCAGAGATATCTGACGTACTGCCTCCAGAAACGGCTGGGATTCAATATCGCCAATGGTTCCCCCGATTTCCGTGATCACCACATCCGCATCCGTCTTTTTCCCCACACGATACACAAATTCCTTGATTTCATTGGTAATATGAGGGATCACCTGAACTGTGGAGCCCAGATACTCCCCTCTGCGCTCTTTATTCAAAACATTCCAGTAAACCTTCCCTGTCGTCAGATTGGAATACTGGTTCAGGTTTTCATCAATAAATCTTTCGTAATGTCCCAGATCCAGATCAGTTTCCGCACCATCTTCCGTCACAAAAACCTCTCCGTGCTGATAGGGGCTCATCGTCCCCGGATCCACGTTAATATACGGATCAAGCTTCTGTGCCGCCACCTTTAAGCCTCTCGCCTTTAAAAGCCGGCCCAGGGAAGCCGCTGTAATTCCCTTCCCCAGACCGGACACCACGCCACCTGTCACAAATATGTATTTCGACATAATAATATCAAATAACTTCCTTTCGTTTATTTATGCTGTGCACTACTTTCCGCTGTCACCATAGTTGGAAAGCACTCTTGCGGAGGGATCGTTTACATCGCACCCCTCCCAGTCCCTATTGGGCATCCAGAAGTCCTTTACCATCTCCGCCTGTCCCGGATAATATTTTTCAAAAATTTCCCTGTATAATAAGGACTCCTTTGTAAACGGCCTGGCATGGGTATAACGCCTGCATTTGTTTTCAAATTCTGCATCCGTGTACATTTTTTCCGCATATTCCTTCAGATAGTCCACCATGGAATGTCCCACCGCATCTGAAAAGGCGGCCTTCTCTCTCCACAGGATTTCCTCCGGCAGGTAATCCTCCTGCTCAAAGGCATGATGGAGCAGATACTTGCCCTTTCCATAAGTATTCAGCTTTAGTGCGGGATTGACCGACATCACATATTTCACAAAGTCCAGATCTCCGAAGGGGACTCTTGCCTCCAGAGAATTCACCGAAATACACCGGTCCGCACGAAGGACATCATACATGTGCAGCTCCCGTATCCGTTTCTGCGACTCCTCCTGAAAGGCCTTCGCATCCGGCGCAAAGTCCGTGTACTTATAACCGAACAGCTCATCCGAGATCTCGCCCGTTAAAAGGACACGAATATCCGTTTTCTCATGGATTGCCCTGCATACCAGATACATCCCGACAGATGCGCGGATCGTTGTGATATCATAGGTTCCCAACGCCCCGATCACGGCTTCCAGACATCCCGTTACTTCCTCCGGTGTCATGTAAACCTCCGTGTGGTCGCTTCCGATATAATCCGCAGCCTGCCTTGCATATTTCAGATCAATGGCATCCCCGCTCATCCCAATGGCAAACGTTTTGATCGGTTCTTTACTCTTCCGTGCTGCGATGGCGCATACAAGAGAAGAGTCCAGTCCGCCGGAAAGTAAAAATCCCACCTTCGCATCCGCGACCAGACGCTTTTCCACGCCGGCTATAAGCTTGTCATGAATTTTTCTGCAGACCGTTTCCAGATCGTCCGGGCAGACCGTATCTGTTTTCGCAATATCGCAATAGCAGATAAACCGGCCGCCTTTATAATAATATCCCGGCGGGAACGGCATGATCCGGTCTGTCAGGCCCGTCAGATTCTTAGGCTCACTGGCAAATATGATGGCGCCTTCCTTGTCATAGCCATAGTACAGCGGGCGGATCCCGACCGGATCCCGCGCCGCTATAAACTCCTTCGATTCCCCGTCATAAATAATACAGGCAAATTCCGCATCCAGCATCGCGAACATATCCGTTCCGTATTCCCGGTACATCGGTAAAATGATCTCGCAATCTGAATCGCTCTGAAATGTATATTTCCCTGACAGCTCTTTTTTCAGCTTCTCAAATCCGTAAATTTCCCCATTGCAGACGACAAAGCTGTTCTCCAGCCGGAAGGGCTGCATTCCGGACGGAGTCAGTCCCATAATGGCCAGTCTGTGAAATCCAAGAATCCCTCCGCCCGTTTCGACCACCCGGCTGTCATCCGGTCCTCTTGATACGGTCTTCTGAAACGCTTCCATAAAACTGCCCAGCTCCACGCTGCGGCTGCAATACCCCATAATGGAACACATAGGAATGCACCTCCAAATCTTTGATCATTTTACACTAAACAGCAGATCTCCGTAGGTCGGGAACGGCCAGTATTTCTTCGCCGTCAGGGTTTCCGCGCTGTCACAGGCAACCCGGAGCTCACCCATTTTACTTAAAACAACATCCCGGATCATATCAGCCTCCTCCGTGATATCCGTAAGCTCCTGAGCCTTCATTACCGTCTCCTCCAGCTGCTCGGCCTTAATCATAATCTGCTCCTCCAAAAGCGTCAGCTTCTTAAGCAGCCCGGTCTCATAGCTGCAGGAAAGGGAAGCCTCTGTCGCCCTTTTTGCGACCGCCGTATTTGCGAGCTCCAACACATATGCGCTTACCGCCGGTGCAATTTCCGTTTTTGCCATATCGACCATCGTATTCGCCTCGATCAGCACGGTCTTGCAGTAATTATCCAGCATAATCTCGCATCTGGACTTTAATTCCGCCTCTGAAAACACCTTATGGGCCGTCAGCATGCGCACATTTTTTTCATCCAGAAGATGGGGCATGCAGTCCGGCGTTGTCCGGTAATTGAGAAGCCCTCTCTTTTCGACAGCCTCCCTGATCCATGTGTCATCATAACCGTTTCCGTTGAAAATAATATGCTTATGGTCTTTGATCGTCTTGCGGATCATTTCATGCAGCGCGCTTTCAAAGTTTTCTGCCTGTTCCAGTCTGTCTGCATAAATTTTCAGACTTTCCGCTACCGCGCTGTTTAACATGATGTTGGCGCAGGCAATGCTGTTAGAGGAGCCAAGCATACGGAACTCAAATTTATTTCCGGTAAATGCAAAGGGCGAGGTACGGTTTCGGTCCGTCGTATCCCTGTTGAATTTGGGAAGCACATTTACGCCAAGCTTCATCTGTGTCTTTTCCGCTCCCGCATAAGGAGTATCCGTCTCGATCGCCTCCAGTACGCCGTTTAACTCATCCCCGAGGAAAATGGATACCACAGCGGGAGGCGCTTCATTTGCCCCGAGCCGGTGGTCGTTTCCGGCGGTTGCCACAGAAAGCCGGAGAAGATCCTGATAATCGTCCACAGCCTTGATCACCGCACACAAAAACAGCAGAAACTGCGCGTTTTCATAAGGCGTTTCCCCCGGAGAAAGAAGATTTACCCCTTTATCCGTTGTCAGCGACCAGTTATTATGTTTACCGCTGCCGTTTACTCCCGCAAAGGGCTTTTCGTGCAGCAGACACACCAGACCGTGCTTTGCCGCCACCTTCTGCATGATTTCCATCGTCAGCTGGTTATGATCCGTCGCGATATTGGTCGTCGTATAGATGGGGGCAAGCTCATGCTGTGCCGGTGCGACCTCATTATGCTCTGTTTTTGCCAGAACCCCCAGCTTCCAGAGCTCTTCATTCAGCTCTTCCATATAGGCAGCTACCCGCGGCTTGATCACGCCGAAATAATGATCGTCCATTTCCTGCCCCCTGGAAGGCTTTGCACCGAAAAGAGTGCGTCCCGTAAAGCGAAGATCCCTTCTCTGATCATACATTTCCTTTGTGATCAGGAAATATTCCTGCTCCGGTCCCACCGATGTGCGGACACATTTTACGTTTTCATTCCCAAACAGGTGAAGAATACGCATCGCCTGCTTGTTTAACGCTTCCATTGAACGCAGCAGCGGCGTTTTTTTATCCAGTGCCTCTCCTCCGTAAGAACAAAAGGCAGTAGGGATGCAAAGCGTCTTTCCCTTAATAAATGCATATGATGTAGGATCCCAGGCAGTATATCCTCTTGCCTCAAAGGTAGCCCGAAGACCTCCGGACGGAAAAGAGGACGCGTCCGGTTCTCCCTTGATGAGCTCCTTTCCCGAAAACTCCATGATCACGCCTCCATCAGGAGAGGGGGAAATAAAGCTGTCATGCTTTTCTGCCGTCACGCCTGTAAGCGGCTGGAACCAGTGGGTATAATGCGTTGCTCCCTTTTCTACCGCCCAGTCCTTCATTGCGGCGGCAACGGCATTGGCCACGCTGATATCCAGCTTTGCCCCTTCGTCAATTGTTTTGCGCAGTGACTGGTACACCTTCGACGACAGCTTTGCTTTCATTACTCTGTCATCAAATACATTACATCCAAAATAATCTGATACGTTTTTCATAATATATCACTCCTCTCCTCCGGCTGTAATCTGAAGCAAAAAGGACAAGAACATCTTTTGCGGTATTGTCCGATACCCCGAAAGACGCCCTTGCCCTTTTGATCTAATTACATATTATATGTGCTTCGTAAAAGAAAAAGCGTCTCTGAGAACTTCCTCCCAAAGACGCCTTTGCCTTTATGCGTTGCATCATACACCCTGAAAATTTATTTGTCAATCCCCTTTTTTAGTTCTTGACAAACCCTGCCATGCGCTGTATAAATAATGATTATGAGCAAAGGCGTTCATTTTTACAGCAGATTCTTTCTGCTTTAAAGTGAACGCCTTTTTTATTCACACTTTTTGATCTGATTCTGAAAGGAAGGTTGATATTGTATGAAAATTGAAGGCGAAGTGAGGATTCCTTCCGGCTGTGCAATCTCCGCAGTAATCTCCAGGGATGGAAAGCGGATGTCCGGCGAAATGATCACCAATTCCATGAAGCCCATGCATGACCGCTCCAACGGTCTGGGCGGCGGATTTGCCGGTTATGGTATTTATCCTGAATATAAAGATTTTTATGCGCTGCACCTGTTTTTTGATTCCCGCGATACCCGCAAGCAGTGTGAAACCTTCCTGAAGGAACATTTTGAGATCATCCAGTCGGAACGCATTCCCACCCGGAAGCTTCCGGCAATCACGGACGAGCCCATCATATGGCGATACTTCGTCGCTCCGCTTAAATCTGTTCTGGCGTCCCTGCAGCTGGACGAAAAGGAATTTGTCGCCCAGACGGTCATGAACATCAATGCCGGCCTTTCCGGGGCATATGTTTTTTCCAGCGGCAAAAACATGGGTACCTTCAAGGCGGTCGGCTTTCCTGAGGATGTGGGCGCCTTTTACAGGCTGGAGGAATATGAAGGCTATTCCTGGACCGCCCATGGACGCTATCCCACCAATACTCCGGGCTGGTGGGGCGGCGCGCACCCGTTTACGCTGTTAGACTATTCCGTTGTGCACAACGGGGAAATCTCTTCCTACGACGCCAACCGCCGGTTTATTGAAATGTTCGGTTATAAATGCACGCTTCAGACGGATACCGAGGTCATTACCTATATTATGGATTATCTGCTTCGCGTGCAAAAGCTTACCCTGGGCGAAGCGGCCTCCGTCATCGCAGCGCCCTTCTGGAGCACCATCGCTTCCAAAACAGATGCGGACGACCGGAAAAAACATACTTATCTGAGAACCATGTTCTCCAGTCTACTGGTCACCGGCCCCTTCTCTATCGTTCTTGGCTTTGAGGGAGGACTGATGGCGCTCAACGACCGTCTCAAGCTTCGCTCCATGGTCGTTGGTGAAAAGGACGACAAAGTCTTTATTGCCAGTGAGGAGGCGGCCATCCGCACAATGGCGCCGGATGCCGGAAATATCTGGGCTCCCGCCGGAGGCGAGCCTGTCATTGTAAAAGTAAAGGAAGGGGCATTTTAATGGGAATCGAATTTATCTATCCGGAATTTGAAGTGATCAGAAACAAAGAACGTTGCACCGTCTGCCGCCTTTGTGAGCGGCAATGCGCCAACGGAGTTCACAGCTATGACGAAGAGCATCATACCATGAAATGCGATGAATCAAAATGCGTCAATTGCCAGCGATGCGTCTCCTTCTGTCCCACAAGAGCGCTCAAAATCGTAAAAACAGACTGTTCTCTCCGCGAAAACTCCAACTGGCAGGGAGATACCATCAGAGAAATCTATAAGCAGGCCAACAGCGGCGGCGTTCTGCTATCCTCCATGGGCAATCCGAAGCCTTTCCCCGTTTACTGGGATAAGCTCCTGATCAACGCCTCACAGGTAACCAATCCTTCCATCGATCCGCTGCGCGAGCCGATGGAAACAAGAGTATATCTCGGCAAAAAACCGCAGAAGGTGAGCCGTATGGCAGACGGCTCCCTGGATTACAGTCTTCCGCCCCAGCTGGAGCTTTCCATGCCCGTTATGTTTTCCGCCATGAGCTACGGCTCGATCAGCTATAACGCCCACAAATCCCTTGCCCTGGCAGCTACAGCGCTCGGTATTTTCTACAACACCGGCGAAGGCGGACTCCATGAGGATTTTTACTGCTACGGCGAAAACACCATTGTCCAGGTAGCCTCCGGACGCTTCGGCGTTCATGAGCAATATCTGAATGCCGGCGCTGCCATTGAAATTAAAATGGGGCAGGGTGCAAAGCCGGGCATCGGCGGCCATCTTCCCGGCACAAAAATTGTCGGCGACGTATCCCGCACGCGCATGATTCCGGAGGGCTCCGATGCGATCTCCCCGGCTCCGCACCATGACATTTATTCCATCGAGGATCTGCGCCAGCTCGTCTTCTCCTTAAAAGAAGCCACCGAATATAAAAAACCTGTCATCGTCAAGGTTGCCGCCGTACATAATATCGCCGCCATCGCCAGCGGGATCGCAAGAAGCGGCGCCGATATCATTGCCATTGACGGTTTTCGCGGAGGCACGGGAGCTACTCCCACAAGAATCCGGGACAACGTGGGCATCCCTGTCGAGCTCGCACTTGCTGCCGTCGATCAGCGTCTGCGCGATGAAGGCATCCGCAACAATGTATCCCTTGTAGTCGGAGGGAGCATCCGCAGCGCCTCAGACGTCGTAAAAGCCATTGCTCTCGGAGCGGACGCCTGCTATGTGGCCACCGCCGCCCTTCTGGCACTCGGTTGCCATCTGTGCCGGACCTGCCAGACGGGCAAATGCAACTGGGGAATCGCAACCCAGAGACCTGAGCTTGTAAAAAGGCTGAATCCTGAAATAGGACAGGCGCGCCTTGTCAACCTGATGACCGCATGGAATCATGAGATCAAAGAACTGATGGGCGGCATGGGAATCAACTCCATTGAAGCCCTGCGCGGAAACCGTCTGATGCTCAGAGGGATCGGTCTGAACGCAAAGGAGCTTGAAATTCTTGGAATCTCCCATGCAGGCGAGTAATTTTCCCCTGAAAAAGCGTAAACATTTTTTTGGAGGTGTGGTATAATATGCAAATCATAGACGCTGCAAATCTGGACTATAAGGCTTTAAATGAAGCGCTCCGAAAGGCCGGCGGCGACTGTATCATAGAAGGCTGCTGCGGCCAGCGCTTTATCGGCTCCGGTATGTCCGGCAAAAATATTACGATCCACGGAATCCCCGGAAACGCTCTGGGCGCATACCTGAACAATTCATGCATTACCGTAAAAGGCAATGCGCAGGATGCCGTCGGGGACACAATGAATGAAGGAAAGATCCTGATCTTCGGCAGCATTGGAGACGCTGCCGGTTACGCCATGCGCGGAGGCAGGATCTACGTACAGGGCAACGCCGGCTACCGCGCCGGAATCCATATGAAAGCCTATCAGCAGAAGGTTCCCGTTATGATCATCGGAGGCTGCGCCGGAAGCTTTCTGGGCGAATATCAGGCAGGCGGTATCATTATCGTTCTCGGACTTTTTAAAAACGGCAGACACATCGTCGGCAACTTCCCCTGCACCGGCATGCATGGAGGGAAAATGTTCCTGCGCGGAAGCTGTGAGGATCTGCGTTTTTCAGAGCAGGTAACGGCAAGGCGCGCTGCCCCGGAGGATCTGGATGAGATCCGGGGATACCTGTCCGAATACTGCGCAGACTTCCGCTATTCCCTGGATGAAATTTTATCCGAACCCTTTACCGTCATCACACCGGACAGCAAAAATCCGTATAAGCAGATGTATGTCGCAAATTAGAAAGAAAGCAGGTGGGATTATGAAGTATTCAAAAGAAGAGGTGCTCCAGTATATGCAGGAGGAGGATGTCAAATTCATCCGTCTGGCATTTTGCGATGTGTTCGGCAAACAGAAAAACATTTCCATTATGCCGCAGGAGCTCTCCCGGGCTTTTGAACACGGCATCGCCATTGATGCATCGGCTATTGCCGGCTTTGGGGACGAAAGCCATTCCGACCTCTTTCTTCATCCGGATCCTGACACGCTGATGCCCCTGCCCTGGCGACCGGAGCACGGACGTGTCGTCCGGATGTTCTGCAGCATTACCTATCCGGATGGTACCATATTTGAATGCGACACCCGTTCCCTGTTAAAAAAAGCAGTTCAGGAAGCAAAAGATGCCGGATACCGCTTCTTTTTCGGAGCAGAGCAGGAATTCTATCTGTTCCAGCTCGATGACAGCGGGAATCCGACAAAAATCCCCTACGATAATGCAAGCTATATGGATATGGCTCCCGAAGACCGGGGGGAAAACATCCGGCGTGAGGTCTGCCTTACGCTGGAGCAGATGGGAATTTTTCCGGAAAGCTCCCATCACGAAGAAGGGCCGGGACAAAATGAAATTGATTTCCGCTATTCCGATCCCCTGACTGCCGCAGACAACTCCATGACCTTCCAGACGGTTGTAAAAACGATTGCCGGACTGAACGGTATTTTTGCGGATTTTAATCCCAAGCCTCTGGAAAACGAAGCCGGAAACGGCTTTCATATCAATCTGTCCGTAAAAGCTGCAGACGGCGCAGATCATATGGACTGTATAATCGCAGGCATTCTGGATAAGATTTCTGAAATGACCATATTTCTAAATCCGCTCCCGGATTCCTACAAACGCTTCGGCATCAGCAAAGCTCCCGGGTATATTTCCTGGTCCTGCGAAAACCGCTCCCAGCTGATCCGGGTTCCCGCAGCTCTGGGGGAATACCGGCGTGTCGAGCTGCGCTCCCCGGATCCTGCCGCAAATGCTTATCTGGCCTTTACACTTATCATCTATGCGGTTTTAGAAGGAATCCGGAACAGACCGGTATTGCCGCCGCCCGCGGATTTTAATTTATACATGGCAGACAATACCTCCCTTACCGGCTACAAACGCCTTCCGGAGGATTTCCGCTCTGCCTGTACCGTTGCTGCCGCCAGCGATTTTATTAAAAAATATATTCCGGAAACCATTTTAAATATCTATTGCAATCAATAATCCCATTCAGGAAAGGAGAGGTGAACATGGCTTTAAGAGAACGTTCCTACAGCATCCTCATTGTGTCTGCAACTGACGCCTTCACCTCTACCTTTGCTGATGTTCTTTCCCAGACCAAATATTTCCCCGTCCACACGGTCTTTGGCATCAACGCCGCCAGACGGGAGCTTACTGATAAAGCCTATGACTTTGTCATTATCAATTCCCCCTTACGCGATGATATGGGAGTCCACTTTGCCATCGACATCTGTACCGGCAGACAGTCCGCCGTTCTTCTTCTGGTAAAAAATGATCTTCATGACGGAATCCATGAGCAGGTTGCCGAATATGGCGTATTTACCCTGTCCAAGCCATTGTCAAAGACAACCATGTCCTATGCTCTCAGCTGGCTGGAAAGCGCCCGGGAACGACTGCGGCAATTCGAAAAAAAATCCCTGACTATTGAGGAAAAGATGGCTGAGATCCGTCTCGTCAACAAGGCGAAATGGCTTCTGATCAGCCAGCTTTCCATGAGTGAACCGGAAGCCCACCGATACATTGAAAAACAGGCAATGGACCGCTGCGTTACCAAACGGACCATTGCCGAAGAAATCATGAAAACCTATTCCTGATACCCCGCGCGCCCCTTCTCCTGCACGCGCTTCGCCGTCTTCTGCAGGGCAGGATTCTGAATGCTTTCCGCCCTTCAGCCGCTCCACCAGATAACTGAAGACCAGCTCGTTTTCAACAATATACACCCTTCCCCGGATGCCTGTGCTCTGACATGAGCAGCCACAGCCCGTAGGCATGCACCATGGACGATATGTTATCCGGGACAATACAGACCTCCATCAGCAGATTTCTCCACTGAAGAGCGCTTTGGTCCGGCATCATCCCTTCCACGAAAGCCGATGCAGCTCCCCGTTTTCCTGCAGGTCTGCAAACGCATTCTGACGCAAAGCCTCATAGAGCACGACAGCCGCAGAGTTGGAAAGGTTCAGGGAACGGATGTCCTCCCGCATCGGGATACGGATACATCCCTCCTCATGTTCCACAAGGATTTCCTCCGGGATGCCCGCGCTCTCTTTTCCGAACATGATATAGTCATCGGGTCCAAAGCTTACGTCGCTGTATACCTGATGCGCCTTCGTCGTCGCCAGCCACAGCTTCGCACCGTTTCCGACCGACGGGTTTTTTGACAGAAAATCTTCAAAATTGATGTAACGGCGCACGTCCAGCAGATGCCAGTAATCCATTCCGGCGCGCTTTAGATGCTTTTCATCAAGAGAAAATCCAAGCGGCTCGATAAGATGCAGCACCGCGCCCGTTGCCACGCACGTTCTTCCAATATTTCCAGTATTTGCCGGGATTTCCGGCTGATGCAATACGATGTTCAGCATAGTCCTTTTATTCTGCCCTTTCTTTTTTCAGCTTTTCTACAAAACGGGCCAGTCTGCCGATTGCCATTTTCAGCTTTTCAAGAGAATACGCATAGGAAATACGGATAAATCCCTCGCCGCAGTCACCGAACGCCGTTCCCGGCACAACCGCCACCTTTTCCTCCTGCAGAAAACGGGTCGCAAACTCATCGCTCGTCATCCCGAATTCTGCGATGCACGGAAATACATAAAAGGCACCGTATGGCTCAAAACACGGCAGTCCCATCTCCTTAAACGCATGCATCAGATAGCGCCGGCGCTGGTTATACTCGTCCCGCATCTCCTTCACATCGCCGTCGCCGTTTTTCAGTGCCTCCACTGCCGCATACTGACTCGTGGTGGGCGCGCACATGATGGCGAACTGATGTATCTTGATCATCTGCGTAATGATCATCTCCGGTCCGCACGCATAGCCCAGCCGCCAGCCGGTCATCGCATACGCCTTTGAAAAACCGTTGATAAGTATTGTCCGTTCCTGCATCCCCGGAATCTGGGCAATGGACACATGCTCTTCTTTATAAGTGAGTTCAGAATAAATTTCATCGGAGATAACAAACAGATCCTTTTCCCGGATCACCTCGGCTATCTCCTCCAAATCCCTGCGCTCCATGATAGCGCCCGTCGGATTATTCGGAAAAGGAAGGATGAGTACCTTTGTTTTATCTGTTATCGCATCGCGCAGCTCCTGCGCGGTCAGACGGAATTCGTTTTCCGCCTTCAGGTTAATGATAACCGGAACCGCATCTGCCAGCACGGCACACGGTTCGTAAGAAACATAAGACGGCTGCGGAATGAGCACTTCATCCCCCGGATTTATCATGGCACGCAGGGCGATATCTATCGCTTCGGAACCGCCTACCGTCACGATCACCTGATTCCGGTAATCATACTCCAGTCCAAGACGGCGGTTTAAGTAACGGCAGATTTCAAGCTTCAGCTCTTTCAAGCCTGCATTGGATGTATAAAAGGTACGTCCTTTTTCCAGCGAATAAATACCCTCATCGCGGATGTGCCACGGTGTATCAAAGTCGGGTTCTCCCACGCCAAGCGAGATAGCGTCGTCCATCTCACTTACGATATCAAAAAACTTTCGGATGCCCGACGGCTTGATCGTTATGATCTTATCGGATAACGGATTTCTCATGGCATGAATTTCTCCCTCTGGTCTTCAGATTTTTTTGCAAGGATAGTCCCATGATCCTTATATTTTTTCAGGATAAAATGAGTCGCGGTGCTCAGGATGCTGTCCAGTGTTGAAAGCTTGTCAGATACGAAAGCGGACACCTCCTTCAAAGATTTGCCTTCCAGCGTTACAAGCAGATCAAAACCACCGGATATCAAAAATACCGCATTTACCTCAGGATATTTATAAATCCGTTCCGCAATGCTGTCAAAGCCCTGACCGCGCTGAGGCGTCACCCGCACCTCTATCAGTGCAGATACCTTTTCAATGCTCGTCTTTTCCCAGTCGATGAGCGTGTGATAGCCGCAGATTATCCCCTCTGCCTCCATCGCCGCCATCTCGTTTACCACATCTATCTCCTCAACACCAAGGATGACAGCCAGTTCTTTCAAATTGATACGGCTGTTCTTTTCAATTATTTTTAACAGTTCTTCTCTCATAACTTTCTCCGCTCCATTCCTTATATCTTTAATATCCGGTAGACCGAGTCTTCCTTCGCCGGCTCCAGAACCCGCCGTTCCTCGCCGTTTATTATCACGCGGTCGTTTTCTCCGGTCAAAAATCCGATGACCTCTGCGGGAATCCCTTCCCTGCGAAAGCTTTCCGCCAGCGCCTCGCCCTCACGTGTCACACATAAAAGGCTGCCGTTGGCCGCCATCTCATACGGATTAACATCCAGCATATTGCAGACTTCTACGGTTTCCTGCCGGATAGGTATCTTTTTCAAAAAAACCTCAAGTCCGGTTCCGGCTCTCTCCGCCAGCGTCCAGAGCGCATGGAACACGCCGCCCTCGCCCGCCGCACAGACTGCGCCGACGCCGGACTTCCGGGCGACTGCGGCCTCCGGGACGATTGAAAGATACCTGTCAAAAGCTGCCGCCTCATCCAGAAAATGCGCCGGATAACGCTTTAACAGCTGCTCCCTGCACCGGTTTGTCAAACGTGCCGTCCCTTCTGTCCCTGCCCACTTTGTCATCACTATCTGGCTTCCCGTCAGAGAAGTCTTTCTGACGTTTCCGCTTTCTGCCGACGCTGCTTTTTCAGCTCCGGCACCCGCGTTCCCTGCTGTTGCTGACAGAATGACTGCCGATGCCGTCGTTACCGGAATGCTCACTGCCTCCGTCACACACACCTTCACATCCGCAGGCACTGCGCATAAATTTTCTGCCGCACTGCGGATATCGCATACCATCCGCTGCAGCGTCTGTTCCTTTTCCTCGGCAGGGAGCATTATCTGCACCTGCACGCTGCACTGCATATTTCGGTTTCCCGCTTCCAAAGCGTATTCCGTTTCCCATGCCGCCGCCCGGTTCACCGCACTGTATACCGCATATCCCGCCATATCCGCGCCCGTATAAACGCCGCTCTGGGAAAGGAACGTTTTTCCTCCGCCGCATTCAAAAAAGGCGCAGTCTTCCCCGTGCGCCGCGCCTCTTATCCATCCGTTTTCATTTTTCAGTTTTCGATGAACACTCCGCTCATAAACGGCTCCCGTTACGTTTCCTGTCTTCATAACAATCCATCCGTTTCTCTCTTGATGAACATGGCGGAATCCATACGGTCCCGCCATGCTTGCGGTCAGTTTCCTGCCGCTGCGTCCTGTGCCGCCTGAGCTGCCGCTGCCTGCGCGGCTGCGATGGCTTCCAGCTGCTCCTGTGTCAGGGACGCCGCTGCCTCCTGAGCTGCCCGAATATTTGCGATAGTCGCTTTTACCTGATCGATGCTGCTCGTCGCGATTGCCGCATTTATCTGGGCGCTCACATTCGGGTCGGCTGTCGCTGTCCCCACCACTGCCGTTCTCGGGCTCATTTTATAATTGCTGCTGTTCACCTGTTCGCGGCTCACTTCCACGCCGTCTTCTTTTACAACCTTCCACAGCTTCGCCTTATAACCGATATGCGCGCTGCTCGTGCTTACCACTCCGACCGGCTGGGACGGATCTGCTACGATATTGTCCTGTTCCGGCACATGTTTCTCAAGCACTTCGCTCTCATAAACGACCGTCCTGTTTTTAGGACGCGCCTCCACGCCATAGATTGTAAATGTTATCTTTTTGTCTTTGGTATATCCCTCGATATATATCGGATGGTCCGTATTATTGACAAAAATAAAATCCTTACCGGATGACTCCGCTATCGCCGCGTCCGCAGAGGGATCCACATACGTTACTATCATTGAATGATTATGACGCTCTGTCACTTCCAGCTCTGCCCGCAGCACAGCATTGTAAAGTGTCGTAGACACCTGACAGATGCCTCCTCCGATACTGTCTACAACCTTTCCGTTCAGATAAGAGCCTGCCATCCCGTAACCGTTCTCTGCAGAAAATGGTTTTACCGCATCATATGTGGAAAATGCCTCGCCCGGATATACCGTCGTTCCGTCTATCAGCTTACAGCCATTTGCCACGTTCTGACTGCGGGATGCCCCGGAGGAAGAATAGCTGGTCGTAAATGTGCCGAGCACATCTTTTACCTTCAATAGCTCCTCTGCTTTCCCCTGCGGCTCATCCACGGTCATCACGAGCTCTACACTCCCCTGACCGCGCTCCCATTGCCCTGTCAGATAACTGTAGACCGCGTTTACGGAAGAAGTCTCATCGACCACATACCCTGTCTGCCCTTCTTCCACCACAAAGGATCCGTTTTCCCGCTTCAGATGCGCGTCCACCGCTTCCGCATTGAACTTTTCGCAGCGTTCTGCTACTGTCCGGGCAATAGCGTCTCTGTCAAAATCCAGCTCCACATGAAAATCCATTCCCCGGTTTTTCAAATCCTTCATCGCCTTGTAACGCGCTACGATATTCCCCTTCTTGCCTATAGATACCGCATCCGCCGCAAGCTCCGTATTTTTCCAGGAAATCCCCAGCTCGCCCGCCGTCACGGACACACTCTGCCCGTCCTGCGCCTGCAGGGATATCTCCGTCTGCCCCAATCCGTTCACATAGCCCTGAATCGCCGCTGTCGCCTGATCCTTTGTCATACCGGACAAGTCGATCCCGTCCGCTGTCACACCTTCCCGTATCGTATCGTTCGGAGCTGCATAAGCTTCCCCTCCCGCTCCCAGAAACAGGCATGCCGCAGTCAAAGCCATCAAAAATACGGTTTTCAATCGATTCATTCTTTTAAGTCCTTCCTTGCTTATAAAAAGGATACCAGCGTGGGAATCACCATCGCCAGCACCAAAATAATGATGATGACGGATGAAATTATCTTCTGGTTCTTTTTGTTATGAAAATTCATCATATTTTGCCTCCTCCCGCGTCTCCGCGCGGTTTCTCCCATTATAAAGCACTCGGGTCACTTTTGCAAGCTGCGGTATCAGTCGGTTTTGCCTGTCGTAACGGTTTCGCCAAAAGCTTATCCGTCAGACGGCTCGCCTCATTTTTGGTCAGCAGCTCCACATCATAATCCGGCACTATTCCCCTCTCCTCCAGAAGGCGGCGCAGCCTTTCCTTCTGTCTCGGTGATGCCGGTCCTTCTTTTTTTACTTTATACAAAAGCGGTATCGGTGAAAAGCTTTTTTCCTCATAAAACCTGGCGCACAGCTCCTGATACAGAAAATGCGCCGCCCGCGCGTCCTCCAAAGCCCGGTGCGCTTCAATCGGAATATTAAAATACGCACACAGCTCGGATAGCCTCCTGCTGGGAAGCTCCGCCAGATACTGCCGTGAAAGCTTTAAAGTATCCACCCCGCTCCGCTCAAAGGTTTTTCCCGCGTTTACCGCCGCCCGTTTCAAAAATGAATAATCAAACAATATCCTGTGCCCCAGAAGCGGCAGCTCTCCGGCAAATCCCAGAAAATCATCCAGCACCGCCGCTATCGTCTCCGCGCCGTCAACCTGTTCCTGCACTATTCCTGTCAGCTCCACAATGCGCTCCGGCAGCGTGCGTCCCGGATTGACAAAGCGTGAAAATTCTCCTGTTATCCTTCCATTTTCCACGCGCACCGCCCCTATCTCAATGATCCTATCCTCTTTAGGACAAAGCCCCGTCGTTTCGAGGTCAACGCTGATATAAGCTTCCATCCCTATCATTTTTTTGCCTTCTTCTGCCGTTTCTGATAATCCTTGCACCATTCTGTTAAAAAACACTCCTCACACTTCGGGGTAGGCGCCTTGCAGATCGTCCTTCCCAAGGTGATTATCTGGATATTGTATAAAATCCAGTGTTCCTTCGGAAGTACCTTCATCAGCTCCATTTCCACCTTTACCGGGTCATCTTCTTTCGTCAGACCCAGCTTCTTTGAAATCCGTTTTACATGCGTATCCACGACTACGCTTGGCTCATGAAAGATATTTCCGCGGATAACATTCGCAGTTTTCCTTCCCACGCCCGGCAGGGCAGTAAGCTGATCCAAACCGGACGGAACCTCCCCACCGTACTTTGACATCAGCTCCTGACAACAGCCGATGATATTTTTGGCTTTGTTATGATAAAATCCGGTCGGACGGATATCCTGCTCCAGCTCCCTGATATCAGCCTCCGCAAATGCCTGCACTGACGGATATTTTACAAACAGCTCTTTTGTCACGATATTGACCCGCGCATCCGTACACTGGGCGCTCAATATCGTCGCTATCAAAAGCTGCCATGCGTTTTCATGGTTTAAGTAACAGATATATTCCCGTCCATAGTGAGCGTCCAGCTGGTCGAGGATGGCTTTTGTATGTGCGTTCAATGTGCTCTCTCCTTTCCGTTACAGCTCCACCCGCATCACCGCAGCATTTCCATACATCGGGTCGCGCCGCCGGTAATCGAACAAAAGAGCCGTCTCTTCCTGCCGTTTTTCCTCCGTGGACATTTCCCACAGCTCCCATGCGGTCTTATCCACCGGCCACTCAAAAATCTCCAGATGCGTCATGCGCTGCAGCTGTTTTGCCTGATATTCTCCGTAATCCGGCAGATACGCCCTGTTTTCCTCTTCTTCCCGGTAAAATCCCGCTATCCGGTCGTAATAGCTGCGCTGGTCCGAAGCAAACGCCGGTCTGCTCTTCGCATTTTCCCGCAGATACATATCGTAGACCGCCAGCTCCCGGTACAGCCCGATGCGCTCTGCATCCTCCTGCTCTGCAAATTCCAGAAGCACTTCATAGCGCCGCGACCGCGCCGGGCTGTTCACAAAATAGCCCTTTTCCTGATAAAACAGCGCCAATCTGTCATACATTTCAAACGCGCTCCCGAAACGGCGGACGAGCACCGGCAAAATATGAGTGAACTGCCCGCTGTTATAATACAGCTCGACCATTTCCTCTACTTTTTTCAGGCGTATCACATCATCATAAGAAAGCCATTTCGTATAAAGCACCTCATACGGAGGGCACTTCCGATATACGAGGCCGTATTCCGAAGCCATCTCTTCCATATAAGAGCCCTTGAGCACCTTTAAAAATCCAAGCTGGAGCTGTTCCGGACGCATCGCATACACATCATTGAACGACCGCACAAAGCTGTCCATATCCTCATACGGCAGTCCCGCGATCAAATCCAGATGCACATGGATATTGTGCTCCGCATGGATCCGCACAACCGCATGGCGCAGCTTATCCAGATCTGCAAAACGTCTTACTTCTTTAAGGGTCTTGGGATTTGTAGACTGAACGCCTATCTCCAGCTGTACCAGTCCCGGACGCATTTTCCCCAGTATCGCCAGCTCCTCGCCGTTCAACATGTCTGCCGAAATCTCAAAATGAAAATTTGTCACGCCGTTATCGTGTTCCTGAATATAACGCCATATTTCCTGCGCGTGCCTGTGATTGCAGTTAAATGTCCGGTCAATAAATTTGACCTGAGGTACTTTTTTATCCAGAAAAAACTGAAGCTCCTTTTTGACCAGCTCCATATCCCGAAGACGCACCTTTTTATCGATAGACGACAGGCAATAACTGCACCGGAACGGGCATCCCCTGCTCGATTCATAATACACGATACGATTCTCAAAGCCTTCCATATTCTGATAAAAAAACGGTTGCGAATCAATAACCGTCAGCTCTCTCGGTTCCGTCCGCACAATTTTCTTTGAAACCGGGTCACGGAATACGATTCCCTTTATACTGTCCAGCCCTGCCTGGCTGACCGCTCCCGGCCAGAACGCCGCAATCTGCATCTGAAACTGCTGGGAATAACGCCCGCTGTTCTTTTTTTCATAAAATCCCAAAAGCTCCGAAAAAGTCGCCTCGCCCTCGCCGACCATGATTCCTGTTAAAAACGGATATTCCTCCAAAAGCTGTTCCGCATCAAACGACACCTCCGGACCGCCCAGCCATATCGGAAGCTCAGGCATAATCTGATGCAGCTCCCTTATCAGCTCGCTTATCATCTTCCAGTTCCAGATATAACAGGAAAAAGCCGCTGCATCCGGCTTTCTTTCGTAAATATCAGCCAAAATCTCCTCCAGCGGCTGATTGATCGTATATTCCGCAATCTCCACATCCTGAGCAAGCTCTGCATTGTGCTCTCCCGCATACGCCCGCAGGCTGTAGAGTGCAGGATTGGAATGAATGTATTTCGCATTTAATGCTGCAAGCAAAAATTTCATAGGTGTGCCTTTCTGTTAAAGCTCTTCCGTTTTGAACGCCGCATATCCTTCATAATAATAGCTGTTATCTATGCCCTTCATATAAACGCTATGGTCGTTGATCTCATCTGTCAGGGCATTTTTCAGCACATGCTTAATCTCAATATCCCGAATCGGGCTGCGCTCCATTGCAAGAAGATAATCCTCTCGGTCCACACGATTCCAGTCTACTACCTGATGAATCTCTTTTTTGAACATCAAGTCCAGCCAAATCCGCATACTGCGGCCATTGCCCTCCCTAAATGGATGTGCGATATTCATCTCCACATATTTTTCAACTATTTCATCAAAAGTTGACTGCGGCATCTTTTCAATATTCTCAAGGGAGGCCACAAGATACATCAGCGGCGCGAAACGGAAATTCCCTTTCGCAATATTGACGTCCCTCATCTGCCCCGCAAATTCATAAATCCCATCAAACAAATATTTATGTATCTGCGCGAGCGCCTCATAGGTTCCAGGCACAAGTCCGTCCAAAAATCCTGTTTCAAACAATTCTTTTGCCTTTCTTTTACTGAGCTTTTCTTCTTCCCGTGCAAGCTCCGCAGAATTTGTGATGCCAAGTTTATTTTTTAAAGTCAATATTCTTCTCCTTACCACACACGGATGGTGTTTAAACATTATGATGTTGGGGAAAAGCCCCAACCACGACATCAGGGCGGATCAATAAGTCTTAGAACCACTCCCGTGCAGGCACATCGTGTTTCTTGACTTTTGACCCTGATATCAACATTATCAGTATAACACACGCTCTCTAAATTGCATATATTTTATATACCGCCCCCTCATTATCTGTTATACTGATTGAAATATAAGAACGTGATAGAAAGGACTCTGCACTATGCATAAAAAATTCTTTTCCTTATTTCTCTCCGGTCTGCTCCTTTTTTCCACAGCTGCCTGCGGTCCAGGGACGCAGCTGGAGCGCGTCACTATCTCTGCGGAAGATATCGTCGTTTCCCCTTCCGAAGAACAGACTTCCGTTCCCGAAGACTCTTCTGCCCCTCCCGAAACCGCCGCTTCCGACGATATGGCGCTGTGCTTTTCCTTTGAGTCGCTAAAACCGTTTACCTTCGTCTTTTCCAGCGGCGCCGGCGCATGGAGCACAACGCTGACCATTCAGGAGGACGGCAGCTTCTCCGGGCAGTATTCCGACTCAGACGCCGGCAGCTATAGTGATGCCTATCCAAACGGCACACAGTATCTGTGCGATTTTACCGGCAGCTTTTCGCAGCCTGTTATCGTCAATGAAAATACCTTTTCCGTCAAGGTCGAGGAAATGAAATTCGCGAACCAGCCGGGTACCGAAGAGATCATGAACGATGTCCGCGTCCTTTACAGCGAATGCTACGGGCTTGCCGAAGGAGACGAACTTTTTATCTCTGTTCCCGGCACGCCCCTCGAGGATATTTCGGAAGAATACCGGAACTGGCTCCACTTTTATGACCTTTCCTCTTCGGAAGAAGTAACCCTTCTTCCTTATTTCGCCCTTTTAAATGAAACGCAGCAGACAGCCTTTTCCAGCTACGACTCCCGGGACAACCTGAAAGCAGTCCTTGACATGGCCCAAACACGGGCTGCCGAGCTGGAAACCTCGCTCGCAAACGAGTCCCTGACCCAGCTTGAGATGAACGAAACTGCAAAAGAGCTCTATCAGACATGGGACGATGCTCTCAACGCCACATGGGGCGTCCTGAAACAAACCCTGAGCGCTGAAGCAATGCGCTCTCTTACTGCCGAACAGAAAATCTGGATATCTGAAAAAGAACAGGCTGCAGCAGACACCGGCGCTTCTTATGCAGGCAGCTCTATGCAGGATCTTGTCGTCTGGCAGAAAAAAGCCGAGCTGACCAAAGAGCGTTTCTATGAGCTCCTTGAATACGCCGGACTGTCCGATTAAATACTTTTCCTGTATCGTAAAAAGGCGTGTGTCAAAGCGAATTTTCGCGTCACACGTAAACACTGCCTTCCGGCAATTCTTCCGGGAGAAGTGCTGCTTCTCCCTCGCACAAGTACGCATAATCGTATTTTTTATTCGCAGGGAAGTTCCTTTCCTATCGAATAAAAAAGGCTTCCCGCACAGCATTTTCACACACTGTACAGGAAGCTTTTTGTATATTTATAAAGCTTTATCCATTTCTTTATGCGTTCAGACTCTCAATAAACCTGTCAAAGCCAGCCTGGCCTTCTTCGGTCCTCTTATACACGCCTGCATCCTCAAGCACCTGCATGAATACAAGCCCTATCTCCTTTTGGATGATGCTGTGGATATTTTCTGCATTCACATCCTGATATTTCGGCAAAAATTCCTCTACCCAGTCAGCATGCTTTTCCAGAATCTCATCCTTACGGATATCAGCCCCGGTCAAAATCGCATCTTCCAGATCCGCCATCTCTTTTTTCAGACGGGCGGGCAGTACCGCCAGACCCATAACTTCTATCAGACCGATATTTTCTTTTTTGATATGATGAAGATTCGCATGGGGATGGAATACGCCCAGAGGATGCTCCTCGGTAGTGATATTATTTCTCAGCACCAGATCCAGTTCGTAATCTTCTCCGCGCTTTCTGGCTATCGGCGTGATAGTGTTGTGCTTTTCACCGTCCGTTTCCGCAAAAACAAACGACGCTTCATCGCTGTAGCCGCGCCATGAATCCAGAATCACATCTGCCAGCGCGATCAGCCTGTCGGTATCTTTTCCCCATATCCGGATGACTGACATAGGCCAGTTCACAACACCAGCCTTTACATCCTCAAAGCCCTTTACCACAAAAGTGCGCTCCACTTCCGCTTTTGCCATCGGGAACTCATAATGACCGCCCTGAAAATGATCATGGCTCAAAATAGAACCGCCCACGATCGGCAGATCCGCATTGGACCCGAGCATATAGTGAGGAAACTGCTTTACAAAATCAAACAGCTTCACAAACGTATTGTGCTCTATTTTCATCGGAATGTGCTGCGAATTGAACACGATACAATGCTCATTATAATAAACGTAGGGAGAATACTGCAGCCCCCACTTGCTGTCGTTTATCGTTATCGGGATGATTCTGTGATTCTGACGCGCCGGATGGTTGATTCGTCCCGCATATCCCTCATTTTCCACACAGAGCAGACATTTCGGATAACCGCTCTGCTTTGCCAGCTTCGCCGCCGCGATCGCCTTCGGATCTTTCTCCGGCTTGGAAAGGTTGATCGTGATATCCAGATCGCCGTATTTTGTCGGCGCTATCCATTTCTCGTCCTTGCATACGCGGTAACGCCGGATATAATCTGTATCCTGACTGAATTTATAGAAAAATTCCGTTGCCGCTTCAGGCGATTTCTCATACTCTGCCCAGAACTTACGGATGATTTCGCCGGGACGTCCTACCAGACAGCTCATGATTTTTGTATCAAAAAGGTCTCTGTAAACAACGCCGTCCTCCTGCATGATGCCCTTGTTTACCGCATAGTCCATCATTTCTGTCAAAAGCTCCGGCAGACGCTTTACCGCCTCTTCCTCAGTCCGTTCCGTCTCTTCTCCGAATTCAAACGGGTACTCTTCCTCTCCGAACAGCTCCAGAAGTTTATTTGTTGTATAAATTTCATCCTCTTTTTCAACCAGTCCTGTCAGCAGACCATACTGCACCAGTTCCCTGATATTTTCCTGAATCATCTGAAAAATCCCCTTCCCTTTACAGCTCTTTCGGACCGTCGCCAATCTCTACCACATAAAAATCCGCTGCGTAGCCGATTGTCTTTTTGTAAGCTTCCCCTACCTGCTCTTTGAAAGCTTCTATCGCCTCGTCCTTCACGATGCTCACAGTACAGCCGCCAAAACCTGCGCCCGTCATACGGGAACCGACCACGCCGTCTACCTTCCATGCTTCCTCAACAAGCGTATCCAGCTCGATGCCTGTCACTTCATAATCATCGCGCAGGGAAACATGGGATGCGTTCATCAATCTGCCAAACTCTGCGATATCGTTTGCTTTAAGCGCTGCAACTGCCTTCATCGTCCGCTGGTTTTCATAAACCGCATGGCGCGCGCGCTTCACGCGTACCTCATCCTTGATGGCAGACTTGTAAAGCTCAAACTGCTCCTCCGTCAGGTCGCCCAGCGTATTGATTCCTATCACCTGCTGAAGCTCTGCCAGAGCCGTTTCGCATTCGCTTCTTCTCTCATTATATTTGGAATCTCCCAGCCCCCGCTTCTTATTGCTGCAGGAAATCACAACCTTGGCCCCCTCCAGGCAGATGGGCGCATACTCAAACTCCATCGTGGCCGTATCAAGGAAAATCGCATTATCCTTTTTACCCATTGCGATAGCAAACTGATCCATGATACCGCAGTTTACACCGTTAAAATTATTTTCTGAAAACTGCCCGATCAGAGCAAGATCCTGATTCGTCACTTCAAATCCATACATATCGCGCAGGATATACCCCGTCAGAACTTCAACGGATGCCGATGAGGACAGACCGGAACCATTCGGAATATTGCCAAACAGCATCAAATCCATGCCGCTTGTCACTTCCATCCCCTTCTCACCGAATGCCCACATCACACCCTTCGGGTAATTCGTCCAGTTTGCCTCTTTCTCCGGCTTAAGCCCTTCAACGCTCGATTCGATAACGCCCAGATGCTCAAAATTCATGGAATAAAAACGCAGTACCTTATCCTCTCTCTTTCTTGCCACCCCATATGTACCAATCGTCAGGGCACAAGGAAATACATGACCTCCATTATAGTCGGTATGTTCTCCAATGAGATTTACCCGACCCGGTGCAAAATAAACCTTTGCACCATCTGTTCCGCCAAAAATTTCCCCAAATTTCTGTAAAAGCTGTTCTTTCATGTAACCTTCTCCTCCATTCTGCAGCATAAACAACGGCGCATGCCGTCAAACGCTGTCTGTGACATTCCGGCACAAACAGCCGCGCTAAAATAAGCCGTCAGGGCTATTTCCCGCGCTATTCTCTGATACGTTTCCCATACCATCCGCCGTGCCCGCATCCCTGCCGCTTTTCTTCCGGCTCCTTCTTACGGACACCTTCTGAAATCATTGTAACATAAAAACAGCCCCACAACATCCCTATATGTTGACTGGAGCTGTCATTTTGTTATCTCTATGAGCAGTGCAATGCTAAAGCCATAAAGTGTAGATGGGGAGTTTACTCACCAGATACACTTTATGGCTTTGGCATTATACGGCGACAGCCGTCAAGCTTGTGGCTTCCGAAGGAAGTTACAAGCTTGGGCACTGCGGACTACATAGATGCCAATGGGAAGTTTACTCACAAGATACACTTTGTACCTTCCTCTTCAGTAGCACCCTGCCGTATCTTATACTGCTTCCTTCTCCGCCTCCAGCCGTCTGAACAGCCTCACGAGCACGACCACTGCCGCTGCCGCCAGTATCAGCTCTGCCGCAAACTGCGCGTAAGCCAGCCCATACAGAGGGAACAGTGCATTCAATATAAACAGCGCCGGAATTTCCAACACAAATGACCGCCCCAAAAAACTTCCGATTTTACGCGGGTATGCAGAAATGCGCTTTTTCATCAAAAGAACAAACTTACTGTGAATAAAACAAAAACTGCAGCAAAAGCAGTCCTTTTCCCCGCTTTTGCTGCAGCCTTTTATCATTTCTTCTTCATAGTTCTCTTTCTTTTTACAGTAAATCCTGATATTTCAGCTTCTTTTCATGTTCTCCGGTGATGGCAAATTCCACCCACTCCGCCACATTTGTCGCATGATCTCCTATTCTCTCGAAATACTTTGCTATCATGAGCAGATCCAGAAACAAAATTCCCTTATCCTGACGTGCCGCAATAAGATCCGCTATCTTTTCCCGTATCGTATTGAACATCTCATCCACCACGTCATCATTTTTCACGACCTGTCTTGCCATTTCCAGATCCCGGGCAATAAAAGAATCCACGGCCTTTGTAACCATTTTCATCGTTTCTGCCGCCATATCCCGGATATTAACTGCCGTCTCCAGCTCTGCAAATGCAGATTCTCCATCCAGAAACTGTGCGATATCCGCGATATCCGCACACTGATCGCCAATCCGTTCCATATCTGAGATCATTTTTAATGCCGCCGAAATAAAACGCAGATCGCCGGCAACCGGCTGCTGTTTCAGCAAAAGCCGCAGGCACTGCGCCTCAATCGTGCGCTCCATTTCATCAATTTCCGAATCTGTACGGTAAATTTTCAAAACTCGCTGCTCCGTACCCTCTTCATTTTTGGATCCGTCTGCATTTACGCCCGAAAGCGTTACCGCCACGCTGTCGATACATCTTTCGCAGAGTGCTCCCATCATGGAAAGTCTTTCATTTAGCTCTTCCAGCTGTTCATTATATTGATCGCGCATTTACGCCTCCCTCTTTCTGCATCGAAACACAGAATATTTATCATCCAAACCGTCCGCTTACATAGTCCTCCGTCCGCTTATCTTTCGGCATTGAGAACATCTTATCCGTTGTATCGAATTCAACCATTTCCCCCAGCAGGAAAAATGCTGTTTTATCGGAAATTCTGGCAGCCTGCTGCATATTGTGCGTTACGATCACAACGGTGTATTTTTTCTTCAGCTCAACCATCAGATCCTCAATTTTTAATGTAGAAATCGGATCCAGAGCCGAAGTAGGCTCATCCATCAGCAGGATTTCCGGCTGTACTGCAAGCGCTCTGGCAATACAGAGACGCTGCTGCTGTCCGCCTGACAGACCAAGCGCCGATTTCTTGAGACGATCCTTTACTTCATCAAAAATGGCAGCTCCTCTCAGGCTTTCCTCCACGATTTCATCCAGTGCGGATTTATTTTTAATTCCGTGTATCCTCGGTCCGTATGCGATATTATCATAAATGCTCATCGGAAACGGATTAGGCTGCTGAAATACCATCCCGACCTTTTTTCTCAGAAGAGTCGTATCCACTCTCTCATCATAAATATTTTCTCCGTCGATACATACCTCTCCGTCGATTTTTACTCCATCCACCAGATCGTTCATCCTGTTGAGCGTCTTTAAGAATGTGGACTTTCCGCATCCGGAGGGACCGATAAACGCGGTGATCTCATTCGGCGCGATATCCATATTGATATCCTTCAGCGCATGATTCGCTCCATAATGTAAATTCAGTTTTTTTGTACTGATCTTTGCGTTACTCATCTATAACCCTTTCTGTCGCTTCTAGTCTCTCTTTTCCACATTGAACTTCTTTGATAAATATCGTGTCAGCATATTGATTCCCAGCACAAGAACAAGCAGGACGACCGCAATACCAAAGGCTTCTCCATACTGTGCCTTCGACATGCACAGATACAGCTGGATCGTCAGTGTTCCGCCGGATTCCATAATTTTTGACAAAAATCCGCCGGGTGTCCTGGGCAGAAGATAGCCGCTTCCTGCCGTAAACAACAGCGCCGCCGATTCTCCTACGATTCTTCCGACTGCAAGAATGATTCCGGTAATGATTCCCGGCATAGCAGACGGCAACAAAATCGTACGGATCATATACCACTTTGTCGCTCCCATCCCCAGAGCTCCGCTGCGGTAGCTTTGCGGAACGGTTTTTAGCGCCTCCTGTGTATTTCTCGTAATCAGAGGAAGTACCATCAGCGTAAGCGTAAGTGCTCCTGTCAGAATCGAATATCCAAACCCAAGCGTAGTTCCAAAAAATACCATACCGAACAATCCAAAAATGATCGAAGGAATACCGGAAAGGATTTCTGTTGTAAATTCAATCGTTCTGACAATTTTTCCCGGACGGGCATATTCATTCAGATAAATGGCAGAGCCGACCCCGATCGGTGTTGCGATCAGCAGTGTCAGCACGACAATATAAAGCGTATTCAACAGGTTTCCGGCAATGCCAAAGGTCCCCTTTATCGTACTTGGAACCGTTGTTAAAAACTCCCGGTTAATACTGGAAATTCCTTTTGCAAACGTATAACATACAATTCCTGCCAGAATCAGCATGGAAACGCCCGCTGCCATATAGATTGCTATTGTGATCAGGATGTCAGACACCCTTACCTTTTTCATCAGGATACTCTGGTTCATACAGCCTCTGCTCCTTCCCTCACTCTCCGCATCTTCTTTTCTTCCGCCGCCTTCTTTTTCAGCGCCCTCTTTTCCTGTGCCTCAGGATCTCCGGATTTTAAGATGCGTGTCAGACAGCCGTTAATGATCATAATAAATACAAACAGAACCAGTCCGATTGTAAATAATACCTCCCTGTGCAATCCGGAAGCATATCCCATTTCGCTGACGATCGCCGTTGTCAGGAAACGCACGGAATTGAACGGAAGAGGCAGATTGACCGAGCTTCCGGATACCAGCGTGATCGCCATCGCCTCTCCGATCGCTCTTCCGACGCCCAATACGATTGCCGTCACGATACCTGATTTTGCCGCAGGCAGGATTACTTTAAAAATTGTCTGTATTCTCGATGCTCCCAGTGCAAGAGACGCTGCCTTATATTGCGCCGGAACTGCTCTCAGCGCAGATTCACTGATATTGATCACTGTCGGTAAAATCATGACCGCAAGTACCAAAACTGCGGAAATCAGATTTGCTCCTCCTGTAAACTGATGGGTTTCCGAATTTTTAAACAGGATTGTTTCCAGCTTATACATCAGCGGATTTAAAATCATAATGCCAAGCAGACCATAGATTACAGACGGAATTCCTGCCAGCAGCTCAACTGCAGGTTTTACGATCGCAGCCAGCCTTTTCGGTGCAACTTCCGCCAGAAAAACCGCTGTCAGTACGCCGATAGGAACGCCGATCAGAATGGCCAGGCCTGTTCCCACAATACTTGTCAGAATAATATAAAGAATTCCAAAGGACGGATCTTTTGCAGTAGGCTTCCACACCGTTCCAAACAGAATTTCCTTCAGCCCTACCTTAAAAATCGCCGGCGTGCCATTGATGATCATATATATCGTAATTGAAAAAACAGCAAGAACTGCAAAAAAGGAACATACTGTAAAAATCACCTTTGCTGACAGCTCCACCGCATTTTTTGACTGTTTTCCCCCCATTACGGAAAAAGATTCTTTCATAGTTCTCCCTTATCCGGCAAAAGACTCTGTTTGCACAGAGCCTTTTCCTTTGATGTCATCACGAATATATTGGATTTTGTGTTTTACCGTATCAGTCTACTGCGATCAGGCCTACGCTCTCAACCAGAGCCTTACCTTCCTCAGATGCAAGGTAGGAAAAGATTGCCTGTACCGCTTCATTCTGCTCAGAAACCTCACCCTTTGTCGCCATCACGAAAGGTCTGCTCAGGAAATAGCTGCCGCTCTTGATATTCTCTACTGTAGGAGCTACTTCATCGAGGCTCAGTGTTTTTACCGTATCATCAATTACGTCCAGAGATACATAGCCGATTGCGCCGGGTGTAGAAGCAACCTTTGCCATAACAGCGCCGGTGCTGTCCAGCTCGTTTGCATATGCGCACTGATCTTCTACCTCAAGGATTTCCTCAAATGCGCCTCTGGTGCCGGAACCTGCCTCTCTGCCGACTACAACGATTGCCTGATCTTCTCCTCCTACTTCGCTCCAGTTCTTTACTTCACCCTTGTAAATCTGAATGAGCTGGTCTTTTGTCAGACCCTCTGCCGTATTTGCCGGATCTGTCACAACTGCAATACCATCGATGGCTACAATATTTTCTACAACACCGTTTGCCTTTTCATCCTCTGCCAGATTTCTGGAAGCATTTCCGATATCTACGCTGCCTCCCGTCACTGCTTCAACGCCTGCACCGGAACCGGTAAACTCAGCAGTTACGGTTACGCCGGGATATTTTGCCATGAAGCTCTCAGCCAGGGCATTTGCAAGCTTTTCCATGGAAGTGGAACCTGCCATTGTCACGCTGCCGGAAAGATCTGCCGGAATGTCTGTGTTTTCTGCAGAAGCTTCGCTGTCTGCTGCAGAGCTCTCTGCCGGAGCTTCAGCTGCTGCGCTGTCTGCCGGTGCGCTTGCCTCGCCTGCGGTTTCAGCTGTGCTGTTTCCGCATCCTGCCAGTGCTGCGCCTGTCATGGTCAATACTATTGTAAGTGCTGCTAATTTGCTCAGTGTTCTTTTTTTCATAATAATCTCCTCCTCGTTACCTGCGAGTAACGTTTCTTTCCTGTACCATTTCCTTGAGTACATGACAGATTGTAGCCGATAACAGGAATTCGTAAAATCATGAATAGGTAAGTCTTTTGTAAAAAAGATGTAAATCCGTACGCCTGCTCCGGTCTCGATCACTGCCGGCCAATATCTTTCTCTTTTCTTATTATATATATGAAAAAAGGCGAAGAAAGCACCAGGTCCTATCAACCTTCTGCTTTCTTCGCCCATTCCGTTTTCCGGTCTTTATTCGATTCCGGTCACTTCATATCCTGCATCCACAACTGCTGCGGTCAGCGCTTCATCGGATGCCGTTCCTTCCACGACCGCCTGCTTTTCTTCCAGGCTTACGGTCACGCCCGTCACTCCCTCAACTGCCTCCAGCGCCTTCGTTGCCGCTTTTACGCAATGCTGACACATCATCCCTTCGATTTTCACTGTTTTCTTCATAGCTGCTTCTCCTTTTCTTTCTGCTTCTATATATTTTGGTGTTTCCTTTATATGATTTTGTGTTTCCCGCACTTCAGCTTCCTGCACTGTTTCCGGCGTTCCTGCCTCATGTTTCCACTTCGGCGTAAAAAACCTCAGGCGCAGGGCGTTCGATACGACTGATACTGACGAAAAACTCATCGCGGCAGCGCCTATCATCGGGTTTAATAAAATCCCGAACGCCGGATACAAAATACCCGCCGCTACCGGAATGCCTATCGCATTATAGAAAAATGCCCAGAACAGATTCTGTTTGATATTCCGCATGACCGCATGGCTCAGGCTTACCGCCGACGGCACATCCATCAAATCGCTCTTCATCAAAACGATATCTGCCGATTCGATGGCAATATCCGTACCGGCTCCGATGGCAATCCCTACATCTGCCCGCGCCAGCGCCGGAGCATCATTGATACCGTCTCCCACCATCGCTACCTTTCTGCCCTGCCGCTGTAATTCACGCACCTTTTCTTCTTTATCCTGCGGCAGGACGTCCGCTATGACGGTTTTTATTCCGACCTGTTTCCGTATTACCTCCGCCGTGCGCGCATTATCTCCGGTGAGCATGATAACGTCCATTCCCATCTCGCGCATCCGCGCGACCGCCTCACTGCTCGTGGGCTTTACCACATCTGCCGCTGCTATCACGCCGAGCAGCTTTCCTTCCCTTGCAAAATACAGCGGTGTTTTTCCCTCATCCGCCAGCTGCTCCTGCACGCCTTCTGCCGCCGAAAGGTCAATTTTTTCAGATTCCATCAGTTTTTGATTGCCCGCAAGACATTTTTCCCCGTTCATCTGCCCGGAAATCCCCTGTCCGGGTATCATCTCATAATCGCTCACCGCTTCCGGCACGATTCCTTCCTGTTCTGCCTTTTTCAAAACCGCGTCCGCAAGGGGATGGCTGGAAAGCTTCTCCAGCGAAGCCGCTGTGCGCAGAAGCTCCTGCCGCGCCGTCACCGCTTCTTTTCCATCCGCTGCTGTCGGAAGCACATCCGTTACGACCGGCTTTCCCTCCGTAACCGTTCCGGTTTTGTCCAGCACGACCGTATCGATACTGTGCGTGATTTCAAGCGCTTCCGCTGACTTTATCAGAATGCCGTTCGCCGCTCCGCGTCCCGTCCCGACCATGATCGCTGTCGGCGTTGCAAGTCCCAATGCACAGGGACAAGAGATTACGAGTACCGATATCGCGATGGACAGCGCCGTTTCAAATCCCTGTCCCGCCGCCAGCCACACCATTGCCGCCACGACCGCTATTACAATCACGACCGGAACGAATACGCCGCTGACCTTATCCGCCAGCTTTGCGATAGGCGCTTTGGAGGAAGTCGCATCATCCACCAGCTGAATGATACGCGCAAGTGTCGTATTTTCCCCGACTGCCGTCGCTTCCATCTCAAAATACCCTGTCTTGTTTACCGTACCGCCCGTCACCTTATCGCCCGTCTGCTTCTCGACCGGAAGGCTCTCTCCTGTGATAGCCGACTCATCCACCGATGCAAAACCGCTGCTGATCCTGCCGTCCACCGGAATCGTATCGCCGTCCCTCACGGCCAGGATATCGCCGCTTTGTACCTCGTCTACAGAAATCTCCGTCTCTTTTCCGTCCCGCAAAAGCTTTGCCATCTTCGGTGCAAGATCCATCAGCTTCGTGATAGCTTCTGACGTTTTGGATTTTGCCCGAGCCTCCATAAATTTTCCCAGCGTTATCAGCGTCAGTATCATTGCCGAGGACTCAAAATACAGATCCATGCCGAACTTATGCACAAGTTCCATCTCATTATGTCCGTATCCCCACGCAATCTTATATATCGCATAAACGCCGTATATAAACGCCGCTCCCGATCCGAGCGCTATCAGAGAATCCATATTCGGAGAACGCCGCCAGAGATTTTTAAATCCGTTTTTAAAATAATGTCCCCCTGCCGCCAGTACGGGAAGCACCAGAAGAAACTGCGTAAACGCAAACACCATGATATTTTCCATACCGGTCAGAAATTCCGGCAAAGGCCAGCCCGCCATGTGCCCCATAGAAATATAAAACAGCGGGACCGTAAATATCATCGAAATAATAAGCCGCTTTTTCATCAGCTCAGTCTGCGCTGCCGCCGCATCTGCCGCACCCGTTTTTTTTGCCGGCGAATTTCCCTGTGCCCTCGGTCCTGCATCATGGACTGCCGCTCCGTAACCGATGTCCTCCACCATATGGATAATCCCGTCAGAATCCAGCCTGTCCTCGTCATAGCTGACCGTCATGCTGTTTTTGAGCAGATTGACGCTGCACTGTTCCATGCCTTCCATCCCGGAAATACCCTTTTCTATCCGCGCCGAGCACGCCGCACAGGACATTCCCGTAATATCATAAACTTCTTTCTTCATCCTAATCTCCATTCCAGAGCACCTTTATTTGACTTTTCTCATATCGTTTGCTACCATTATAACAATTATTATGGAAATTAGAAGAATGCACTATTTTGTAATATACTACCCAAAAGGATACTGTGCCTCTGCCCGCAAAATACATTTCCGGCTAAAGCCAGAGAGGAGCTTTCGATATGTCAGATAAAACAGCTTCAAAATCCCATGAAAACGTCAACCAGAACTGCCCTGTCTCCGCTACCATCCGGCTGATCGGCGGCAAATATAAGGCACTGCTCTTATGGCACCTGACCGGACAGACACTGCGCTTCAATCAGCTTCACCGTCTCGTCCCCGAAGCCACTCCGAAAATGCTCACCCAGCAGCTGCGCGAATTGGAGGAGGACGGACTCATCCTGCGCACCGTCTATCCGGTCGTACCGCCGCACGTCGATTACTCCCTTACTCCGCTCGGAGAAAGCCTTTTCCCTATCCTTGAAGCCATGTACAAATGGGGCAGCGCGCTCATGAAAAAAGAAGGACTTATACCATCCTGCTCAATGGATTCCGAGAAAGGAGAACATACAGAAAGTTCCTGTCACGCTATAAAGGAGCAACCGACCTCGTCCTTCAAAAACTGAAAACGGCAGGCCGCACCGGAAAAATGTACCGACCTCCAATCGTTAGATTTTAGTCTAACTTTTTGGGGGCGGTGCAAAATCCAATGCAGCCTGCCGTATTTTTATTCCTATGAAAGCAATACCCGATTACAGTCTCTTCATCAGAGCCTCTCTCTGCTCCTCATACCCGGGCTTGCCCAGAAGAGCAAACATATTCTTCTTATAATCCTCAACACCGGGCTGGTTAAACGGATTCACACCCAGAAGATAACCGCTCACACCGCATGCGAACTCAAAGAAATAGAACAGCTGTCCCAGATAAAATTCATTGACCTCAGGCACATTTACCATAAAGTTCGGAACCTGTCCGTCCGTATGCGCCAGAATAGTACCGTTCATTGCGCTCTTGTTGACAAAATCAACGCTCTTCCCGGCCAGATAATTCAGTCCGTCCAAATCCACCGGCTCTTCTTTGAGAATGATCTCCTCACGGGAAGTTTCCACATTGATAACGGTCTCAAACATGATGCGAGCTCCGTCCTGAATAAACTGTCCCATCGAGTGAAGGTCTGTGGTCAGATCCACGCTCGCCGGGAACAGACCTCTCTGATCCTTGCCCTCGCTCTCTCCATAAAGCTGTTTCCACCACTCGGATACATAATGTACGCTGGGCTCATAGTTTGCCAGAACCTCAACAGATTTGCCCTTTTTCAGCATGATGTTACGAAGTGCGGCATATTTTACCGCATCATTTTCTTCAAACGGAGCGTTCAGTGCCAACTCTCTGCCGCTAGCCGCGCCTTCCATCAGTTTGTCAATGTCCGCACCGCTTACTGCTATCGGCAAAAGTCCGACTGCCGTCAGCACAGAGAAACGTCCTCCCACATCATCCGGCACAACAAATTCTTCATAGCCTTCTTCATCCGCCACTTTCTTCAGCGCACCCTTTTCCTTGTCGGTCGTCGCATAAATACGCTTCGCAGCCTCTTCTTTTCCATATTTTGCTTCCAGCATTTCCTTAAACACGCGGAACGCAATGGCGGGCTCTGTTGTAGTACCGGATTTAGAAATCATATTAATAGAAAAATCACGGTCTCCTATCACATCCATCAGATGGCGGATATAGGTAGAGCTGATGGAATTTCCGACAAAATAAATCTCCGGAGTCCTGCGGATGCTCTTATCCACTGTATTATAAAAGCTGTGTCTTAAAAATTCGACCGCTGCGCGCGCACCCAGGTAAGAACCTCCGATACCGATCACCAGCAGCACCTCTGAATCGCCCTGAATCTTTTCTGCCGCTTTTTTGATTCGCGCAAACTCTTCCTTATCATAGTTTACCGGAAGATCGATCCAGCCCAAAAAGTCATTGCCCGCGCCCTCTCTGGATACGAGCAGCTCCTTTGCATCCAGAGCCAGCTTTTTCATGTTCTCAACTTCATGCTCCGCAACAAAACATGCCGCTTTGCTATAGTCGAATGTTATTTTTTTCATCTTGTAACCTCCTGTTTCATCTTTCCTTCCTGTCAGGAAGGACTCATATGTTGTTCGGCGCGCATTGCCGAAGGCACCATTAAAATCCCCAATGTCTTGTCCTGCGCTTTGCCTCTTTAACCCATTAAGAGTGTAGCAAAGATACAACCTAATTTCAAGCCAGAAATTCCCTCAAAAGTTTTTCCAGCTCGTCTTTTTCCGCTTCGCTTTCTCTGCCTGCTTCCCCTGCCGCCGAAACTGCCGGCGAGATTTTCTTCTCCTGTTCTTCCAGACAGACCTTATCCTTCTTTACTCCATCCAAACGTACCGCCATCCTGTTTTCCAGAAAATCTTCCAGCGTTGTTTTCAGTATTTCCCGTTTTCCAGCCGTATCTATGATACCCGCTGCCGAAAAACAGGCAAACAGCGATACGACCGCCAACAGATAAAAAGGAAGCACATCTCCTAACGACTCTCCCATAGCTATTCCTATACATGCCCCAAGTCCGTCCGCCAAAACCGACAGTAAAAGAAACTGCCCCGCCGCCATCTCCCAAAATCGCAGGCTGAACCTCCCGAGCCTTATCCCCTGTATAAATTTTTCCACAAAGACTCCGGTATTTACCACACCACCGTTCAATTCATAACAACTCTGAAATTTTAATCTGCACTGTTTCAGCAGTATATTTTCAGTCGCAGACAGCTTTGCCGCATCGCGTATCAGCTTTTTCAGCCGCATACCCGTCAAAAATCTGCATACAATGCTTAATAGCAGAAAGCTGACCGCCAGTGCAAAAAACACAAAATGTCCCTCCAGAAATGTAACCATATTTCCCCCGTTCCGTCGTCCTGACTTATAAACTGCGGGCCGCCAGCCCTGCTTCCAGTATAAGACGCACACACGCTCTGCCGCAATCCCTTTGGGCGTACAATCGATTTCCAAATTCCGCCTTTCTTTTTCAAAAGAAAGCTGTTATAATCCGTAACAGAACAAAAATTTCGGATTTTCGACAACAGGAGGAAATAAAACCATGGTATACAAGACAAAGGGAACCTGCTCTACTGCGATACAGCTGGAATTAGACGGTGACACGATAAAATCTGTTTCTTTTACCGGTGGCTGCAACGGCAATCTGAAAGGGATATCCAGCCTCGTGATCGGCATGAAGGCTCAGGACGCCATCGAACGCCTGAAGGGCATCCGCTGCGGCTTTAAGCCCACCTCATGTCCTGACCAGCTCGCGCTCGCGCTGGAGGAAATGCTGCACGCCAACTGATGCGGCACAGCGAAAAGTGATGTTTAGGAGAGCCTGAAAATGAGTAAAAAAATCGTTCTGACCGGCGGCGGGACTGCCGGTCATATCACCCCGAATATCGCCCTGCTCCCCGGACTGAAGCAGGCCGGATATGAGGTGTTTTATATCGGTTCCTATGACGGGATGGAGAAACGCCTGATGGCTGATTTCGACATCCCCTATTACGGCATTTCTACCGGAAAATTCCGCCGCTACTTCGATCTGAAAAATTTTACCGACCCGTTCCGTGTTATCAAAGGCTGCTCGGAGGCCCGCAAGCTACTAAAACAGATTCAGCCGGACATTGTATTTTCAAAAGGCGGCTTCGTATCCGTTCCGGTCGTCCGCGCCGCGGCGTCCCTAAAGATTCCGTGCGTTATTCATGAATCTGATATGACTCCCGGACTCGCGAACAAACTCTGCATCCCTGCTGCCAGAAAAGTCTGCTGCAATTTCCCGGAGACACTTAAAACACTTCCTCCGGAAAAAAGTATCCTGACCGGTTCTCCAATCCGTCAGGAGCTCCTTTCCGGCGATAAACAGGCTGCAAGAAAACTCTGTAATTTCGATGCCTCAAAGCCGGTGCTCATGGTTGTCGGCGGTTCCCTTGGCTCCGCCGTGATAAATCAGTCTGTTCGTGAAGCCCTGCCCGCTTTGCTCAGAGATTTCCAGATAATCCACATCTGCGGCAAAGACAAGATAGATAATCTTTTGCTCAATCAAAAGGGCTACTGCCAGTTTGAATATGTAAAAGAGGAGTTAAAAGACCTGTTTGCCCTCGCAGACGTGGTCGTTTCCAGAGCCGGTGCAAATGCGATATGCGAGCTGCTCGCTTTAAAAAAACCCAATCTGCTCATTCCTCTTTCTGCCGGTGCAAGCCGCGGAGACCAGATTGTAAACGCCCGCTCCTTCGAGGCGCAAGGCTTCTCCATCGTTATCGATGAAGATTATCTTTCTCCCGACCTTCTTACGGAAAAAGTACACGAGCTCTACTGCAGCCGCCAGACTTATATCGATGCAATGGAAAAAAGCCGCCAGACAAATGCTATCCCGACCATACTTGATATTTTTGAAGAAATCAGGACTAAAAGCGTATAAAGAAAAAGAATATAAAGAAAAAACACACCAAATATGAAACAGCGCGAAACAGGAATTTGAGTACCTCTCCTGCTCCGCGCTGTTTCTGCATCCGCTCAGTGTTCATCCAAGCTGATATATTTTATCTGCATATCTTTTCCCGGATAGCTGCAAGCTCGTTTGCTGAAGGGCTCTGAGGCTCCCAGCCTATCTTCTGTCCGTCGTTTTCATAACGCGGTATCAGATGAATATGAAAATGCGGTACTGTCTGCCCTGCTGCCTCCCCATTGTTCTGAACGATATTAAATCCGTCGCAGCCAAGCTTTTCCGTAATCTGCCCTGCCACCTTCTTTGCCAATGTAAATGCTCTGCCGCACCAGTCCTCCGGCAGCTCGTAAAGATTCGAAAAATGCTCTTTGGGCAACACAAGGGCATGTCCCTCTGTCGCAGGTCCCAGATCGAGTATCACCCGAAACTCATCATCCTCATAAACTGTATTGGACGGAATCTCCCCATTTGCTATCTTACAGAAAATACAATCGTCTTTTTTCATCCTCTGTTCCCTTCTTTCTGATGTTTTTGAAATATCGGCGGTATCACACTCAGCAAAAATCCCAGAATAAAACCGCTCAGCAAACCGCCTATATGGGCGGCATTGTTTACATATGCGCTGCCAAATCCTGCATACAGCGATAAAAATACGGCGAACACCGCGCGTCCCAGTGAAATCTGCGCTGCAGCCCTCCGGCGCATGATAACCAAAAACAGCAACGCCCCCGTCAGGCCAAACACCGCTCCGCTGGCCCCGATGGAATCATAAAAGCTTCCCGTTGAAAGCTCAAATGCCGCAGACAACAGATTACCGCATATGGCAGTTCCAAAGTACAGAAGCAAAAAGCGCATCTTCCCAAGACATCTCTCCACAATATCTCCACAACAATACAAAAGCAGCATATTATTGAGCAGATGCTCGATATCCGCGTGGAAAAACGCTGCCGTTATCAACCGGTAAAACCCGCTCTTTTCATAAAGCAGATATACAACGCTGAAACATCCCTTCGCTCCCATCCATCGCCCCAGACCGGGCGCAATAAGCCCCGCTATAAAAATCCCGACATTTAAACAGACAAGAGCCGTTGTGCAAACCGGCAGTTTCCCGCTTTTGAAACCGCTGCCCGCACCTCTTGCATATCTGCCGTTCTCCATTCTTTCCCGGTACTCCATAGCTGTTTCCTCCTGTACATGAGGTTATCACGTCAGTGCACTGATGTCAACGCTCTTTCCCATTACATCTTACGCCCTTTCACACCGGAACCTTTCCCTTCCAAAGCTGACCGTGTCGCCCTCCTGCAAAGGTTCTGTCTCGTTCGGAAGCAGCTTTTTCCCATTTATACACGTTCCGTTCCTGGAATTCAAATCTCTTATGCGCATCCCGTCTTCCGCAGCCTCAATCTGCGCGTGAATGCGGCTCACGGAATGGTCCTCCAAAACGACCGTTACCCTCCCCTTCATCTTGCCGAATGTTATCGGAAAATCCCTCAGCAAAATCTTTCTGTTCCCTTCCTCCGCCCTTAAACACAAAGCCTTTTGTATCTGTCTTTCTTTTTTATCCAAATCGGCAAAATATACCGTCTCCTGACTTCCGTTTTCATAAAGCTGCTGCTCATAGCTGTCCCATACCATATCGGACCATTCCTCTGAAATATCCGTCTCTGCTCTTGCCCCTTTCTCCCTTTTCAGAAATGAGAGCAGCCTCTGAAATACTCCCTCCTTCTTTGCTTTCTTTCCTTCCTTTTCTCCCGTTTCCTCTTTCTCTTCCCGATCCTGGCTGTCTCCGAAATCCGCTTTTAAGGCCGCTCCTTCAAGCCTTTCCATTTCTGCCAGGGACTCCTCTTTCCAGCCCGTCTTTACAGATGCCAGCTTTTTTTCCAAAAGGGGCAGAAAAGAGGACAGGACAAAATAATCTGTTTTTGACATCCGGTAAAACTCATACGCCAAATCGACCGCCTGTTCCTGACTATGGTCCGTATTCCCCAGGAAGAAATCCGCCAGCCCTTCATATTGTCTGACCGCCTCCTTATTTCCCGGATAAAAGGCAAAATGCAGCTCCTTTGTCTCCACATCAGCAAATATCATCCCCTCTTCCAGCAAAAGTCCCGACTCATCCAGCATATATTCTCCCAAATCTGCCTGAACCGCTGCAATTTCCCGAATAATATCCGCAAGATCCGATGCCTTTAGCATTCCTCCCTCATACAACCGTTCCAGAGGCTGCTTGGAAGAAATATCATAATATAAAAAATCTTCGCCATCCATCTGGCGCATGCTGCACGGCAAAAGCCGCCTGATGCGGTTATGCATCAGGATACGATAATCATATCGCTCTGTCAGCTCCGTCCCACTGCACCTTAGAACCATATAGCTATGATTGAGTTCTCTTTTATATATCGCTTCCCGCTTTATCATCCTGTATTTCCTCCAGTATCCTGCATTCCCTCCAACAGCCTCCTCCCTCTGATATACGGCACCGCCTCCCGCACAGCAGCCCTTCGCTTCACATACAACGGTCTTACCGTACCGCCCAGCCTCGAAAAAGGCGTTTCCCTTATCATCACTACCGTTACACTCAGGATACCACTATCCACCCGGAAGCTCTCTTCCGAAAAGCGCAGCACCTCCCCGTCCATGAGTTCTTCCAGCTCCCTCTGTACATATCCTGCTCCCCGCTCTGGAAATCTGCTTCCCCGAAACGCTGCAATATATGCTGCCTGTGACAAAAAACAGCTCTGGTACAAATAACTTCCGAGCCAGACAAGGAGCACCATTATAAGAGATGCAAGCGGCAAAAGAACCGCCGCCTCCACGACCACATATCCGTCTGCGCTCCCACTTCTCATCCTGTTCTCCCTGACAGTCCGACCAGTATCACTGCTGCGAGAAGAAACGGTGCAAACGGCAGTCTGCTGCCCCGATGCAGCCTTCCTGCCATAGTCCCGACACCCGCCAGAATGCCTGTCAACAGACACGCTGTACAAAGAACCGCCAGGCACAGCCTCCATCCCAGTAAAAGCCCCAGCACTAACAGCATTAATCCATCGCCCTTCCCCACTTTTTCCCTTGTCAAAAGGTTTAACGCCAAAAATATCCCCGCCGGTACAAGGGCTGCAAGCGCCGAAACCATATCTTCCTGTCCCTGCATCAGCCGAAACATCATTGTCAAAACCCCTGACACCGCTCCCGCCCACAATGTCCATGCCGTAATCTTCTGTCTGATGCAGTCCGTCACCGAACAGCATGTCCCGAATATTATCGCAAGTCCTATTTCCATTTTTTATCATAGTCCTCCTGTTTTACTTCCTAACCACATGACGGACACGGATGCCGCCCCGATTCGACTGCTTCTGTCAGCGTCACGCTCTCTATCGCCCTCTTTAGCCCCGTACAGTTCACCGTACTGTGATACCGGTTTCCGCCCTCCGTGATATATACGACGCTGCTTTTTCCGCCGCAAGCAAGGCATGGCGTATATTTACCGCCCTCCTCTGTCTCCATCTTCTCCGCATGCACCCTGTCTGTCATCTGTATCGCCGGATTTAAGTATCGGCATCCTCTTTCCCGATGATATGCGCTGCCCGACCGGGTAATATATACAAGCTCCTCTTCCTGCTCCGGACGCTCGCTGCCCGCCCCGCTCAGATCATAGCCAATCCATTTGTGCATTACACAGCCGTTTACCGTATATCCTCCTGCGAAAGCGGCGATTCCGAACGGAGCTTTGATGCGGTTTACATTCACCAGCCGGATTTCCGAATCCCCGTCCTCCTGACCATATGCGTACAGCGCCATCTGCCGCCCCGTCTGATGAAGCCTGGCCTCCTCAGCAGAATATGTCTGAAACATCAACAGCACAGATAAAAGATTGACCGCCGCAAACAAAAAAATCGGAAGTACCAGCGCTGCTTCCACTGTCATGTTTCCGGGAAAGCCCCGGCAGGACGTCCTTTTTTCATCCCTGCAGTCCCGGAAGCCATACGCGCAGAGAACGCTTTGTCCGTTTGTTTTTTTCCTGCAGCCCCGGAGAGTGGGCTGAAGAAAATATCCGTCTGCTCTTTTTCCCGATTTCCAAAAAGACATCCTGCCCGTTCCTCCCCTCTATTCATACTCATATCTGCGTATTATCTCATAACTTCCCGTATAGCGGCTGACCACCCTGATGCACGCCTCCATGCCGTCTATCAGCCCGTCTATCCGAAATCTCCCGTTTCCCGGCGTCAGCCTGATATCGCTCTCCATGATATCTGCCAGTCCCTTTACCGCGTCCTTTGAGCCATGACAGAACAGCAGCGCCCCTAAATAGTCCCTGTATGACAGCCCGCCTTCCGCGCTTTTGTACGAATCCAGATGCGCCCGATATGTCAAAAGCTGTGAAAACGGCGTATTCCAGCTTCCTTCCGTCTTCATGACCGGAACCTTGTCCCCTTTCAGCAGGATACGGATATCCTTAACGCTCTCCGCATATGCCCAGGCAAATAAAATGACCGTTTCTATCGTATCCGCCATTTCCGGAAGCCCCAGCACTCCCGCGATGAGCTTCGCCGTGACGCCCGCCTGACTGCGGAGTCCGCTGCCGAATAAAAACGTAGCGTTTGCCGCCTCCCGTATAAGCAATATCTCCCTCAGTGTTTTTTTCAGATTCTCCCGGTCGCCCGTATTCCGATGCAAAATATATTCCACCTGATACGCAAGTGCTCCACCTTCTTTTTCCGCACCGAAATATCCGCATTTTTGCAGGATATACGCATACAGCATCCCGTTTGCCAAAAGTCCATCTGCCTTATCCTTGTCTGCTGCAAGCCCGGTTCCCTGATTCAGCTTTCTTACAGATGGTCTGCTCTCCCCCGCTATCGATGCAGCTGATAGCTTCATCCCCTGCGCCGCTGCTCCGAGAATCCCTTCCCCCCTCGTTGCCTGTACAGCATCAGAAGGCGTTTCCGGGATTTCCCCGTCCCATTCCTCGTCCTGCAGCCTTTTTTTATGAATGATTTCCTCCTTCATTGCCGCTTCCGCCGCATCCCACTTCGCTTCCATATCGTAACCCTGCCACTTCTCCGCAGCCCTGCCAAAGCCAAGCAGCTCCTCCGCCAGCGAAATTCCGTTTATGTCCTTCATATACTGGACTACATGATATTTCAGCACACTTCCTTCCTCATCCGTCGCGACTCCGGCCTGCCGCAGCGTAACCGACTCTGCAGAAAGCCCCGTAATATCCTTCGCCCCCGCCATCACCTTAAATTCCTCCTGCGGTCTTAGATTTCTCTCCATATAGTCAAAAACATGCTCCTCTGTACGGTGATAGGACGGGTCACCCGTTCCATAGGAGGTGTCGATAAAAAACAATTCATACTGCCGAAGCATTTCCCTGTGATATTCCGCCAGAGCGGAATCCAGCGCCATATCCGCACAGCATTCAATGTGCATACGGACAGTCGAAATTCTCGCTGCCGTTATGACCGCCATTATCAAAGACAGCAAAATCCCCATGATCAATGCCAGATATACCGTCATATATCCGGGCTGACCGCCGCGGCTTTCGCCGCAGCGCTTCCCGTCCGTCCTGCTTTTTTCCGTACGGATACAGGCTGTCGTTTCCCGATTCATATTTTCCCCGCCTGAGACGTTATCTTTCCGAATATCGATGTTACCAAATCCGTAATGCGATCCTTGAATATCAATACCAGACCGACTGCAACCACCATAAAATCCAGTACCTGCCCCGGAATGCTTGAAAATACTTGTTTTATCTTTCACATCACTCCGATGTGTAAATTATTTTTCTTTTTAATTTAGTAAAAAAGCAGACTCTTGGATATCCTCTTGTCCAAAAGTCTGCTCTCTTACTTTATGTAAAATTATCTATTTTCTTTCAACCTCTGATTTTCCTCTTCTAGTAATTCTATCTGCAGCTCTAGCTCTTTAATTCGTCTCTTGTATAAAATCATTTGTCTTTTCAGCTGTTTATTAACTTCCTCAGTTGCTCTATCAAAAATTGCCTTTTTAGGATTATAACATTCCCCCTGCTTCAACTGTGCATCTTCTACCATTTGTTTGGCCTGTAAATTTCTATAAAAATAACTTCTATCAACTCCTGCATATTTTGCCAATGTAGTAATCGAGATCCTCTCCTTTCTTCGGAGCATCGCATCAATCTCTCTCTGAATAATTTCTAAATTCTCTTTTTCTTGTTGTTTCTTGAGACCTACGATTTTATCATACTTCATTTAACATCACTCACACCTTTCTGTTGCCTTCGCAAAGTATCTAACTCTGATTCCAGCTTTTGATTTTCCGCTTTCAATTTTATAATTTCAATTCTCATAGCTAACAACTTTTCCTTATACTCATCAAGGAGTTCCGCTTCGTCTATGTTCATTTTATAGCTTTGATTTTGAATATCAACAGCTTTATGTACTTCTTCTTTGATTTTTTCATTTCTGTAGAAAAACGAGTTAGATAATCCTGTTCTTTTGCATAATCCGGAAACTGTAATCCTTTCACCCTCATTACGCATTCTTTGAATTTCTTCCATTGCTAGTTTTACTTTTTGCCTACTTTTCTCCTGGCTCATTTCGATGATTTTATTTGCTTTCATCTTTAATCACAACCTTTATAGTTTTTTCAACAACGCAATCTCCTTTCGATCCAACCGTTTCTTCAATGTGTCCACCTCTTTTTGAAGTATACTGCACTTTTGGAGAAGCTGCTCATTTTCAACCTTTAACCTTTGATTCTCTGACTGACAGCTGTTAAAATCCTTCTTCAATTCCTGAAAATTATAACCCACAACATTTGTTTCTTCAGATGGCTGCTGTACATCTATCCGCCGTGGCAGTTTGACAGCTTCCTCAAGTCTCTGACGGACTTGCATATTCTTATAAAAAAATCCTCTTGATAAACCTGTCCAACGAACCAATTCTGTTACAGATATCGGCATCCCTCTGGCACTCATATCATCGATTGCCCGAATCGCCTTTTTTATTTTCTGCTCACTCTCAGCTTTGTTAACAGCTATCATCTTATCATATTTCATACCCATCCCACTCCTTTACCACATCCATTAAAATCATATCGATTTTCTCTCTGACGGCCCTCGTTTCATCCGCCATTATCTTGTTCCCAATCTTTCGGTAATGATGTACACTTTGTAATGTTTTATGCCCCAAAAGCCTTGCGATCATCCAGTCGTCGATATGCATTTCTGTCAGCTTTTTCCCATAACAATGTCGGAATGTATGTGTTCCAAAATTCAGCAGTTCTCCATTCTCATCCCGAATATCATTTTTCCTAATCATTTGCATGACTCGATTTTGGAGCATGCTATACTGAAATGGTTTCGATGGATCATCTTTTTTTACAAAAATATATTTTGTCTTTCCATAATGTTCCTCGGTATAATCAATTGACTTTATAATAAGCTGTGCTATTTCATCACTAATTGATTTTTCAAATGTAATTGATTTTACCTGCTCGATTCGTATAAAATATCGATTTTCTCTTATACTCAAACAGTCTGTTTTTAGTGTAAGCGTATCCGAAATTCGTGTTCCCAGCAGCTGATGAAGGATTAACGCCCTCGCTATTTGTTCATCCATCTGAAAAATGTTTTCATTCAGCTTCTTTATGGTTTCGTCCGAATAAAACTTAAATAGATATCTTGGCGTGCTGGGAAAATCTGTACTTATAAATAGGTTTTTGATATCCTGCCTATCATAATGATTTCCCACATCTTCAACTACCCTTCGTAGACCATATAAATCAGAGCGATAATTTTTCCTTTCCTTTGCCTCTGTCTGAAGATAGATCAAATAGCTTTCCATAATATCCCGTGTCAAATCTAGTAATGATATAATCTTAGGATACCTTAATTCCAGATATCTACAAAATCTTTTAGTCGCTACCACCTCAGCCATAATACTTCCTATTGCCATATATTTCAAATGCATAAAAATTACTGTTTTAACTTCTTTTCGGATTGTTATTTGACTAATTCCTTTAAAATTTATAGTCTTTACATTCTTTATCGGGTTGCTGCGGAGAGGAAATTCAAACTTGTCCAATTCCCACACATCTCTCTCCTGTTCTAAGCACCCCCCATCTTTCTGAGAATACCTCAGAATTTTCTTCATATGCTTTATTATGCCAGGTGTTTCTGTTGCTACAATTTCATAAACGCTTCGATACTTCTTACTTGTAAGGGCATATCCCTTTTCCATCATCCAACTCTTTAGCTGCAAAATAATCTTATTCTCGTCTTCATATCTCAGGATTTTAATATTCTTTTCTATAAGAAAATTCCGGATATTATTAAAATATAATATTTCAGATGCCAAACTACTTGGAGCAAGTTTCTTTCCCCTTTCCCAGACAAAATCTTCTAGGAGCTTTCTTACTTCTTCTGACGGAAGTCCCTCCAAGTCGAAGTAACGGTCTTTCCGAACCCTCATTCTCTTTTTTTGTTCTTCAGTCGCATTTTTATAGCAGTCTAATTCATAGATATGTATCTTATTTTCCAGTTTTTTCACCCCGTTTCTTTGGAATAATTCCAGTTGCAAGAAGATTTTCTGCCTGATTGAAATATTCCTTATTCGCCTGTTCGATCCGTTTAGGCATGTAGTCTATATACTGCTTTGTCATATTTTCATTGTTATGCCCTAAATAATCCCGAATCGTCTGAATGGACACTCCTTCATCATAGAAACTACTTGCCAATGTATGCCTGTAATCATGCGTCTTGAATGTTTCGCCCGAAATATGTATTCCATACTTCTTACAATTTGCTTTGAAGCCCTTAACAAATGTACCAGTCCTATATGCCCCGCCATCCTTTGATTTAAACAGGAAATCGGTAGGTTTAATATGATGCTTATTTATATAAATTTTCATAATTTGATAAAGCACCAATGAAATTGGTATCATTTTTTCCGCTTTCATTTTGATTTGATAAACCTTAATCCATGCATCTTCCCCATCCCAATAATATGCACCTCCTTTTAATGTACACACTTCACTGATCCGTAATCCTGTTGCCCATAAATTTAGAAAAATAAGTCTTTGTACCTCTGGAAAAAACTTCAGCCTTTTTAATATTTCCATATACTCATCTTCCTGAACACTTCGATCATGGTGATATGGAAAAACTTTCTGGATGTAATAATTCGGATCAAAAATTATTCTCTTGATATGTCCTTTAGCATTTAAGTACACAAAAAATCTGTGAATATCAAATATCTGTCTATTTACTGTTTCTGCTTTAATTTCCTCTTCCTGCAGAAGTTTGAAATACTCTGCTATCTGTTCTTCCGTAATTTCACATATGGATTCAAATGTGTTAAAGTAAACTAGAAATTTTTTAATATAACACAATTGATTTCGTATATTTCCAAGTGCTAAATCACCGATACCTACTTGATATTTCATATATTCTTGCAGCAATTCTCTGTTTCTCGCATTCGTCACTTCGTAAAAACTGAGTCGCTGCACAGGATTGCTTGGATTTACACGCTCTGGTGCAAAATTGAATCTTTCCATATACCAGACATTTGCATACCAGTGAATTTCTTTTCCACTCATAAATAGTATTTTGCGGCTGTTATCCACAATCTGCATACTATTCTTCACATTTGCAACTTTCCTGGCTACAATTGTTTCCAATTTCTTTATTTGCTCCAGCTCAAGCCGCTCGATATCTTCAATTCCTTCCTCTACGCAAAACTCATACATCCACCTTAAAGGAAGAAGATAGCGCACTCTTCGATCCTTGCTGTCTTTTATATTTCTTAAGGCATAGCACAAAATCTGAAAAATTTGTTTTTTTAAAGTTTCCGGCGCCTTTTGACTAAAATCCCATACCAGTTCGCTTTTATCTTGGATATAATCAAAATCTGATGCTATGTCCTGATCCGGTATATAGGGAAGAAAAATCACTTGCCCTTCATACTTGAGCCGCTCTTTATTTCTTCCAGAAAGGGTTTCCATTTCTTTTCGGATATCAAACTGCTTGATCCGATCCAATGTCTTCAAATATTCAAGGCCTTTCGAGGAAGTTTTTGTCCTGCGCAGCTCACTTTCATACAGTTCTCTGATTCTATAATCAATTTCCTTTACATGATGAATTCTCTGTCTTATCAAGAAATTCCTGACATTTCCTTTCAAGCGTTCTTGCACTGTATTGCACTGCTCAATTTCATTCAACAACTCTTTATACTCTTCTTGGATGAGGGTCTTCTTCAAATTTCGCAGGAACCCAGTTCGCTCAAATACCTGTTTCTTTGTAAAGTTCCCTGTTTCACGCAAAAAGATTTTATAATTACGGAAATCCTGTTCTTCTATAAGGAAAACATCATATATCCCTACACCTTTTAGGTAGGACTCTGCACACTCCCAGTATGTACTCGGTACATTTATATCTGTTATCAACTGGTTGTGAAGATAATCCGCTTTATCCTGTGATTCCGTATTCAATAATCTTAATGCAGTCACATACTTCTCCTCCTTCCCTAAAGTAATTTGTCAATTTCATAAATGGACTGATGTTTTCTATAAAATTCATCACTGACATCCATCAACTCCTGATCCGATATATTTAAATATCTCATTGTTGTTTCTATATTTCGATGCCCAAGCGCTTGACTGATAAGTTCCAGCTTCCATCCAGCCTTCCGGCGAGCATTTGCAAAATAATGCCGCAGCATATGTGGTGTTACTTTAATCCCAGTCTTCTTCTGCAGCCGTTCCATCAATGCATAGACGCCTGAGTCCTGCATCGGTTTTCCTGCATAATCTCCCGAAATGTTAATAATCAAGTATTCCTGCTGGAAAATAAGGTCTTTATATTCCTCTATATAAAACTGCAGAATTTCAAAGGTGGCATCGCTGATTTTTGCCTTTCTGTATTCTGCATTCTTAGCTCTGGCTCCATTTTCATTATCTTCTCTAAAATTGACATACAGCAAGTGTCTCTCATAATCAATGTCTGTCGCATACCGGACTCCCAAAAGTTCCCCGATGCGAAATCCCGTTTCTGCTAATAATAAAAGCAGGATTTGATCGCGACAATTGGCACATGCCTTTAATAAAATCACGATCTTATCCTGCTCTATGGTCTTCCCTATATGTCCTTTTTCCTGTAGATATCCATGAAATGTATTCCGATATAATGTTCTTTTTACTCCCACTGAATTATGTACAATAATTCTCATATCAGAGAGGACTTTCAATTGCTTTGTAGATTCATCCTGCTGTCCAGAAAATCTATAAAATCGGAACACCTCTTTTAAATATGCATTACAGGTCTCATTATATGGTTTCTTTTTATAACTATCTCCACTATGCAATCCTGCCTGTAACCATATCAAATAGTCTGTAAAGTGTTCCTGCTGCTTATCATATGGCATCTCCCATACATCATCTAACTGAATGCCAGTCTCATCTATATAATTCAGATAGTATGAAATGGCTCCTGCACTTCTTCTGATAGTGTTAGGTGACAATTTTGATCTTTTTTTATGCATTAGATACTTGGAGGGCAGTAACACTATGTCTTGACTCTCCTGTTCACGAATGAAATAATATTTTTCGTGATTATCTATCTGGGAATCCACAATATACCTTGCCATATTACTTTACTCCTTTCCTCTAACGCTATACACAGTATACCGTGTTACTCTTCTCATAGCTATCACACAATGTAACAATCTTTCCTTTTCAAACGAAGCATTATCAATAAACAACGTCAATCGATTTGATAACTCCCTGCTATTCCAAATGCAATACCTGCAGTTAACAAAAATCCAATAATTCCAACTGCCGCAACAATCAATATCCCAATCATGATCGTTCTACCTCCTCAACAATCTCTATAACATCTGACATTCTGCCATCGTAACCGCTTCATCTTCCATAGCAAAATATTCATCTGCCACATTGCGTTCCACCGCCAAAATCTCTCCAGCCTCCTTCTCTCCCAGCTGGATCGGCGCCAAATACTCAATAATTCTCCCACATAATTTCTGGTTCGGACAAACATCCAGCATCCCCATACAGGTATTCACAATCAGGCGATCCAACACATCGGTAATCACTATTTTTTTAGCATCATATCCTCTCGCACCGATAAAATTTGCCAAGTTCTCCGGGGTCAGTGCCAACATATATTCTTTTCTGGCTCCCCCACCATATGGATACTCATAGGCATATCCCATCGTTTCTGTGTCCATGATCCGTTCTACCATATTCTTTTCTTCTGCTCTCATAAAATCTTCTCTCCTATTTTTTCAACTGCCAAACTCAATTTTCCCTTCCAATGGCGAATATGCATCGACATCATAGCTTTCCTGAAGGATCTGAAATCTTGCGAGCTGCATGGATGATCTGGACAGCCTGCCACGGTTTACAATCAAAAGAACATCTACCTGTTCTTTCTGAACCGCTTCTATAAAATGACGAAATCCATTTCGATTCCAAAGCGGAGTTGTCCCCACATCACTGGAACTTCCAACCAGTTCAAATCCCATCTGCTCTCCATAATCAATCAGCTGTTTAAACTGACTTTTTAATGCACCATTTCTATCTTCCGGTGCATCAATCGCACAATAGATCCACGCACGTTTTCCCTGACCCATTCCTGCCTCCTGCTCCTTTTCCAAACACCCTTTATGTTCTTCTCTGTACTGTTACACCAAAACTCACGAGAATTGCCTCATCTACTTTACGCATCATGGCTCCACTCAGACTTCCTACATACCCTCTTAATCTTATCCGGTCAATCGTCCTTACCTGCTCCAATAAAATAACAGAATCATTATGGAGGCCTCTTACATGATTTCCCAATTCGATATGTGTAGGTATCCAGTGCTTATTAGGCCGACTTGTAATTGCTGCCACAATGACAGTTGGACTGTAACAATTACCAACATCATTCTGAATAATCAAAACCGGCCGGATTCCCCCCTGTTCAGAGCCTATTACCGGCATCAGGTCTGCATAATATATATCTCCTTTTTTTATCGTAACACTTCCCCTCCTTCCATCTACTCTGGACTACGAATGTTCCTACTCTTTATGAAAAGTCTCTATCTCTATGTAATTCTGCCGTCATATGGCAAATGCCCTTTTTCCAGCTTACGCTGATGACCTCGCCTGCCAAAAGTTCATCAGCTCGGATTCCCTTTCCCAGCTCCTTCTTGGCTGCTTCTTTCTGCCCTTCCAAAAGTATGGATTTTACCTGGTCAGAATTCAGAAATAAATATCCTTTCGACGTCATAAAATGAAAATTGCTGTCAGAATATAATTCCATAAATTCTTTGACACGCATATACATCTTCCTCCTTATCATTTTGTGATTTAGAACACAAGGATAGCGGCAGCCTTATCCAGCTGATCCATCTTTCCTTTTCGGCTGGATAAATATAAAGCTGCCGCCATAGTTTCTGTTAAAAATCACTTGTTCTTCATTTTCAAAAGTTCCTATTCGACACAACTTCCCGGAACCAGATATCGGAAATACTGATATTCCTGTTACAACCGATATCTTTGGGCGGCAACACTGACCAGCCATGGCTTAAGGCTGTCATGGGATTGTTCCCCTCCGAGGGTCTCTCCGAGCCGCCCTCATTGCGTGTTCCCGTTTTGCGGGGCTGTGACTGGACGGAAGTATCATTATAGGCTGTTCAGGTCATTGCAGGCAGTCTGCCAAAACTGCTTTAAGGACAAATTTTTTTCGCTCTGCACCTTTGATGTCATCTTATTGACAGACACTCTGACTATCTGCAGGTGGTCGTGGCGGATTTTCCTTTGTGCTTTTCCTTTTGGGCTGAACAACTAAGGTATCTGTATTGCCGGATATGACTGTTTCACACAGTTTTTGCCAAAGAACAGAAAGAGAAATCAGTCCCCTTCACTTCTTTCCACGCTGGCAGAGAAGTTTGAGAACCAAAAACAGAAAAATAATTAAAATAATTTTCTCAGTTTCTCTAAAATCTTCTGTCTCCGTTTGTTTATCGCCTTCTGTGACAATCCAAGTACCGAAGCTACCTCCCGTTCCGTCCGTTCCTCAAAATAGAGTTCCTGAATCAACCACTGTTCTTCTTTCGAGAGTTCTAAAAGGAATTTATGTAACTGTTCACACTCTATTTTTTTCAGAATCTGATCCTCAACACTTCTGTTTTCTTCTGGAAATTGCACAGCCATTTCCTGCAGGCGTTCATAGGAATCCTCTCTGCTAGGAATGGTCATTTTCTCTCCTGTTTTAGGATCTACGATATTTCTTGCTCTTTTTAAGTCATATTCCTGATACTGCATTTTTCTTTCACTTGTTCTCAATACAGCGATTACTTCCTCGCTGGCTTCCGGATACATTTTTCTAAAATCCGGTATCTTATACGGTTTTGCCATGTTCCTGCCCTCCTTAGTTTTCGTTGGGTGGTGAAAACGAAGGACAAGTGGCGGACTACGACATAGGTTTCTGGCAATCCTCAAGCAAGAGCTTTTCTCCATACGCTGCTCCTTAGAAAAAAAGAAGCCAACGGGAGGATCCCGCTGGCTTTTAACAAATTTGAAATTGGATGCAGCGCACAAAACACTATAAAAAAAGACCCCATACATTTCTGTATGAGATCTTCTCGCTCAGCACACTGACCATCCAGTGTACTGACTATAACATGAGAGAAGTCGGACTTTCAGTAGGACTATTGTCGGACTTTAGTCGGACTATTTAATTGATATGAAGCGTTCTCGGTTTGCTTCCGTCACTTTCAATCAGATGTTCTTCCTTCAATTGCCGAAGATAACCATGCACAGTTGATGGGGAACGATACCCTAAACCTTTTCCGATATCCCGCACAGTAGGCGGATATCCATACCTTTTTATGTATTGCTCAACAAAATACAAAACTTCCATTTTCTTTTTGTTGCTCATAAAACCACCTCTCCTCTATTCATAAAGTAACGGTTCTTCCAAAGCCTGTTTGATTTGAGGAAGAGCACTCCCCCAAAGGGATAGACCGAATATTTTAATTGCTTCCTTTTTTCTATCATAATATGTGCTTCTTTCCATCCGAAGTGTTTCCAGTAATTCAGGCTCTGTATATCGGAACCGGCTTAAATAACACTTAAACACAATGTCAAAATAAAGCTGTGGTGAATATGGAAAATCACGCATTTTAACCATGGCCGAGTCTACCAGTTCCACAAGCCACTTGGTCTGGAACAGGCTTTTTACTGTTTCTTCAAACTTTTCCCTCTCTACAGTAGGAGCAAAATCATTCAGATATAGAAGCCCCTCCTCCAGTTCTCTGCCATAACAATATTCTGCTTCTTCACGAAGCATTGCAGCACGGTCACAGGCCGTCCAGCATACATTTCGATAAATAGATAATAACAATTTTGACCTTTCATATAAATTTTGTTCATCCAGATGCTGCATCACACACAGCATCTGAATACTGTTTTTTGCCAATGAGTTTTTCCGTCCCATAAGCCCCTCCTATCTTACCGGTTCATAACTCCCGGCATAATCAAACCATGATCTCGGTATTCCGGCATCTTCAGATCCTTCATCAAGGCCGCTGGATAGATAGCCCTTTTTCCAAATCGCCGCCGAATTTCCTCAATCGCCAGAAATAATTTTTCTTCTTTCTCAAGCCGGATTGGATCCGAAAACAAACAGATTTGCTCCGGTTCTTTTGCTGATACCAAGTTGATTGCACGAACAGTTACCGAACGCACAGGTTCCTTCCAATCATAATTTCTCTGAAATAGTTCCCTCGCCAGTTTAGCAATTTCCAAAGGCACTATCGTCGGAAGGGAAAGTTGACCTTGATACTGCCTTGTAAATAGTTCCTGACTGCGAATCGCTATCTGAACCCCCTGTGCTTTCAATCCATGAATCCTTAATCGATGTCCTATGTCCTGGCATAATTCCAGAATAACCTTCCAGACCTCCTCTTCCGTTTTAAGATCTGCTGTACAAGTAATTCCATGCCCCACACTTTTCATCGGAGACACAAAGTCCTTCTCCATTACCGGACTATCATCCAGACCATTTGCATATGACCACAGCATCAGCCCATTTTTACCAAGAAGCTGGTTCACATAATCATGATCCATTTCTGCCAGATCTCCTATCGTATAAATTCCAACTTGCTCCAGCTTCTTTGTAGTTGAGCGGCCACAGAATAATAATTCCGATACCCGAAGCGGCCAAACCTTTTGTTTCCATTCTGATTCTTCAATGCTAGTTATGGCATCCGGCTTCTTCATATCACTTCCCAGTTTTGCAAATATTTTATTGAATGAAATTCCTATACTAACAGTCAATCCCAGTTCATTCTTCATCCTGCAGCGAATCTGGTCTGCAATTTCTTTTCCAGAACCATAAAGAACCTGACTTGCTGTCACATCCAGAAAGCACTCGTCCATTCCGTAAGGCTCTACCAGGTCTGTATATTCCTGATAAATCTCTCTTGCCATATTGGAATATTTTAAATACTGTTCATACTGGGGTGGAACCAAAATCAAATCCGGACAAAGTCGTTTTGCCTCCCAGTTAACCATTCCTGTTTTTATTCCTGCTTGTTTCGCTTTCTCTGATTTTGCAAGAACAATTCCATGACGGTTTTCTGTGGACCCGCACACTGCTACTGCTTTTCCCTGTAGCTCTGGGTTCAGCATCATTTCTACAGAAGCATAAAAACAGTTCATATCACTATGAAGGATTGTCCGATTCATATTCTGTACCCTCTTCCAATTTTTTCTAGCAAGTATTAGCACACTTATTCTTGACAGCTTGCACACTTACCATTATAATGTGCATATAGTCACCGATACTCGCTAACTCTTGCTAATTCAAATATTAGCAACTACATGCACACTTGTCAATAGCACAGTTAGCAAGTTTACGCACACTAAAACGAATGGAGGTCTGACATGAAATCTTTTGGTGCTAAAGTTAAAGAACAACGCGGAAATCTTGGATTAAGTCAGAAACAATTAGCAGAAAAAGCCGGAATGGGTATCCGGACAATTACTTCTTATGAATTAGGCGAAAGAAAACCATACCAGGCACAGCTTTATAAACTGGCAAAGGCACTGGAGGTATCAACCGAGTATCTGCAGAACGATAACATAGAGGATCCATCTTACGGCTTAGACCGCATGGAATATGTAGAAGATATGAGAAAAAACAGCGGAACCAGGGAGGCGTTGGATCTACAGAAAATGCTGGCTGAGAACACAGCTCTTTTTGCAGGAGGCACTCTAAGCGAAGAAGCAAAAGATGCTTATTTTCAGGCAGTTGCCGAAGCATACTATGACTGTAAAAAAGCAGCCAGAAAAACCTTTGGCAAAAAGAAAAATCCACAATAATCTTCTCCCGTAATATAGTCCGAAAGGAGGGAGCTGTTTTGACTATTCAATCCATATCTGAAGAAGTCAGACGGATCCAGAAAAAATATGGTGAATCGGATCCATTCCGTCTGGCACAAGCAATGAAAATTATCGTGGTATTAAAACCGATGGGAAGATATAAAGGGTGCTGCAAAGGATTTTATGTTCAGCACCGCAGAATCAAACATATCACAATCAACAGCGATTTACCGGAAGTGATTCAACGGGTCATACTGGCTCATGAAATTGCTCACTCCGTGCTTCATACAAACATAACAGCTGCGTTTCATGAATTTACACTATTTGACGATACAGATCGGCAGGAATATGAAGCAAATCTCTTTGCTGCCGAACTGCTGTTATCCGATGACTGCGTATTAAATGCATTAAACGAAGACCAGTTTTTCTTTCAGGCAGCCAAAGCTCTTTATGTACCAGCAGAATTACTGGACTTTAAATTTCGTGTCATGAAACGTAAAGGTTATAAACTGGAGTCTCCCATCGTATCACATGGGAATTTTCTGAAAACAATTGAATAGGAGGACTACTGATGAACGAAGATACTATCCGCGATATATACTATGTAGAACATAAATGGAACCCCCATTTTTTCTATCTTTCCCCAAAATCATTTTGTCAGGATCTTGAAAAAAATGGCTCCGATCTATACCTTGACTTGTTCCATGCCATGTATCAGGAAGAGTCTGATTATATTTGTCCATATACGGAAAACGATTTTTCCCTTAGAAAAGAACTTTGCAACAATGGGACAACTATCATCTATCAGCTTATTACTCCATCTCCTGTCTTCTCCCCTCTTACCCGGTGTGTCTATTTCTGCTGTCAATTAGATAAGCAGCAATATTTTTACTATACCTCTGAGCTAACACATACTGGTGATTATCTGCTATGCGGATGGACAAAGGATGAAGCACATCTCATTTTCCATTCAGATGCATCTACACTTGAGGAAGAACTGGAAGAAGTTAAAAAACTTTTTAAGGAGGTAGAACTATATGAGCGGTGTTCAGACAGACTGCAAGGTTTATGTAAACGTAAGAGCAGCCTTCCTTCCAGACGGAAAAATGCTTCCAGAAGAACTTACCTGGGAAGACGGAACGCCTTATACAATTGACCGCATTTTGAATGTGAAACCCTCTGTCGCAAGGAAAGCTGGAGGTCAGGGCGACTGTTATACAATTTTGGTAAACGGAAAGCAAAGCCATCTCTTTTTTGAACGCAGTACAAATTTAACGGGAGCTTATATAGGCCGGTGGTTTGTAGAACGAAAATCTTAACCAAAACCCTTATATAAAAAAGATAGCTGTCATTTTACGATATAATGTCAACTATCTTTTTTATATGGCATCATTTTATATTAACGCATTCCAGACGCACACTCTCCCATATTAATGTCCAGCACCCCTCTGGGCGGCTGGATCAGGGCGTCCTCATACTGGCACTTCCACTGAATCTCCCGGCACATCTGGCCATCCGCCACGCCGTCTATGGTTTCCCCATCCTGAATGGGGTTATCATGCTCCAATATGTACGATGCCACATTGTAGGCGTGGTTTACCACCCAGTTGGGGTCCATGTCGTGGAAGTGGTACTGGAGGTCGGGCAGGAACAGGGTGCTCATGCCCACCGTGTCGATGAGCATATCCTCGGTGCCCTCGATGTTGAAGAAACGGACATTGACGCCAAAGCGGATGAAGCGATCCGAGCCCTCGATCTGATGGGAACGCACATCCTCCGCCAGAAACAGCTTGCCGCAGTTCTGGAAATAGAACGCCTCACAGGTGGGGTACAGCTCCGCCAGAGCCTCCAAGAAGCCGGCGTCCAGGTTGGCCCGCTCCAGCGCCGGGAGCGTCGCTGCCAGCATATCGGTGGCCACCACCTGATATTTGCACTCCCGGAAGATCCGCTCCCGGTCCTCCTGGCAGTCCCACATCTGGCTCATCAGGAAGGCGTCAAAGCCTTTGCCCTTGAACTTGTCGCATTTCATCACCATCAGCTGCACCGGGCATTTTCCGTCCTTGAACTCTGCAATATGCTCCTGTGCGGCAAAGCCGGCCATTTTCTTATCATAACAGAAGCACTCTGTTGATCCGATGT
>UQDA01000004.1 GCA_900539715.1 uncultured Lachnospiraceae bacterium | reverse complement strand
ACGATACGCCTGGGCGGCGCCGTTCTGGCCGGCGTCTCTCGCAAGCTCTGCGGCAGCCTGTCCCGTCTGATTTACAGCCTCTGCAGCAGCCTGAGCTGCAGCTCCGAATGCCTGAGCTTCTTCGCTGTTTTTAATCTTGTCGGCGGTTTCGTTGAAGCGGACGGTGACATTTTCATACTCCGGAGTGCTCTTTATCTTCTGTACGGCTTCCTCGAGCTTATTTACGACGGTGCCGCAGAATTGAGAAGCTTTATCCTGAGCGGCATTGAGGTCCAGAGTGACATAAGTGTGACCTTGTTCATTTGTTCCGGAGGTGAAAACCTTTGAGTCCGGATTGGAAGCAGTGTAGGAAGAAGAAGGATCGCTCTCGTCTACAAAATCGTCGTCGTCAAAGTCGCTGTCGGAGAAATCGGGGTCGTCGAAAGAAAGGTCGTCGTCATCGAAATCATCCGCATCAAAGCCTGCTCCGGCGAGTGCCGCTTCTTTTTTCTTATTCTGTACATAATAATAAGCCGCAGCCGCAGCCGTTCCGGCAGCTACTGCCAGGGTGAAAAACTTTCCGAATTTTTTGGCCATGATAAACCCTCCATATTGATAGCTGAATAAATTACAATCTTTTTATCATTCTAATACTATTTTATGGAAATGAAAAGAGGAGTATGTATTAAAAATCTCTAAAGCAGCCTGAAATATCCTTTTGCGGCGCTGGTCTGTTGCAATCCGGCAGTGCAAATATGGAGAATGGCAGGAAAACAGATACAGCATGCCGGAAAATATGGCGTTTGAATAAAAAAAGACCCTTGGTCCAACAAGGGTCAAAGCATGCGGATAACAGGACTCGAACCTGCACGGTCGCCCAGCGGCACCTAAAACCGCCGCGTCTGCCAATTCCGCCATATCCGCATAAAAAGTGTGCTCTCCGGCGTACATCTGCGCCGGGTCAGCAACTGCTTTTCTGCCCTATTATAAAGTCTCGATGCTGCCGCTGTCAAGCTCTTTTCCGCGCGCGTGATGAGCGGGGACATACTGATAGGAGATATTTATTTTTGCTAAAATCCCTTGCTGTAAATCCGCAGGAATGCTAAACTGTAGATAAGCATAAATTTCACAGGAATCCGGGCATTCATGCCATCTCTTATCTGCGGCGGCGCCATATTTTCCGGCGCGCTGTATCTGTTTTCTTTCGGAACTCTATGCTTGGACACCAACTAATCACAACAGGCAGGAGAAAGGGGAAACAGAAGCTTTGCGTACTGTTCTTTTCTGATATCATATTCCCGGTCATAAACAGGGCATATCCCATAGAAATCGTCTCCTGCCAACAACGGCAGATATCTGTCTGCGATGCAGGAAGGAGCGATGCTATATGTTTGAGACTGGAAAAGAAGAAAAGCTGTATGTGAAGCGGGAGTATAAGGACACGGTATTCCGGATGCTCTTTGGCAAAAAGAAGAACCTTCTGGAGCTTTATAACGGATTAAACGGCACAGACTATCAAAATGAAGAGGAGCTTGAAATCTATACCCTCGAAAATGCCGTCTATATGGGGATGAAGAACGATGTTTCCTTTCTTCTGATGTCGGAGCTGAACCTGTATGAGCATCAGGCGAGCCTGAATCCGAATATGCCTCTGCGCGACCTTTTGTATATCGCGCGGCAGTATGAGAAATATGTGAAAAGGAAATCCCTGTATGCAGACAGGCTGCTGAAAATCCCGACGCCGAATTTCGTGGTGTTTTATAACGGGACGGACGCCCAGCCGGAGAGGCGTATCTTAAAGCTGTCGGATTCTTTTGAAAAGGAGACGGATGACCCGAAGCTGGAGCTGAAGGTGTTGCAGCTCAATATCAATGACGGCAAAAACAAAGAGCTGATGGAGCGGTGCCGCACATTAAGGGAATACAGCCAGTATGTGGCATGCGTGCGGAAGTATAAGGAGACAGAAACGCTTGAGGACGCGGTGGACCATGCGGTAATGGAGTGTATTCGTAAGGGAATCCTGCGGGATTTTTTGCAGGAGCAGAGAGCGGAGGTAGTGGCGATGTCGATTTTTGAATATGACGAGGAAGAGGAAAAGAGAAAGCTGCGGGAAGCCGAGTTTGAGTATGGCAGGGAACAAGGCATAGAACAAGGCAGAAACGAAATCCTGTTGTTAATGCAGAAGCTGTTTGCAGCAGGGCGTGCAGGAGAGGCAGAGCGCGCGGTCGCCGATGAAATCTACCGCAAAAAGCTTTTGGAGGAGTTTGGGCTCGGGGAAAAAAGCCCGCAGAAGACAGAGGGATAAGTCTGTTGTGTACGGGCCTGCAAAGCGGTGTCTGGTACGCAAGGCAGATTTTGCCTGGCGGCAGTGTTCGCGTGTGACGTGAACATGCGCTCGGTGCGGGTGTACGCGAAAGCGCACACTTTTTATGCCGTGTAAAAATACACATTTATGCGCTGATATATGACAGGCAGTTAAATCTATGACGATAGAGCGATATAACGGAAATATATTGACAAAATACAGAAAAATGATATAATCATTTTAACAATAAAAGGGAGTAGCCAGCACCGAAAGGTGGTTTGAGAACGACACACCGACCGATGCCGCTGTAGATCCCACACAGGGGCATTTGTCCGTATCGAATGAAATGCGCGAGACTTTTATTGCAGCCGTCAGGTTGTGGTAGGAGTCTCTTTCTTTTTAAAGAGCGCCTTTCTCAAATGTACAGCGTCGGCCGACGGGGGAAGGAGGAACGGCCTGACGGCGTAACCCGTTATTGCAGGAATGCCGCAAAGCGGCATCCGGTATTTTACCACCAGAGAAGTGGGGAAAAGGAGAGGTATTTATGATCAATATCGGAACAATCATTGGAATCGCTGTCGTTGTTGCGCTGGTCGCTATCATTGCGTCAGGCTATGTAAAGGCTCCGCCGGATACGGCATATATTATTTCGGGTCTGAGAAAGAAGATAATCATCGGTAAATCCAGTATTAAAATCCCGTTTTTAGAGCGGCTGGATAAGCTGAGCCTGAAGCTGATTCCGATTGATGTCAAGACAGAGGCGGCTGTGCCGACAGCAGATTATATCAATATTCAGGTGGATGCGGCGGTCAACGTCAAGGTATCCAGCGAGCCTGATAAATTAAAGCTGGCAGCAGAGAACTTTTTGAATCAGAATACACAGTACATTACGCAGGTGGCCAGAGAGGTTCTGGAAGGCAATATGCGTGAGATTGTGGGTCGGATGCGTCTGGAAGAGATGGTGAGCGACCGGCAGAAGTTTGCCGAGCTGGTAAAAGAAAATGCGGAGCCCGACCTGGCTGCCATGGGTCTGGATGTAGTAAGCTTTAATGTACAGAACTTCACGGATTCCAACGGCGTTATCGACGATCTGGGTATTGACAATATTTCCCAGATTAAAAAGAAAGCAGCCATCGCAAAGGCGGAGGCCGAGAAGGAGATAGCCATTGCAAAGGCGATGGCAGACCGTCAGGCGAATGATGCGCGGATCAATTCCGAGCGGGAGATTGCAATCAAGAATAACGAGCTGGATATGCAGAAGGCGGACCTGCAGAAAAATGCCGATACAAAGCGTGCAGAGGCAGATGCGGCTTATGAAATTCAGAAGGAAGAGCAGCGTAAGACGATAGAAGTTACCGCTGCAAACGCGAATATCGCAAAGGAAGAGCGTCTGGTGCTGTTAAAACAGCGTGAGGCGGAGACGATGGAGAAATCTTTGGATGCTCAGGTCAAGAAGAAAGCAGAGGCAGACAAATTTGCCCGCCAGCAGAAGGCGGAAGCTGACCTGTTTGAGCGTCAGAAGGAAGCGGAGGCAAGGAAGTTCGAGACCGAGAAAGCGGCTGAAGCGCAGCGCGCAAAGGCGGAAGCCGACCTGTTCTCGAAAGAGCAGGAGGCAAAAGGTATCCAGATGGTCGGCGAAGCAGAAGCGGAAGCCATCCGGGCAAAGGGTATCGCAGAAGCGGAGGCAATGGAGAAGCGCGCCGAGGCTTACCAGAAGTACAATAATGCGGCTATGGCAGAAATGCTGATAAAGGTTCTGCCCGATATCGCAGGCAAGATAGCGGAGCCTTTGACACAGATAGACAAGATTACCATCATTGGCGGCGGAGAAAGCAGCGGCGTGGACAGCGTGGCAGGAAATGTACCGGCTGTAATGGCGAAGCTGTTTGAATCCATGAAAGAAACGGTTGGTATCGATCTTGCGGAAGTGGTAAAGGCGGGGACCTATGATGCAAAGGTAAACCGTAATATCACGATTAACAAGGATGCGGCAGACAATATCGCAGATATTGTGGAAGCGGCTGCTTCGATTGAGGGCGACGGAGCGGATATCTGAGAAACTTCGGGAATATAGAAGTAACAGGATGCGGGGACGGCAGAAATGCCGTCCCCGTTTTTTCGGTGTTTATTAAAAAAATTGCAGCATTTCCGGACGGTAAAGGGTGTTATTATCAGAGCAGGGAAAAACCGGGAATGCAGGTTGTATGGATAAAGCGGGCGACATCCTTTCAAGAGAAGGAGCCGCCCGCCTGTGATATGCAGATATATTAAAGAATTTTATTCCTGTGACGGCGGTGCGTTCCTCAGGGTATCCTTCTGCATCCATTTTCCCTTTTTGTAATAGATAACAAACAGGATAGAGGTGATAGCCCAGGTCAGCGGATAGGAAAATGCAACGGTGGAAACTTCATGTCGCAGCGGAACAGCGGTGAATATCCAGACGATACGCAGCACGCAGACACCGAAGCATGTCAGCAGCATGGGGATGAGGGAATCGCCGCAGCCGCGGCAGGTACCGGATAAAATCTCGATACAGATATAGGTGATGTAAAACGGCGATACTACGCGCATCATGCCCTTACATATACTGATGACGTTGGCATCATGGGTAAACAGCAGCAGGATAGTCCCGCCGAATTCCATGACGATAACGCTCAGTACGATACTGGTGATAGCGGCCATGCCAAGGCAGATACGTACGCTTTTTTTGATACGGTCGTATTTGCCTGCGCCAAAATTCTGTCCTACAAAAGTAGTGGCAGAGATGCCGTATGCTCCCATGATCATCCAGAAAATGCTGTCCACCTTACCATATGCCGTCCATGCGGCAATGGTGTCTGTGCCGAAGGAATTGATTGACGACTGTATCAGCAGGTTGGAAATAGAATACATGGAGGACTGCAGTCCGGCGGGCAGACCTATCTTTACGATAGAGAACAGCAGGTGCCGGTGAAAACGGATTTTGGAAAGAATAAGCCGGTAGGAATCCGTCGTCCGCATGAGGGCTATCGTAGTTAAGATAGCGGAAACAAGCTGGGACAGAATGGTGGCAAGAGCAGCGCCTGCTACGCCCATTTCGAGGACGGCAACAAAAAGCAGGTCGAGCGCGATATTGACAAGGCAGGCAGCGATGAGAAAATAAAGCGGACGCTTGGAATCGCCGATGGCTCTGAGAATACCGGAGCCCATGTTATAAATCATGGACGGAATGATGCCGATGAAATAAATCCTCATATAAATAAGGGAAGGTTCCATGATATCGGCAGGAGTCGCCATAGCGCTCAGGGCAAAACGTGCAGAAGCAAGTCCAAGAACCATCATGACTGCGCCGCCTGCAATGGCAAGAGCGATAGAGGTATGGACGGAATCGCTGACCTTTTCAGCATCTCCTGCACCGTAATGCTGAGAAATGACGACGGTCGCACCGGAGGAGATGCCGACAAAAAAGCCGACCAGCAGATTGATGATGGTGGAAGAGGGACCTCCAACGGAAGCAAGCGCTTCTTTGCCGACAAAGTTGCCGACAATAATGGCGTCTGCCGTATTATAAAGCTGCTGAAAAAAAGTCCCGAAAAGTATCGGGAAAAAGAAGATAAGGAGCTGTTTCCAGATGACGCCTTCGGTAATCTGGTTGGACATTTGTTGCCGGGATACCGGAGCCTTTGTTTTCATAAGTACAAACCTCGCTTGATGAATATTAGCAACTTCATTATAAAATGTGTTTTTCGGAAAGGCAAGGCAAAAGCAGGAGAAAAAATACAAAGTTATTAGTAGTTTACATTTCCGGCGGAATGCCTTATAATTTAAAATGATAAAAAATGTTTGTAGAAATACAAAAAGGAGACGGATTATGGAAATTTCAGCTTTACAGAAAGCCAGATACGAGTATTCTCCCAAGCTTCCGGGGATGCTGAGACATGGTATCGCAGACATCTGCGTGAAGGAAGGCGAGGAGACTCAGAGCGTTGCAGATCAGGAGAAGATTAAAGCGCTGTTCCCCAACACCTACGGAAAGAAGGAGATTACCTTCCAGAAGGGTGCTAATACTTCCGAGGCTAAGAAGCAGGTGGTAGGCGTTATCCTTTCCGGTGGACAGGCTCCCGGCGGACATAACGTTATCTGCGGTTTATACGATGCTTTAAAGGCTACCAACCCGGAGAACGTTCTTTATGGTTTCAAGAACGGCCCCAGCGGACTGATTGACGACGATTATCTGATTTTTGATGATGAGTATATCAATGCGTACAGAAACACAGGCGGTTTCGATATCATCGGTTCCGGCAGAACAAAGCTGGAGACCAAAGAGCAGTTCGCAATTGCGGCTGAAGTGTGCAAGAAGCATGGTATCACCGCTATCGTTATCATCGGCGGCGATGATTCCAACACCAACGCAGCAGTTCTGGCTGAGTATTTTGCAGCAAACAACACAGGCGTTCAGGTTATCGGCTGCCCTAAGACCATCGATGGCGATTTGAAGAACGAGGATATCGAGTGCTCCTTCGGTTTCGATACCGCAGCAAAGACATACAGCGAAGTAATCGGCAACATCGAAAGAGATGCAAACTCCGCGAAGAAATACTGGCATTTCATTAAGGTTATGGGCCGTAGTGCTTCTCACGTTGCACTGGAGTGTGCACTTGAAACACAGCCCAACATCTGCCTGATCTCTGAGGAAGTTGCAGCAAAGAAGATGTCTCTGTCCCAGATTGCAGATTACATTGCAGATTCTGTTGAGAAGAGAGCGGCAAAGGGCATGAACTTTGGTGTTGCAATCATTCCGGAGGGTGTGGTTGAATTCGTTCCCGAGTTCTCCGTTCTGATCCAGGAGATTAACGAGCTTCTTGCAGGCAGCAAGGCTGACGCATTCAACGAGCTTCCTACATGGGAAGAGAAGTATGCGTTCATTGAGAATGGTCTGACAAAGGAATCCATGGAAGTATTTGCTATTCTTCCTACGACTATCCAGCAGCAGCTGTTCCTTGAGAGAGATCCTCACGGCAATGTACAGGTTTCCCTGATTGAGTCCGAGAAGCTGTTCTCTGCTCTGGTTGCAGACAAGCTGGCAGCAAGAAAGGCGGCAGGCACTTACACAGGCAAGTTCAATGCGCTGCATCACTTCTTTGGTTACGAAGGAAGATGTGCTTTCCCGTCCAACTTCGATTCCGACTATTGCTACTCTCTGGGCTACAATGCATTCATGCTGATTCAGTATGGCTACAATGGTTACCTTTCCAAGGTTTCCAACCTTTCCAAGCCCGCAGCTGAGTGGGTTGCAGGCGGTATGCCTATCACCAAGATGATGAACATGGAAAGAAGACACGGCGAAGACAAGCCCGTTATCAGAAAAGCTCTGGTAGAGCTGGATGGCAAGCCGTTCAAATACTTCGAGGCTCACAGAGACGAGTGGGCTGTTGAGACATGCTTCGTATATCCCGGCGCTATCCAGTATTACGGACCTGCTGAGGTTTGCGATATCACAACAAAGACACTGGCTCTGGAGCAGGGTTGAGATTGAGCTGTTTATAAACAGAGTAATGAAAAAAGGGACTTCCGGTTTTATGCCGGAAGTCCTTTTTTCGTTATGCGGAGTTTGACTGCATGCTGAAAAGCTTATCGGATATTTGAAAAATATATCCAGATACCTTTTCCGACCTCGTGCGTCTGTCCGTCGATAGTGATGACTGCGTCCACGGGGGTTTCAATTTCATAGCGCCATCTTCCGCCCTGTTTTTTCCATTCGGAACGTATCAGTCCGGAGCGGGACTCAAAAGAGCAGGAAAGCCAATCGAGCCGCGCATCAGGAAGCGGGGAGATGGATACTTTTTCATAACCGGGATATCCGGGCAGGGAAGAAATGCCTGCGGCTTTGCCGTATACCCAGTCGAGCACCGCGCCGTAGGCGTAGTGGTTAAAGGAATTCATATCGGGACTCCAGAAGCCGCCGTCTGCCATAATGCCGTCCCAGTGCTCCCATACGGTAGTCGCGCCTTTTGTGACAGGATAGAGCCAGGACGGATATTCCCGGCGCAGGAGCAGTGACCAGGCCAGGTCGCCATATCCATAGTCGGACAGGACATGGAGCAGGTAAGGAGTACCGACAAATCCGGTCTGAAGTTGTATGCCGCAGTCTTTTATCATTCCGGCGAGCTGATCCGCGGCTGACTGACAGTCGGGGGCAAGATGAAAGTGTGCGGCGAGCACGCATTCGGTCTGGGTTGTATAGACCGGATAGGCGTCGCGGAAAGCGTTTACGATATCCGCATATAGTTTTTCATAGGAAGAAACGTCTGCACCCAGCACCTTTCCGGTGCGGATGACGAGCTCTGTCGAATAGGCGTAAAAAACCGAGGCGATAAACTCTTCGCGGGTAGATCCTTTATAGCTGCCGGAAGGCGCGTCAAGCCCCAGCCAGTCGCCGTAGTGTTCGCCGCCGGTCCAGAGATTTGGCGTAGTGGTCGTCAAGGTAATGTAGTCCACCCATTTTTTCATGCTTTCAAACTGGTCTTTTAAAATCTGGGGATCGCCATAGGCAAGGTAGAGCTCCCACGGGCAGATGGTTGCAGCGTCGCTCCATGCCGCGCTGCCGTATCTGACATCCATGACGGCGGGGATCACATGGCAGACCATGCCGTTTTCGGACTGGTCTGCGGAAAGGTCTGCGAGCCATTTCCGGTAAAAAGCTTCTGCATCAAAATTGTAGCAGGCGGTGCGGATGAACACCTGAGCATCTCCGGTCCAGCCGAGTCGTTCGTCGCGCTGCGGACAGTCTGTAGGCACATCTACAAAATTGCCTTTTTGTCCCCAGATAACATTTTCAAAAAAGCGGTTTAAAAGCGGGTCGGAGCAGGAAAGGCGTCCGGTGCGCTTCATGGCGGAATTGACCGCGACAGCATAGAACTGTTCCGGCAGGGCAGCGTCTGTGCCGCCGGGAAAGCTGTCCAGCCGCAGATAGCGGAAGCCGTAAAAAGTTAATCGGGGCTTGCACGTCTGGAAGCCGTCTTTGCAGATGCAGGTGTATTTTGCCTTTGCGCTCCTGTAATTTTCCGTATAAAAATTCCCTTCCCGGTCGAGTACCTCCGCGCAGGAAAGCTCGAGTATTTCTCCTGCGGCAGCGTTTAAGGAGATTTCAGGGTATCCGGTTACCTCCTGTCCGAAGTCAATGACCCGTTCGCCGGCAGGGGTGGTAAAGATGGAAATGGGGGAGATACGTTCCTGTTCGGTTACAAAGGGGCCTTGCTGTGGGATGAGCGTATGGTCCGGACCGTCAAATGTAATGACGGGGACAAGGGATGCAGACGGTTCGGTGCGGGCATCAAAGATTTCCCCGTCATAAATTTCGCTCGCGAGCACGCCGCTTTTTGCCCAGAGCCAGCTTTCATCGGTAGAAATAGTCTCGCAGGAGCCGTCGGGATAGGTAAGGGTCAGAATGGCGATAAGACCGGCGGGGACAGCGGCCCGACGTGCGGTTTCTTCGGGTGAGGGCCATGCGATGCGGCCGCGGTACCAGCCTTTTCCGACGGTGACAGAAAGTGTGTTTTCGGAGGAAATCAGACTGGTGATATCATAGGTCTGTACCTGAAGCCTTTTTTCATAGGCGGTCCAGCCGGGGGCGAGGATAAAATCACCGACGCGACCGCCGTTTAAACGGGCCTCGTATACGCCGAGAGCAGTGATGGAAAGAGTTGCGGATAAAGGGGTCCTGTTGAGAGCGAAGCGTTTGAAAAAGACAGGACAGACTTCTCCGGTGTTTTGTGATGGACAAATCCATTTTGCATGTAAATTCATAGAAAAAATACCTCCTCTGTGTTTTCCCTTGACTTTTATGTTAGCAGATAGTAGCCTAAAGAAAAGCACCTGATTTTGTGTAAAACAGGGGGTGAATTTGCGCTCTATGAAACAGAAAAACACATTGGTCTTTCGTGAGTTTCAGGAGGATTGCGAAAATCTGGTCATGATGCCGATGCATCAGGAAGATTTGACGCTGCACGGACATGACTTTTTTGAACTGACCTATATTACAGGCGGAGCGGCGGTGCATACGCTGGAAGAGCAGGAATGCCCGATCGGTTCCGGGGATTATTTTATTGTGGATTGCGGAAGCAGGCATGGTTATCAGAAAAGCAGGGATTTGACACTGATAAATTGCCTGTTTTTACCGGAGGTGGTTGATGAAACGCTGAAGGACTGCCGGAGATTTGATATGCTGCTGCGGGGTTGTCTGATCAGATATTATCGAATGTCTTTGGGACAAAGCAGTGTGAACCGGATTTTTCATGATAATGATGGAACGGTTTTGAAGCTGATGCAGGAGATGCTTTTGGAATATCGGCTGAAGAAGCTGGGATGGAAGCAGATTTTGAGGCTGAAGCTGATGGAGATTTTGTTGTTGATGCTTCGCAGTGTGATACCGGAAAAACACAGACTTCCGGAGAGTACGGCAGTTCAGGAAATACTGGAATTTATGGACAGCAATTATCAGAACGGATTGACCCTGCAGGATTTTTGTGAACAAAATCACTACAGCCTTTCCTATGTGAGCAGGAGATTTAAACAGGAGACGGGTCTTTGTGTGCGGGAATATGTGCAGAAGATCAGAGTGGAAAAAAGCTGTGAGCTCCTGGCGGGAAGCGATATGAGAATATCGGAAATCGCGCAGGCGGTAGGATATGAGGATATTAAATTTTTTAATCAGGTATTTAAAAGACTGATGCAGGTATCTCCTCGTGAGTACAGGAGACTGTGCCGGAGCAGAAGAGATTAAGCGGCATAAAGGAGAGAAGATAAATGGAACCTACAGTGAGCATCATTGTGCCTGTATATAATGCGGAAAAATATTTGAAAAGATGTCTGGACAGTATTTTAAGTCAGGATTATAGGGATTTTGAGCTGCTTTTGATGGATGACGGAAGCAGTGACGGTTCGGCAGAGATATGCGACGGATATGAGCGGGCAGACAGTCGGGTGCGCGTGGTACATAAGGAGAATACAGGGGTTTCGGATACGAGAAATCAGGCGCTGGATATGGCGAGGGGAACATTTATCCAGTTTTTGGACAGCGACGACTGGATCGTGCCGGAAGCGACGAGGCTTTTAGTGCGTTCCATGGAGGAATACGGCTGTGACATGGTCATTTCGGATTTTTACCGGGTAGCAGGAGAGCGGCTGGCACAGAAGGGAGATATTGAAGAGGATAAGGTGATGACCCGTCAGGAATTTGCGGCGTGCATGATAGAAAATCCGGCGGATTTTTATTATGGGGTGCTCTGGAATAAGATGTTCCGGCGCAGCATCATCGAAAAATTTCATATCCGCATGGATACGTCCCTGAGCTGGTGCGAGGATTTTTTGTTTAATCTGGAATATATCCGTCATGCGGAGAGCTTTTACGCATTACAGGTGCCGATATACTATTATCTAAAGCGTAAGGGAAGTCTTGTCAGTCAGGGGGCAACGGTAAACAATACCCTGAAGATGAAGATAAATCTGTTTGAATATTATAACGAATTTTATAAAGATGTGTACGATCAGGAGGATTATGCGAATATCCGCTTGCAGGTATACAGCTTTTTGTGGTCGGCGGCAAAGGACGGCGGGGTGCCGATGGCCATCCTTCCGGGCAGCAAAAAGCTGGGGGAGGAACGCCGCAGGATCCGACGGGAAGAGGTGGAAGGAAGCGGCGCTGTGATAGGGCAGTATCGGTTCCGCAGGTTGTTTGAATATGAGCTGGATATCGCCGCACGCAAGAACGGGCTGACGCTGGAGGAGGCTCTGCTTTTGGCTGCACTGTCCCAGATGAGGGAGTGCAGCGGAACAAGACGGCTCGGAGAGGTGGCAGGAGTCGGTCAGCCGAAGCTGTTTTTAAATATGCAGAAGCTGGAAAAGAAAAAGCTCATCACGCAGGAAACGACCATCCGGCTGACGGCAGAGGGCGAAAAGGTATGCCGGGATTTTGAACAGGTGGAAGCAGATTTGCGCGCTGTCTGCACGGCGGGATTTTCGGAGGAGGAATGTAACCGGTTCGACGACCTGAAAGAACGGATGGAGGCGAATATGATACGTTTTATGGTAAAGGAGGTGTGGGAAGAAGAGCAGGATGAAGCTACTGTTCACACCAGCCTCAAACGCTCGTCGTATGAGGCGTGAGAACGTGATCCAGGGGTGAGCGGGCCTCTTTTACGCAGTAAAATTTTTAATAGGCCCGCGAAGGTTCCTATTCACTGGCTTGCCAGTGAATTAGGAAGGCGTCAGATTTGTGATTGCAGGTATACAAGCGCGGAAAAGTGGTGTAAAATTACATTGCAGCACAGTAAAAAGTTGATGCAGAAGGGGAATGTGAATGCAGAGTGAACTCAGCAAAACGATCGATGTGGCTGATGTAAAAGCTCAGTATGACGCGCAGTGCAAAAGAGTATTATCGCAGAGGGAGATACTCGCACGGATACTAAAGGAGGTTGCGGAAGAATTCAGAGGGATGGAGCTGGAGGAGGTCGCAGCGTGTATCGAAGGGGAACCGGAAATTTCATCGGTGAAGGCAGAGCCGGGCAAAACGAATCCGGTCATCACGGGGATTTCCACAGAAAGTACGGTGTCGGGGGAGGGGAGTATTTATTACGATATCCGTTTTTGTGCCAGCGTTCCGGGGAATGGAGAGAGGATACGGCTTATCATAAACGTGGAGGCGCAGAAGGATTATTATCCGGGCTATCAGATACCGACGAGAGGAGTGTTTTATTGTGCCAGAATGATTTCGTCACAGATGGGGACGGAATTTGTCAATGCGGAATATGACGATATCAAGAAGGTGTATTCCATCTGGATATGTATGAATGTTCCGGGAAAAATCGGAAATGCCATCGCGGAATACAGGATGGAAAAACGGGACATCATCCCGGGCTTCCCGGATATAAAGAGCGCATATGATAAGCTTTCCGTTATTGTGATAGGCCTGTGCGACAGAGAGAAATCCCCGAATGAGCTGACGGGAATGCTGAACGTATTGCTGTCACCGGATATTGCGGCACAGGATAAGAAAAAACAGCTGGCGGAAAAGTATGATATGAAAATGGAAGACGGATTAGGGAAGGAGGTAGACCTTATGTGCAATCTGTCAGGATATGTTGAAAAGAAAGGGATGGAACGCGGAATCGAGCAAGGAATCGGGCAGGGGCTGGAGGCATTGGTACAGACGCTGAAACCTGTTTATGATTTTGAAAAATTGTATGAGGCAGTCGTGGAGAATCCTATTTATGCACATGTGACGAGAGAAGAGGTCCGCCGACTGTATGAGAAGTAAGACAGCCCCTGCTGTCTGATTTATGAATAGAAAAAAGAACGAGGAAAAACAGATGATTCCACAGGAATTTGAGCAGCGGATGCAAAATCTGCTGCAGACGGAATATCCCGATTTTATCAGAAGCTTTGAGAATTCCCATGTGCAGTCCCTGCGGAGAAATCCGCTAAAGGGAAGCCGTGAGGATTTTTTGAAAAAGATGCCGTTTCAGCTGGAGCAGGTGCCCTGGGAACAGAACGGATTTTATTACGGAGAGGAAGAGCAGCCGGGGAAACATCCGTTTCATGAGGCAGGAGCGTATTATATACAAGAAGCGAGCGCGATGGCTCCGGCGGTCTATCTGGATGTAAAACCCGGAGAGAGGGTACTGGATCTGTGTGCCGCGCCGGGAGGAAAAAGCACGCAGCTTGGCGCAGCGATGGACGGGAAGGGGCTTTTAGTGTGTAATGAGATACATCCGGCGCGGGCAAAGATACTTTCGGAAAATATAGAGCGGATGGGCATCCGAAATGCGCTTGTGACGAATGAAACGCCGGAAAAGCTGGCGGAGTATTTCCCGGGGTATTTTGATAAGATACTGGTGGATGCGCCCTGCTCGGGAGAGGGAATGTTCCGTAAGCACCCGGAAGCCTGCAGTGAGTGGAGCGTCGAAAATGTGGAAATGTGCGCGCTGCGTCAGGATGCTATCCTGGACTGCGCGGCTCAGATGCTCCGGGAAGGCGGAAGACTCGTATATTCCACATGTACCTTTGCTCCGGCTGAGGATGAGGGAAGCGTATTGAGGTTTCTCAGGCGTCAGCCGGGATTTTCCATCGAAGCGGCGGAAAAATTTGAAGGGATGGCGCCGGGAAATCAGGAATGGGCGCGGGAGTACGGCTCTCTGGGAGAAGCGTTAGAAGAAGCGTTTTTGGAAACGCACGGGAAAGAACTTGACAGGACGATACGCTTATTTCCTCACCTCTTAAAAGGAGAGGGACATTATCTGGCGGTGCTCCAAAAAAGCGGAGAAACTCAGGAGAATGTCCGCACAAGAAGCCTTTACGGGATTCAGAAAGGAATATCGGAAAAGGACTGCCGCGTATGGAGAGAATTTGAAAAAGAGAACCTGAACGTGTGTCTGGACGGGACGTTTTTAAAGTTCGGAGACCAGATATACGTAGCTCCTAAAGAGCTTCCGGCGCTGCAGGGATTAAAAGTCCTTCGTCCGGGATTGCATCTTGGCACATTGAAAAAGGACCGTTTTGAGCCGTCCCATGCGCTGGCGCTGGCATTGAAGCCTGCGGACGTGCGGCGGTGTGCGGCACTTGATATTTCTCAGGCAAGACAGTGGATTGGCGGGATGACAGCGGCATGGGACGGGGAAAAAGGCTGGTATCTTGTGACGGCGGAAGGCTATGGGCTTGGATGGGGCAAGCTTGCAGGCGGTATTTTAAAAAATCATTATCCGAAAGGATTAAGAAAGATGTTGTAAGGGACATCGGGGAAAAGGAGAAGGAATCTATGAGGTTTGTACTGGACTATAAGAGATATGCAGAGGTTGCCTGCTGTACGGCGGAAGAGGGCTGCGTGCTTCTTAGGAATGAAGAAAATGCGCTTCCGATAAAAACCGGGGAAAAGGTTTCCGTATTCGGAAGGACGCAGTTTACTTATTATAAGAGCGGAACCGGATCGGGCGGCATGGTGAATGCCCCTTATGTAACGAATATTCTGGACGGTCTGAAGGAATGCGGAATTTCGGTCGATGAAGAACTGGAGCAGATTTACAGGGATTGGATTTCAGAAAATCCTTTTGATCAGGGAGCGGGATGGGCACAGGAGCCGTGGTGTCAGGAAGAGATGCCGGTAAGCCGTGAGGTAGCAGAGAAGGCGGCGAAAACTTCTGATATGGCGGTCGTGGTACTCGGGAGAACGGCCGGGGAGGACCATGACAACAGCGCATCGGAGGGCAGTTATCTTTTATCTGCGCGGGAAGAAGAGCTTTTAAAGAATGTATGCGGCGCATTTAAAAGGGTGGCAGTCGTTTTAAATGTAGGAAATATCATTGATATGAAATGGGTGGAGAGCTATCGTCCGCAGGCGGTTCTGTATGTATGGCAGGGCGGTCAGGAAGGGGGCAGGGCCGCGGCTCGGATATTGACCGGAGCGGCAAATCCCAGCGGCAGGCTTGCGGATACGGTCGCAAGGGATATAGAGGATTATCCGTCCACCCGCAATTTCGGAAATGCGGACCGTAACATTTATGCAGAAGATATCTATGTGGGATATCGGTATTTTGAGACCTTCGCGAAGGAAAAGGTGCTGTATCCCTTCGGCTTTGGCCTGTCCTATACGGAATTTTCCCGGGAGGTCATCAGTGCGGAAACGGACGGAACGAAAGTCGTACTGCATCTTCTGATAAAAAATACGGGAATGATGGCAGGTAAAAATGCGGTCTTAGTCTATGTGGAAGCGCCGCAGGGAAAGCTGGGCAAGGCGGTAAGAAGCCTTGCGGCATTTCAGAAGACGCAGCTTCTGGCTCCGGGAGAGGGGGAAGAGCTGATCTTTGAAATCAATCTGGAGGACTGCGCTTCCTATGATGACAGCGGTGTGACAGGGTATAAATCCTGCTATGTGCTGGAGGCAGGGGAATACGGTATCTATGCTGGCGGTGATGTCCGCAGCGCAGAGAAGGTGTGTACAGCGGATGTATCGGAGCTGACAGTTGTAGAAAGGCTCACGGAGGCGCTGGCGCCCGTAACAGGTTTTGAGCGGCTCTGTCCGGTACGGGAAGCAGACGGCAGTCTGAGGGAAAGCTATGAGCCTGTGCCTGGCAGGACAATAAACCTTTCAGAGCGCATCCGCCGGGATAAAGAATGTCTTCTTAAAGAAAATGAGACAAAGGGCGGGGCGGCAGAGCCGGGTGACAGAGGACTGCGCCTTGTAGATGTATATGATAAAAAAGTGTCGATGGAACAGTTTTTATCGCAGCTTTCAGATGAAGAGCTGGCGTGTATCATCAGGGGAGAAGGAATGTGTTCTCCGAAGGTGACTCCGGGAACAGCTGCGGCATTCGGAGGAGTGACACCGGGGCTGCGCAGCTACGGCATCCCTGTGGCATGCTGTTCAGACGGTCCCTCCGGCATACGGATGGACTGTGGTACAATGGCGTATTCGCTGCCGAACGGGACGCTGCTTGCCTGCACGTTTAATACAGAGCTGACAGAAGAGCTGTATGAGCTGGAAGGGATGGAGCTTCGCAAAAACCGGATAGATACACTGCTTGGTCCCGGTATGAACATCCATCGTAATCCGCTGAATGGACGGAATTTTGAATATTTTTCGGAAGATCCGTATGTGGCGGGAAAAATGGCGGCAGCCCAGCTTCGGGGAATGGCAAAATACGGCGTTACCGGTACGGTCAAGCATTTTGCATGCAATGACCAGGAATACCGCCGGCATGACGCGGATTCCGTTGTTTCCGAGCGCGCCGTGCGGGAGATTTATTTAAAGGGCTTCGAAATCGCGGTAAAAGAAGGGAAGGCATACAGCGTCATGTCTACCTATGGCCCGCTGAACGGCATCTGGACGGCGGGAAATTATGACCTTCTGACGACCATCCTGAGGGGCGAGTGGGGATATGAAGGAATTGTGATGACTGACTGGTGGGCAAAGATGAACGAAGAAGGGCAGGAGGCAGCCGGAAACAATACAATTCCGATGGTCCGCGCCCAGAATGACGTTTATATGGTCGTTTCGGATTCGGAGAATAATTCGGCAAAGGACAACACGATAGAGGGGCTGGCAGAAGGAAGGATCAGCAGGGCAGAGCTTATCCGCAATGCCGGAAATATCTGTCGGTTTCTGATGCGTTCTCCGGTGATGGATCGTTTCCTGGACAGAGAGTTTGATGTGTGCGAGGAGAAGGACAGCCCGCTTAAGGCTTCTTTGGAGGGGCTTGTTCTGGAACACAGGACGGTGGAGGACGGCGCTGCTCTGAATGTGTCGCAGTTAGATACGGCAAGAGGAAACAGGGCGGTCTATTCTCTGGAGCTGGAGCATTGCGGAGGATATACGCTGATGTTTCAGATGGGTTCTGTGGCAGGAGAGCTGGCGCAGATGCCTGTTTCTGTATTTCTGGATGGGACGCTGCTGGGGACTGTGACTATCACAGGAACCGGCGGAAAGGCAGTAAGCCGGGAGCTTGAGTTTTCAGTGAAAGAGGGAAAAGAACATTATCTGACGCTGTTTTTCGGAGAGAGCGGCATCAGGATGGAGAGCCTTACGCTGAAACGGCGTTTAGAAGAATAGAATGGGGATTCGTGTGAAAAATAAGTTTTTTCACAAGGCTGTTTGTGCAGGAGCGTCACAAACAGCCTTTATGGCAGAAGGGAAATCGTTTTTTCGATTTCTCTTCGCCTCCATCGCTTACGCTCCGGAGTGAGGATTGAAATGCGAAAAAGCGGAATATACGGATGGCTGCTCGGCGTCTGCATGGCGTCAGGGCTGTCCGGCTGCGGTTCCGAGCCTGCACAGGATTATGTGTCGCAGGGGATGGAGCTGATAGAAAAGATGGATTATGAAAGCGCTCTGACCTGTTTTGAGGCGGCGGCGCTGGACAAAGAGGATATGAGGATGGTCTACCGGGGACAGGGGCTTGCCTACATGGGGATGACAGATTATGAGAATGCTGCGGCAAGTCTGGAAAAAGCGCTGGCGCAGAGCGGCCCCCAACCGGATACGGTGGATTACGATATCAATTATTATCTGGCGACCGCATATTACCGGAACGGGCAGACGGACCGTGCAATAGACGTTTATGAAGCTATCACGGATCTTTTGCCCGGGGAAAAGACTGCCTGGTATCTGAAGGGAACTCTGGAATTGGAAAAGGGAAACCACGAGGCTGCAAAAACTGCGTTCGACAGCGCTGTAGAGGCAGAGGAAGAAGACTATGACCTGAGGATAGATATTTTCTGCAGCTGCAGCAAATACGGGGCGGACGAGCTGGGCGCTTCCTATCTGCAGGCGGTTTTGGATGACGGTTCTAAAAAGCTGTCCGATTTTGACCGGGGGCGTATCAGTTTTTATCTGGGCGACTATGAGCAGGCGCGTACCAGTCTTGAGAAGGCACAGGAAGCGGGCGGCGCAGAGGCGGCGTCCCTTTTGGGACAGACTTATGAAGCACTGGGCGATTACAATTATGCAGCGAGCGTTTACAGCACCTATCTGGAAACAAAAGAGCCGGACGCGGCGATATACAATCAGCTTGGGCTGTGTAAGCTGAAGGGCGGCGATTATGAGGCGGCGCTGGCGGCGTTTCAGGCGGGGATGAACGTGGAAGGAAACACGGTTACCCAGTCGTTAAAATTCAACGAAATCGTGGCGTACGAATATCTTGGGCAGTACGACAAGGCAAAGCTTGCAATGGAGCAGTATCTGGCGCTGTATCCTGATGATGAAAAAGCGCAGCGGGAAGCGGTCTTTTTAAAGACGAGATAGAAACCTTCAAGGCGGGGCAGAAACGGGTTATTTCTGAAAACAAAAGAAAGAGGATTCGTGTGTGAAAAGAGAATTCGGGAAAAAAGGGCTTTGGGGCAGGAAGAGCCTTCGGGCATGGGGGTTTGCTGTGCTTGTGTCCGCAGCGCTGATGCTGCCGGGGACAGGGCTTTCCGTGTCTGCGGCGGGCAAGGCTGCAGTGGTGCAGGGACAGCAGAAAGAGGTTGTTCCTGTAACGCTGGCGGCGGCAGTCTTACAGGAGAGTATTGTGTATGAGCTGCCGGAGGAGAATTCGGCTGTCATTGGGACAGCGCTGTCAGGGCAGGCGTTGAATATATGCGGACAGACAGCGGACGGCTGGTACGAAACGGTATTCGGGAACGGCATCGGTTATATCAGGAGCGATGGAGCGGCAGAAATCGCGGTAGATGATGGCATGGCGGCAGCGCTGGCACAGCAGGCGCAGTTTGTGAAGGCGCCGGCGGGACAGCCGCAGGTTACAGAAGGACAGCCGCAGGATGTGGCAGGTCAGCCGTCATATCCTGCAGCGGGCAATCTGATATTTGCAGGGGATTCCCGTACAGGTCAGATGGGAAATGCGGTCGGAGGCAGTCAGGCGTGGCCGGGTACGGCATTTGTGGCGTGCTTCGGCGGCGGGGAGGAGTGGCTTTCCGGGCAGAAAGCAAAGCAGGATATCGACAGCTTTGTGACGCCGGGCAGCGTGGTCATCTTAAACTATGGGGTAAACGACCTTGCGCGGTATAATGATTATATCCCTCTCATTAACAGATATGCAGCAGATTGGAGAGAAAAAGGGGCGGCGGTATATTTTGCGTCCGTAGGTCCGGTCGGGGAAAATGAATACGGCAAGCGCAACTGGGCGGTGGAATATTTTAACGGTCAGTTAAGCGGGCGGCTGGACAGGAGCATCGGGCGTATCGACCTGTACGGCTATCTGACGGCGTCCGGATATGCGACGCTGCCGGACGGGCTGCATTATACACCGGATACTTATGCGAGGATGTTTCAGTTTTTGTGTCAGAGTGTTGGAAGGTAAAAAATGAAACAATATGACAATATCCGCATTTTTCGGGCGGCTGCATGTCTTGGTGTGTTTCTCACCCATTTGGGACCTTATCTGGGACTTACGGGAGGCACAGCGTGGGCGGCGAATCAGGGAGCATCAGGAGTTTATCTGTTTTTTCTGATAAGCGGGTTTCTGGCATGCGGGGATAAAGAGTTTTTGTCAGGTAAAAAAAATTCCGCACTGCGTTATTACAAAAAGCGGCTATTGAGGCTTCTGCCGCTGTATTATGCGGTTGTTTTGTACAATATGGCGCTCCACATACTGATATTAAAAGATGTGCCGCCTGATCCGGACGGGCTGTACTGGCTTCGGTATTTTCTGCTGACGAACGCGTGGCTTCCGGCGCCGGATAATTTCTGGGCGAATCTGACTGCGACGTGGACGGTATGTCTGTTTTTTGCCTTTTATCTGCTTGCGCCTGTTTTGGTACAGCTCATAAGGGGAGTGGGAAGCGCGTTTTTTTCCTATGTGCTGGCGCTTTTGCTGCGTTATCTGTGGACGGCGGCAGGGCTCGCGGACTATATGATGATATTTTATTATCTGCATTATTTTGTGCTCGGGATGCTCGTTTATCATATCATGGAGGCAAAGCCGTTTCTGTATGTGATAGGAAAGTCGGATACCGATCCGGTGAAAAATATGCTCATTGTCAGAAGAACGCTGTTTTTTGCGGGGCTGATGGCGGCGGTATGGTTGGGGATCTTTTTGTGCCGTACGGAGCCGGACAGCTTTATGATATGGTCTTGGGCATTTGGAATATTGCTTTTGGCGACGCGCGGTATCCGGTGTAAAAGCAGGATTCTGCAGAAGATAGACCTGTATTCTTATGAGATATATCTCGTTCATGCGGTCGTATTGGATGGGATAGGGATGGTGCGGGCGCATATTTCTATTCCGGTATGGGGAGTAGCGGCGCTGGCGTTCGGGCTGACGGCGGTAGGCGCATTTGCAGCGAAGGCGGCAGAAAAATGTGTTTTAGAAAGTTCCGGTCTTGTGAACAACGTGGGAATGTGATACCATATTTTAAAGATACAGGAAGAAAAAAGGAGATTGGATATGATTGATCAGTTGATTGCAAACATTAAAAAGACCAATGCCCCTATCGTAGTGGGACTTGACCCTATGATGAAATTCATCCCGGAGCATATCAGGGCAGCAGCTTTCAAAGAGCATGGCGAGACCTTAAAGGGCGCTGCCGAGGCGATATGGGAATACAACAAGGGCATTGTGGATGCGGTTTATGACCTGATACCGGCGGTAAAGCCGCAGATAGCGATGTATGAGCAGTTTGGCGTAGAGGGACTGATAGCTTTTCAGAAGACTGTTGATTACTGTAAGGAAAAGGGACTCGTTGTGATCGGCGATATCAAGCGCGGCGACATCGGTTCTACTTCCGAAGCATATGCGGTAGGTCATCTTGGAAAAGTAGAGGTAGGAAGCAAAACCTACGCTCCGTTTGACGAGGATTTTGCAACGGTAAATCCGTATCTTGGTTCTGACGGTATCAAACCGTTCCTGAAGGTTTGTCAGGAGAACAATAAGGGTATCTTTGTCCTTGTGAAAACATCTAACCCGAGCAGCGGCGAGTTCCAGGACCGTCTGGTAGACGGCCGCCCTCTGTATGAGATAGTGGGCGAGAAGGTTGCAGAATGGGGCAGCGAATGTATGGGCAGCGAATACAGCAATGTGGGCGCGGTCGTTGGGGCAACCTACCCTGAGATGGGAAAGGTACTGCGTAAGGTAATGCCGAAGTCTTACATTCTTGTTCCGGGATATGGCGCACAGGGAGGAAAAGGCTCGGATCTGGTTCATTTCTTCAATGAGGACGGGCTTGGTGCCATTATCAATTCTTCCCGCGGCATTATTGCAGCCTACCAGCAGGAGAAGTATGCGAAGTTCGGAGCAGAGAATTACGCAGAGGCTTCCCGCCAGGCGGTCATCGATATGAGAGAAGATATTGCGCAGGCGCTGGCAGGAGCAAGGGCATAAGAAGATAGTTTAAAAATATGTTTTTTACTGGTCTGTCCGGCCTTTGGCTGGGCGGACCATTTTTTTTCGATATTCTTCCGGCGTCATGCCTGTGAGAATGCGGAAGCTGCGGTTGAAGCTTCGGATCGTATTAAAGCCGCAGGCGTAGGCGATGGTGCTGACGGAATCTGATGAATGGGAAAGCAGGGAAGAGGCGTGGGAAATACGGTACTGCGTCACGCAGGCGGTAAAGGACAGCCCTGTTTTGGCACGGAAAAGCCGGGAAAGGTAGACATAGTCATATCCGGTCTGTTTTGCCGCTTCCCGGAGGCTGCATTCCGAGCAGAAATTGTTCTGGATATAGGATAAAAGAGCAAACAGCGGCGTCTGGCGGGCAGGGGCAGGGATAAAGTCCGAGGAGGAGGTCAGCAGGGCGCACAGGCGGTAGAGAAAAGCCTTTTTTTCATAAATATTAGTAAAGCAGAGCGTATCTGCCGGATGATACAGACCGGACAGTACCGGGGACAGGGGGATGAGATTCCGGTAATGGGAAGAAAAATGTCCGATAAGCTCAGGAGCGAACTGGATGACCGTAATTTTGGAGGGACGCAGGGAACGGATTTCGTGGATCTGTTCGGGAAAGGCAAAAATAAGCTGCTTCGGGCGCAGGCGATATTCCTTTTCGTCAAGAAAAACGCTGATTTCTCCATCTATCAGGTGGATGAGCTCAAAGGAACGGTGCAGATGCGGCGCAAATCCGGATTCAACCAGAAAAAAAGCGTCAAAATAGTCCTCTTCCATGTAGTTGCTTCCCTGATAAAAAAACATGACATACCTCCAAAAAGTCAAATATTGTCTATTATTGTACAAAGGATTTCTTGTGAAGGCAAGGAATCTTTTTTAAACTGAAAATAAAGAGCACCGACAAAGGAGGCAGAATTGATGATTTATCATGTGGCAAAAAGCGGATGCGATAGAAATGAGGGGACAAAGGAAGCCCCGTTTTTGACAATACAGCGGGCGGCGGAGCTGGCTGCGGCAGGAGACAGGGTCATCGTTCATGAGGGCGAGTACCGGGAGTGGGTAAGACCGAAAAACGGAGGATTGTCAGAGGACTGCCGTATTATCTACGAAGCGGCAGAGGGCGAACATGTGACGATAAAAGGTTCAGAACGCATCACCGGATGGGAGAATATAGAAGGCACCGTATGGAAGGTGAGCGTTTCCAACGAAATGTTCGGAGGATTTAATCCTTATGAAACGGAGATTTTCGGTGACTGGATCGTTGCACCGTATGAACATCCGGTCCATGCGGGGGACGTGTACTTAAACGGCAGGTCTTTTTATGAGGCAGGAGATTTAGACGGAGTAAAAAATCCGGAGAAATGGATGGTAAGCCCTTATGAAACGTGGGGGGACAGACCTGAAGCGCTCCGTGATCCTGATCAGTCCATCTATCGCTGGTATGCGGAGACGGACAAGGAGCAGACAACGATTTATGCAAATTTCCATGGCGCAGATCCCAACAGGGAGCTGACGGAGATAAACGTGCGGCGCGCCTGCTTTTTCCCGGAGCGGACGGGACTTGATTATATTACGGTAAGGGGATTTGAAATGGCTCAGGCGGCGACGACATGGGCGCCTCCGACAGATGAGCAGCCGGGACTTATCGGGCCGAACTGGGCAAAGGGATGGATTATTGAAAAGAACTGTATCCATGATTCCAAGTGCAGCGCGGTAAGCCTTGGAAAGGAGAGTTCCACCGGAAACGGCGCTTTTACAAAATGGCGCAGAAAGCCCGGTTATCAGTATCAGATGGAAGCCGTGTTCCGGGCACGTGCCATCGGCTGGTCAAAGGAGCGGATAGGTTCTCACGTGGTTCGGAACAATCGTATTTATGACTGCGGTCAAAATGGTGTGGTAGGACATCTGGGCTGTGTGTTCAGCCGGATTTACGGGAACGAGATTTATAATATCGCAGTAAAACATGAATTTTACGGGCATGAGATAGCGGGCATCAAGCTGCATGCCTCCATCGACGTTCAGATACACGATAACTATATCCACGACTGTACGCTCGGCATCTGGCTGGATTGGCAGGCGCAGGGTGTGCGTGTGAGCAGAAATATATTGAACAGGAATAACCGGGACTTTTTTGTGGAAGTTTCTCACGGGCCGTATCTGGTGGATAATAATATTTTTACATCCTCCTATGGATTTGATAATGCGGCGCAGGGCGGAGCGTATGTGCATAATCTGTGCTGCGGCTTTTTGAACCGTTATCCGGTTCCGGACCGTTCCACGCCGTATCATCTGCCCCATTCGACGGAAGTGCTCGGTACCGTTCCGGTATATGGCGGCGATGACCGCTGGTATCAGAATATTTTTGTGGGCGGGACAGAAGAAGGGCGTTTTTACGGAACTTCTCATTACGATGGCTCTCCGGTCTGCATGGAGGAGTATATCGAACGTTTTCTGGCGTTGGGAAATGGGGATGTAGAGCAATATGCTCAGGTAAAACAGCCCGCTTATATCGACGGGAATGTATATCTGAACGGAGCAAAGGCGTTTGAACGGGAGAAAACTTACTGTGTATCTGATGCCGAGCCGATGGTTCAGGTTATAGAGGAAGGCAGCGAAGTCATTTTAGAGATTGAGCTGCCGGAAGGAATGTTTGGGATGGAAACGGAACAGGTCACAACGCAGAAGCTGGGAATAACAAGGCTGACCGAGGAAAGATATGAAAATCCTGATGGCTCTTCGCTTGTGCTGGACTGTGACCTTACGGGAGCAGAAAGAGGGCAGTGCCCGACGGCAGGGCCACTGGAGAGACTGCATGCCGGAAAGAACCGGGTTGTGGTGTGGAGAAGATAAAATGTGTAAACGAAAGGGGCGGTATTTCCGCTCCTTTTGTGATTTAGTCACTTGACCGGATAGATAAAATCGGATAGAATCCAAAATGAACATTGTTCATATTAAAGGAGGTATCCATCATGAAAGTAGAAAATAAAACGCTGCTTTTGATAGCAGGAATCGTCTGGTCTATAGCGGGATTTAATATTTTGAAGATAGGTATCGGGGCATACGGGCCGTATGTGACAATTCTTCATCTGGTCTGCTCGGCGGCGATATTTGCATTTTTCTGGGGAATGATATTTAACCGTCTTGTTAAAAAGCACACGAAACGGATTGAGGAATATGAGCAAAAGCAGTATTTCTGGCATTTTTTTGACTTGAAATCCTTTTTGATAATGGCGTTTATGATGACATTCGGGATACTGATACGAACGCTGCAGCTGATGCCCGAGATGTGTATCGCTATATTTTATACGGGACTGGGGTTTGCGCTGTTTTTGGCGGGGCTGAAGTTTGGAGTGCAGTATTTGAAGTTCAGGAAAGTATGATGCCGAATAAAAAGGCGGTCCGGTGATACAGCCGAGAAATATCTGGCGTCCGCGCAAACGCTGTGGTATCATGGAGGAAAGGTTTGGAGGCGCGAGGAGGAAAAGGATTTGCAGCAGTTGTTGGAGGATATAAAGAGCGGAAGCTTTCGGCAGGCATATCTTTTATATGGAGAAGAGGCGTATCTTCGCCTGCAGTACCGGGACAAGCTAAAGGATGCGCTGGCGGGCGGCGATACGATGAACTATCACTATTTTGAGGGAAAGGGGACGGAAATTCCCAAACTCATCGACCTGGCGGAAACAATGCCCTTTTTTTCCGAGAGGCGCGTAATTGTGGTGGAAAACAGCGGCATGTTTAAAAAGGCGTCGGATCAGCTGGCGGATTATATCCGGCAGATATCCCCTACAGCATATTTCATTTTTGTGGAAACGGAAGTGGACAAGCGGGGCAGGCTGTATAAGGCGGTCAAGGACACGGGGCGCGTAGTGGAGTTTGCCCGGCAGAATGAGGCGACGCTCCAGAAGTGGATACTCGTGCAGTTGAAAAAAGAAGGGAAGCAGATAACGCAGGCAGACATGCAGTACTTTTTGCAGCGGGTGGGGAGCGATATGGAAAATATCAGCCGGGAGCTGGAAAAGCTGTTTTGCTATACGCTGGGAAAGGATGTTGTGACGCAGGCGGATATCGAGGCGGTATGTACGCGCCAGATAGGCAATCAGATTTTTGACATGGTGGAAGCAATCGCGCAGCGCAGGCAGAAGCGGGCTCTGGAGCTGTATTACGATTTGCTGGCGTTAAAGGAACCCCCGATGCGGATCCTGTTTCTGATAGGCAGGCAGTTCAATCTTCTGATGCAGGTCAAGGAATTGAAAAAGAAAGGGCTGGATGATAAAAAAATCGGAGAAAAGACAGGTCTGCACGGGTTTATCGTCCGCAAATATGTAAGTCAGGCATCCCGCTTTACGATGCCTGAGCTCAGAGAGGCGCTGCAGGCGTGCGTGGAAGCGGACGAGTCCGTCAAAACGGGAAAAATGAGCGATACTCTGAGCGTGGAGCTTTTGATCGTTGCTTACAGCCGGGAAAAACAGCCGGGAAGATAGAGGTTATTCAGGGAGTCCGCTTCTGCGATATTGCAGAGGCGTGACTCCTTTGTATTTTTTAAAAATCTTTACAAAATAGCTGCTGTCGTTAAAACCGCAGCGGTAAGCGGTCTCAGTGACGGAAAGCTGTGTAGATGCCAGCAGGGAGCAGGCAACTTCAATGCGGTAGTAGTTGAGGTAGTCGATGGGGGTGCGGTGGATAAATGTGTTAAAAAAGCGGCAGAAATATCGGGGGGACATTCCGGTCAGGCGTGCCAGCTCTTCCAGTGTGACCGGCTGCATATAGTGTTTGTCGATATATTCCAAAACCGGTTTGAGTAAAAAGGCACGGTCTGCATCGGGGATAGCCTGAGGGGAATTTTGTTCCAGAAATCCTTCTTTCCACAGAAGACCGAACAGCTCGAATATCGTCCCGGTAAGCGAGAGCTCCCAGCCGGGGCCTTTGGCGTAGGCGCAGGAAAAGAGCTTTGACGCGGTGTGTGAAAAAGAGCGGCAGGAGCTTTTAAAGACCGGAGGAATGGCAGATTTTCTGATGTAGAGCTGCTGAACGAGGCTGCGGCAGCTTTCCGGATGCATCAGAAAGGCCAGAGGGTCAAAAACGGCACATTCATAGACGCAGTCCTGAGGCGTACCGCCATGGAGCGCTCCGTGTGTTATGAGGAGGTAATCCCCTTTTTCTGCAGGATATTGCTCGCCGTTTATGCAGCATGTGAAGCTGCCGTCCAGAATGCGGATGAGTTCCCATTCCTTATGCCAGTGGAATGGCATATCATAGCGGGGATGCCCTTCCTGCACGCGGTAAAAGGCGAAAGGGAAGTCGGGGGTGCCGTGGATGGTCTGTTCGCGAAGGTCGAGATAATGCATATAAGCTCCTTTTTGAAAGTGAATATTGTACCATTTTTTGGTCATTATATCACTAGAAAAGGCGGAAAGGAAGTGATATGATAAAATTATATTTATTATACGGAGGTATTTGCTATGGCAGCAAACAGACTGATCGGGGATTATCCCGTAATCGGCATCCGTCCTACAATAGACGGACGCAGAGGTTATATGAAGGTAAGAGAATCTCTGGAAGAACAGACGATGGGAATGGCAAAGGCCGCAGCGCAGCTTTTCACAGAGAATCTGCGTTATTCCAACGGCGAGCCGGTAAAGGTCGTGATTGCGGACACTACTATCGGCCGCGCAGGCGAGACTGCGGCATGTGCGGATAAGTTCCGCAAAGAGGGTGTTTCGATTACACTGACCGTAACACCCTGCTGGTGCTACGGTGCAGAGACAATGGATATGGATCCGATGACGATCAAGGGCGTATGGGGATTTAACGGCACAGAGCGTCCCGGCGCAGTCTATCTGGCATCCGTTCTGGCAACACATGCGCAGAAGGGGCTTCCGGCGTTCGGCATTTACGGACATGACGTTCAGGAGGCTGACAGCAAGGAAATCCCGGAGGACGTAAAGGAGAAGCTTCTCCGCTTCGGCCGTGCTGCTGTAGCTGCTGCAACGATGCGCGGCAAATCCTATCTGCAGATAGGTTCTATCTGTATGGGTATCGGCGGCTCTATCATAGACCCGGCTTTTATTGAGGAATATCTGGGAATGCGCGTGGAATCTGTGGACGAGGTAGAGCTTATCCGCCGTATGACAGAAGAAATTTACGATAAGAATGAATATGAGAAGGCTCTCGCATGGGTAAAGGCTAACTGCAAGGAAGGCTTTGACAAGAACCCTGCTGAGGTTCAGAAGACTCCCGAACAGAAAGAGAAGGATTGGGAGTTCCTCGTAAAAATGATGTGTATCATCAAAGACCTGATGAACGGTAACCCGAATCTGCCGGAAGGCTGTGAGGAGGAAAAGGTAGGACACAACGCGATTGCAGCAGGCTTCCAGGGACAGCGTCAGTGGACAGACTTTTATCCCAACTGTGACTTCCCTGAGGCTCTGTTGAACACTTCCTTCGACTGGAACGGCGCGCGTGAGCCTTACATCCTTGCAACAGAGAACGACGTTTTAAACGGTCTGGGAATGCTGTTTATGAAGCTTCTGACAAATAGGGCGCAGATTTTTGCAGATGTCCGTACTTACTGGAGCCCCGAGGCGGTTGCAAAGGCTACCGGCTATGATCTGGAGGGCAAGGCAAAAGAGGCCGGCGGCTTTATCCATCTGATAAATTCAGGCGCAGCCTGCCTGGATGCCTGCGGTCAGGCGAAGGATGCGGACGGCAACGGCATAATGAAGCCCTGGTATGAGGTGACAGAGGAAGATCAGAAGGCAATCATGGAAGCGACCACATGGAATGCCGCAGACTTCGGCTATTTCAGAGGCGGCGGTTTCTCTTCCCGTTTCCTGACAGAAGCGGAAATGCCTGTTACCATGATGCGTTTAAATCTTGTAAAGGGTCTTGGACCGGTTGTACAGATTGCAGAGGGATGGACTGTGAAGCTGCCTGACGAGGTTTCCGACAAACTCTGGAAGCGCACTGACTATACATGGCCCTGCACATGGTTCGCACCCCGCGTGACCGGAGAGGGCGCGTTTAAGACCGCTTATGATGTGATGAACAACTGGGGCGCAAACCATGGTGCTATCAGCTACGGACATATCGGCGCAGATCTGATAACCCTCTGCTCCATGCTGCGTATTCCTGTGAGCATGCATAACGTGGATGAGGACAAGATATTCCGTCCTGCGGCATGGAATGCGTTCGGCATGGATAAGGAAGGCCAGGATTACAGAGCATGCGCAGCATTCGGCCCGCTGTACGGCTGAAAAGTAAAAAGGAGCATTTATGAATAAGAGAATGCTTGCGGCAGACTTTGGCGCTTCCGGCGCCAGAGTCATGCTGGGAGAGTTTGACGGCAGCAAGATCACAGTGTCGCAGCTTCACCGTTTTTCCAACGACCCGGTGACCTTAAACGGTACCTTTTACTGGGATTTCCTGCGTTTGTACATGGAGCTGAAAAATGGAATGAGAAAGGCGGCACAGGCGGGGGCTGACAGCATCGGAGTGGATACCTGGGGCGTGGATTTTGGTCTTGTGGATAAAAGCGGATTTCTTCTGGAAAATCCGGTCCATTACCGTGACGCACGGACGGCGGGAATGCTGGAGGAAGCATTTGCAAAGTTTCCCGGGGAACGGTTTTATGAGATAACGGGCAACCAGTTTATGGAGATAAATACCGCATTCCAGCTGCTGTCCCTGCAGAAAAACAGACCAGAGCTTCTGGAACGGGCAGATCGTCTGCTCCTGATGCCTGATCTGTTCAACTACTATCTGTCGGGAGAGGCGTGCAGCGAATATACGATGGCGTCTACGACGCAGCTTCTGGATGCCTGCACAAAAGAGTGGTCCAAAGAGGTGATAGACGGTCTGGGACTTCCGCGAAAGCTGTTTGCCCCGGTAAAGATGCCGGGAACAAAGCTGGGGAGGCTCAAAGCATCTTTACAGGAAGAACTGGGACTTTGCGGTACGGAAGTTATTGCAGTGGCGGGGCACGATACCCAGTGCGCGCTGGCAGCAGTTCCTGCAAAGGGGGATTTCGCTTTTGTCAGCTGCGGCACATGGTCACTCGTGGGGACGCAGCTTGAAAAACCTGCTATCAACGGGGATTCCCTGCGCTGCAATATCACAAATGAAGGAGCTTTCGGCGGAGAGACCTCTTTCCTGAAAAATATCATCGGTCTGTGGCTTGTTCAGGAAAGCCGCAGGCAGTGGATACGCGAGGGAAAGGAATACGGCTTCGGGGAGCTTGATCAGATGGCTGCAAAGGAAGAGAGCGCACGTTGCTTTGTAGACCCGGACGATCCGGTGTTTGTGGCGCCGGGCGATATTCCGGGAAGGATACGGGAATATTGTGCGAAAACAGGACAGTTCGTCCCGGAGACGCCAGGGCAGATTGTGCGTTGTATTCATGAGAGCCTTGCGCTGAAATACCGGATGGCGCTGGAAGAGATAAGCCTCTGCACGGGGCGCAGCTTCCCGGCGCTCTATCTTGTGGGCGGCGGCAGCCAGAGCCGGCTTTTATGCCAGGCGGTGGCAGACGTGTGCGGGATTCCGGTATACGCAGGTCCTGTCGAGGCGACAGTGTACGGAAATCTGGCGATACAGCTTGCCGCTTCCGGAGAGCTTTCCGGTCAGGAAGAGATACGCCGTCTCGTGGCGGCTTCCGAAACACCGGTCGTATACGAACCATCCGGACATCAGGATTGGGACGAGATATGTGCACGGCAGAAGGAAAAGTGGATGTGACGAGGAAAATCACAAAATCGTCACGGGAAAATAAAGGAGAAAATCGATATGAGTATGAAAGAAATGGAACTGCGCGAGCAGATATGTGACGTATGCCATAAGATGTGGCAGCTTGGCTGGGTTGCAGCCAATGACGGAAACGTTTCTGCACGTCTTTCCGACAATGTATATCTGGCGACGCCCACTGGCATCAGCAAGAGCTTTATCACACCTGAAAAGCTCGTTGTTATCGATGGGACAGGCAATATTCTGGAGGCAGAGGAAGGATATCGTCCGTCCTCCGAGATAAAGATGCACCTTCGCTGCTATAAGGAGCGCGAGGATGTGGGCGCAGTTGTACACGCGCATCCGCCTGTGGCAACCGGATTTGCTGTAGCGAACAAGGCGCTGGATGAATATTCTATGATAGAGACTGTGATCGCTCTGGGCTCTATCCCGGTAACTCCTTACGGAACGCCTTCCACAAATGAAGTACCGGAAGCTATTGCACCGTATCTCGGAAAGCATGATGCCCTGCTTTTGCAGAATCACGGCGCACTGACTGTAGGTGCAGATGTGACGACAGCATATTACAGGATGGAGACAATGGAGCTGTTCGCAAAGATAAGCTTAAATGCCCATCTGCTTGGCGGAGCGAAAGAGCTTTCCAGAGAAAATATCGACCGTCTTATTTCCATGCGTGAGGGTTATAAGGTGACCGGACGTCATCCGGGTTATAAGAAATATCCTAACGGACAGGATTGAGGATAACGGAGCGGTTACATTGACTGGATGTATCCGGAACTGAATATAAAGAATAAAAACAAAGGGGATTTTCTGCAGGCAATAGCGCAGAAAATCCCCTTTTTTGCAATATATTTGCAGGGTTTTTGGGTATTCCGGAATTTATAATAAGATAGAAGTATTATAATGATAAAATGTCGAAGGGGTACGACAAGCCGGCGAAAAATTTGGATGACGACGGCTTAAAAGGAAAGGGGACTTTTGAAATGGATATGGAAAAGCTGATAGGGGCAGGGCTTGCAAAGGAAGGGGAAGACGGCAGACTGATATTGTCTGATGAGCTGTTTGCAGCTTTGACGGAGTATGCCAACCGCAGCGACAATGAAGCGGATAACTGCCGGAGGGCAGAAGTGCTGGGATTTGGAGGAAGAAATATCCGGGTTGCTCCGGGGGCTATCATACGGGTACATGACCGGGATAATATCGGCAGCAATGTGTTTATCGGATTATATAGTTATGTAAATGGAAATGTAACGATAGGGGAAAATACCCTGATAGGTCCACATTGCTCGCTGGCGGCAGGCAATCACAAATTCGATGCCAAAACAGGCTGGTTCAGTGCACGGACAGAGGCGGACGGGGATGACAGCATCAGGATAGGAGAGGGAAGCTGGCTTGCTTCCAACGTAACGATAACGGGCGGTGTGAAGCTTGGGAGATGTAATCTTATATGCGCCAATTCCGTTGTGACAAAAAGTACGCCGGATTATGCAATTATGGCGGGAATCCCTGCCCGACAGATTGGAAGGATAGATGCCGAGAGCGGAGAATATTGCTGGGAATAGGGGGAATGAGAGATGCTGGAGCAAAAAAGAACGTCAGGCAGTCAGATTTTTCCGGCTCCGGCAGATGGGGCGGTGATAGAGGAAACACCGCCGGTATTTTCGTTTTTGCGGGATGGAAAAGAAAAAAAGTATCGTGTCGTTGTGCAGGATAGGAGCGGCAAGATCGTTTTTGAAGCGGAAACGGAAAAAAATCATGTTGTCCCGAAAGAACCGTTAAAGCCGGGAAAATATCGCTGGAATCTTTTGTGCGGAGAAGAGGAGCGCGGCTGGCAGGAATTTGTCATCAGCGAAAATGCGGCAGTGATTTTGAGGAAGGATGCAGAGAGCGTGTTTTGTGCTGTGCCGGATGTCCGCCCGAGGCATCTGTTTTTTAAGGAGGATATTCCGGGAATCCTGAAAAAGAGAAAAGCGGAAACAGAGGTGTTAAAAAGAAATATCGAGGCGGCATGTGCGCGGGAACTCCCAAAGCCTCCGCTTTTTTACAGCTTTGAGGATGGACTGCCGTACAGGGAGTATTTCGGAGAATACCGGGAATACTGCGACAGGGATATGGTGGCATGCGCGCTGGGATATGCTCTTTTGGGGGATGAAGGGGCAGGAAAAAAGGCAAAGGAGCTGCTTTTGACAATATGCAGCTGGAATCCGGATGGTCCCTGTGCGGTAAATGCGCCCTGGAATGATGAAATTGGTTTGAGCAATGCGCGTTGTATCCCTGCAGTGTATGATATGCTTTATGACATTTTGACAGATCAGCAAAGATATATCGCAGAAAAGACGATAATTGCCTATGCGGAACAGTGTGAGGAACGGCTGCGTGCTCTTGATTTTGCGGAAAATCCCGGAGATTCCCATGCGGGACGGCTTCCGGCTTATCTGGGGGAGGCGGCGCTTGTGCTGAAAGGAAGCACATATATTAAGGAAGAGATACTGATACGCTGGCTTTCTTATGCGCTGGAAATCTACGGAGGTATTTTTCCGTTTTACGGTACGGCAGACGGTGGCTGGGCAGAAGGACCTTTTTATGCTTCCAGTTATACGAAATGGTATCTGCTGTTTTTTATGGCGGTAGAGAGGTTTGCGGACGTCCGTTTTCTGGATAGGCCGTTTTATCAGCGTCTGCCGCAGTTTTTGCTTCATTTTGCGGAAAAAGAAAGAGAAAACCATCCCTTTGGAGACGGATATTGGTGCGGGAGTGAAGATCCGGAATGGAAGGGATTTTTTGCGCAGAATCCGTTCCGGTTATATGCAGAGCGGTTCGGACCGGAGGAGGCTCGTATAAAGGCAGAGCAATATGCGGCGCCGGAGCTGTTTGAGCTGCATCTTCTGGATGTGTTTTTGCCGGAGGGAAGAATGCCGGAGCGGGGGTTGACCGGAGAGGCTTGTGCTATGGCGGTATTTGAGGGAGCCGGATTGGCAAGCTGTCAGACAAATGTTGCGGATCAGGCGCATGGTACCGGGCTTTTAGTGCGGGCGAGCAGATTTGGGTCCGTAAGTCATCAGCATGCGGATCAGGGATCCTTTGCGCTCATCCGGAATAATAAGGTACTTATTACACCGTCCGGTTATTTTGGACGGTGCTGGGGAACAAAACATCACAGGAACTGGACCAGGACGACAAAGGCGCACAATTGTATTCTGGTGAACGGAAGAGGACAGGAAACGGACAGCTTCCGGGCGGCAGGAAGATTCACAGACTGGAAACATGAGGAAAATAAACGGTTTTTTTTGAGGCTGGACCTTCGGGAGGCTTATCCGATGCTGGAATTTTATGAGCGCTCGTTTGAACTGACTGAAAAAGAGCTGGTGATCAGAGATGAGATAAGGTCAAAAGAAGCGTGCGAAATTTCATGGCTCCTTCATATGCTGGACAGACCGGCTTTGCAGGAGGACGGGACGCTTGTCTTAGAACATGGGGGCGAGCGCGCGGTCGTATTTCCGGATAAGGCCTTTTGCGGGACGCCGGATATTACAGGGCGTTTCGGGACAGATGTAAACGAAGGCGTAGAGGAAGCATTCCGCGTATCCATGGAAGATCAGTATCATGTGACATTCATAACGCAGAAGAAAAAACAACATTACATTGAAGTAAAGATTTGTATTGTTTAGATTGACGAGATATGCTATAGTAATGGTGCTTGAAATCTGGCACATTATATAATGATAAGAGGGGAAATGGAAAAACTGGTATGAAAAACAGAGTAAACAGCAAACGGGAAAATTATCTTTCTTTTATCATTAACTATCATATTATTTTGCTGATCCCTATGTTGATCGTGGCTTTCAGCACCTTTTTTGTAGTAAGGCAGCACAATCTTGAGCGCGTTATGACGGAGGTGGAGCTCAAGACAGAGAGCCAGAGTAAGTATTGGGATCAGGAAATGTCTGTCATCCTTCTTCAGTATAACGACTGTCGATACAGTAAGGTTTACAGCCCGGCATCATATGGGCTGGGATTCCCGGTTACATATCTGGATATCATGCAGGACCTGAGAAATAAAGAAGGAGCCCTTCCCTTTGTGGATAAGCTGTATTTTTATAATATGGATGAGCAGAAGATATTCAGCTCTGAAGGCACCTATGAAGAAGATATCTTTTTTGCCGGACGATGCCGGATGGACAATAAGATACTGGATGAGGCGAAGGAGCGCGGCATGGCTGCAGGAAGGGCATCGTTTTATGCCGGAACAAGGGACGGAATGGTGATAGCCTTCAGCCTGCGCAGCAAACTGGAAATGGAACGTACGGGGAGCAAGGGACAGTATCTTCTTGTGACAGTCAGCAGAGAGAAGCTGATGGAACAGTTTGCACCGAGAGGTGTGGAAGGCATTACGGCTATCACATGGCAGGATGAGGTACTTTATCAGAGCACAGATAAGATAGCGGACTGGTCGGAGGACGACTATGAAATCTATCGTCAGGATGTGGCAAACGGCTTTACGATATGGAATCTGGCTTCCAAAAAAGAGATAATATCTGACAGCGTCCGTTATCTGAAAAGCTATGTGCTCTGGATAGGAGTATCATTGGCGGTAGGCATTGTGCTCGCACTGTTCTATTCAAGAAAGCGATATGTAATATTTCAGGATATTGTCGGTCATTCGGCGGCTCTGGAAGATGAGAAAAATGCGCTGCAGGCAGAGAGCTGTCTGTACGAGCTGCTGACGCTGGATATTCAAAAGGGGGATGAACTGTGGGAAAAATGTCTGGCAAGCGGCGTTCATGTGGATAGAAAGAGTCAGTATATCATCCTGTTTCCGAAATCGGCATGCAACGAGGATTTGAAGGATTATTTTGTTGCGATGAAGCGGGAAGATGGATTTTCGAGCGCATACAAGATAAACCTGTTCGGGGATATTTATATGTGGCTCGTGCTGAGCTGTGAAGAAAAAGAATCGATAGAGAAAAAACTTGACGCATTTGCGGAGGCGGGTGCGAGATTTGAAAGGGGCGCTATCATTTCGGATATCGGAAAGATAAAGGAATCTTATGAGATGACGATCCGGAAGATAAAAAGAACGTACAGCAGCGTGGATGATTATCCGCGGATGGAGATGGAAGCGCTAAAGGATGCCGTTGCCCTTGGGGAAGAATCCCGGGTAGATATCATTTTAAGGGAGATACGGGAGATAATCTCGGAGTCGGAGGAAGTTACAGCAATATTGGCAAGCTTTGAGACGCTGTACATGCTGGGACTGGATTCGAGAAAATTTTATGCCCTTGTCAGGAACAGGTCTTTTTCCAGACAGGATGTTTTAAACATATTCGACATGGCGTTGGAAGAGCGCAGGCACAGGACCGCGCCGAAGGAAGGAACGGAAGCAGAGGCAGGATGCCGCAAGCGGAGTATTACGGACGTTTTGGCATATCTGCACGAGCATTATCTTGATCCGGGGTTTTCAGCCAAATACATGGCTGCCAGCTTCGATACGTCAGTTTCAAATTTGAGCCACTTTTTCAAAAAAAATATGGGAGTCAGTATTTCCGCATATGTGGATCAGATAAAACTGGAAAAGGCAAAGCAGCTTTTGCGTGACAGCGATTTGAAGGTCGGAGAGATTGCAGAGCTTTTACAGTATGGGAGCAGTACGGGATTTGCGGTTATGTTTAAAAAATATGAAGGAATGACACCGAAGGAATACAGGGAAAATCTGTAGCGGGAGAAAAATCCCCGGCTGAGGAGCGCCCAGAGGATAGAGGCGTGCGTCAGCCGGGGATTTTTGCGTCAGGCAGCAGCGGATTTATAACCTTTCAAAATAAAATACATAGACATATTGTTGAAAAATAAAATGATTTTGGCGTTTTGCTATCGTGTTTTATCAAACGATGTTGAATTGCCATTCAAAAATGAAAGAAAAGACATTATCTTGTTGAATTTATGGCATAAAAAATGCCAAAAACAGAAAAAGATGCACAAAACATTCAACAAAGGACGATAGACACAGGAAGAGAAATGAGATATTCTGATATCAGCTCAAGGGCGCCCGGACCGGTAAAGAAAAGTCAGGGACGGGAGCAAAGATAAATCACATATCAGGAGGGTGTATATGAAAAAGAAAGATGTAACCAGATTGACAGCGATTCTTCTGACAGCATCTATGGCAGCGGGGCTGCTGACAGGATGCGGCGGAAAGGAAGAGGAGAAGGCGACAGCGGCTGCACAGGCCAGTGAGGTGACGGTAAATAAAGAGGGGCTTCCGATTGTAAATGAACCCATTACTTTTACCATTGCAGTACCTCAGACAAGTGAGTTAAAAGCAGCGGCAGAGCGTGAATGCGTTAAGCGGACGGAAGAGGAAACCGGAATCCATATTGAATGGGTAGAAATCCCGAAGTCCGGATGGGCAGAGAAGATCAACATATTATTCAGCACCGACAGCTTACCGGATGCAATCTGCGGCGGCGTGGATGTATCCAAGTATTATGAGCAGCTTGTTGCATGGGATGATTATATGACAGACTATGCTCCGAACGTAAGTGCATTTTTTGAGACAAGAGATGATTATCCGAACAGCCTGATCGCTCCGGACGGACAGATCCGCTGCATGCCGATCGGCGATGAATCCTTCTCTAATATGATAGACTCTCTGTGCTGGATCAACAGAGACTGGTTAAAGGCGCTGAATCTGGAAATGCCGACAACTCCGGAAGAGTTAAAAGAGGTTCTGGTAGCGTTTAGAGATCAGGATCCCAATGGAAACGGCCAGAAGGATGAGATTCCGTTTACATTTATGAACGTATGGGGTTGGGCAAATGCAATCGAGAACTTCTTCGGACCCTGGGGTGTTGTAGAAAATGCAAGCCATGTTTTCTTAAAAGAAGATAACACAGTTGTATTCAGCCCGGAGGAGCAGGGCTACTATGATTGCCTTGTTTACTTAAGCGATCTGTATAAAGAAGGCCTGATTGACAAAGATGTATTTACGATGAGCCAGGAGCAGTATGATTCCAAGGGTGCTGCAGGCGATGTGATCGGTATGCATATCAACTATACCGGAAGTGACAGCGGCGTGAATAACGGAGATGGAACATCCGATGCAGACAGATATGTTCCGCTTCCGCTGCTGAAAGGTGCAGATGGCAAACAGATGGTATGTCAGAACAATGCATATCCCGGCGATAACTTCGTAATCACAAATGCATGTAAGAACCCTGAAGCGCTGATCAGATGGTATGACTATATCAACTCTTCTGTTGAAGAAGCTCTTCTGTGGGGGCGTGGTGCAGAAGATGTAAGATGGAAAAAGGTAGAAGCAGACGGCGAGGAGAAATATCAGTGGATTCTGATGAAGCCTGAGGTTCTGGAGGCTGCCGGCGGATACTCCAATGGCGGAGAATACAGAAACGCAGAGAGCTTTGCAGGCACAACTCCTTCTCTGTGGAGACAGAACTACGATCAGCTGATGGTAGATGATCCGGAAACACCTACACCGAACTATCGTAAGGTGGCTCTGGGTGAAATGCTTCCGATGGCAGTAAAGGGTCTTCCTTCCGGAATGTCTTCTGATCCGACAAATGAGGAGAGAAGAGTCATCCTGAAAACAGATATCGATACTTACCTGAATAAATTTGTTGCAGATTCCATCATCAATGGCGTGGATGAAGCAAAGTGGCAGGAGCATTTAAAGACACTGGAAAACTTAAAGTGCGGAGAATATAAGCAGCTTTGCCAGGATTATGTAAACGACTATTTCAGCCGTTAGAATGGAGTGCGCCATGAAGGGGAAAGAGAAAGACGGAATTACCCGTACAGGAAAGCTTAAAAAATTAAACAGTCTGAGCATGCTGAAGAAAAACTGGGTCTGCTATTTGTTTGTGCTTCCGATGCTGTTATATGTCATCCTGTTTAGTTATGTACCGATGTACGGAATTCAGCTTGCATTTAAAGACTTCAGGGCGGCGGATGGAATCTGGGGAAGCGCATGGGTAGGACTGAAGCATTTCAAGACATTTTTTGAATCCTATCAGTTCGGAACCCTGCTGTGGAATACTCTGGCGGTCAGCTTATATTCGCTGATCGCCGGCTTCCCCCTCCCGATTCTCTTTGCGCTTGTTTTGAATTATATCAATAAAGGAAAATTTAAAAAATTCTCACAGATGGTTACCTATGCACCGCATTTCATTTCCATGGTAGTTTTCTGCGGTATGATCACGATTTTCCTTGCAAGTGACGGTATTATCAATCAGTTTTTGATGTTGTTTGGAATTGAACCGGTCGGATTTATGTCAGATCCGGGTAAATGGCGTCATATTTATGTATGGTCCGGTGTGCTGCAGAATCTCGGATGGGGTTCGATCATGTATATTTCGGTATTGACTTCTGTCGGACCGGAGCTGCACGAGGCCGCAAAGGTGGATGGAGCAAATATGTTCCAGAGACTGTGCCATATTGATTTTCCTGCAATCGTTCCTACAATGGTCATCATGCTGATCATGAGAACCGGTGAAATCATGAGCGTTGGTTTTGAGAAGGCTTTCCTTCTGCAAAACAGCGTAAACCTGAATTATTCTGAGATTATTTCGACCTATACCTATAAAATCGGTATTCAGGGCGGACAGTTCAGTTATTCCGCTGCGATTGGTCTGTTTAACAACATTATTAACCTGATCTTACTGCTGACGGTCAATAAGATTGCGAAAAAAGTAGCAGATGTAAGTCTGTGGTAAGGAGAAATGACATGATTAAAAAAATTAAAAATAATCCTTCCGATGCACTTTTTTTGATGATGGTATATGGCATTGTGATCCTGCTTACCCTTGCGATTTTATATCCGCTTTACTTCGTAGTGATCGCATCCGTCAGCGATCCGAACATGGTAGCTTCAGGAAAGGTTCTGTTTTTGCCGAAGGGTTTTAATCTGGATGGATATAAATATATTCTCCGGGATAAAAGAATCTGGACCGGTTATTACAATACGATCCGGTATACCTTCTTTGGTACACTGTTTGCGCTGTTTCTGACAATTCCTTCGGGATATGCGCTTTCCAGAAAAGATATGGCGGGACGTAATTTCATTATGAAGATGCTGATCATCACCCAGTATTTCGGCGGCGGTCTGATCCCGACCTATCTGGTTGTAAAAGGGCTGCATCTGGTGGATACGCCGTATGTTCTGATGATCCTTGGATCTTTTTCCGTATTTAACCTGATTCTGACCCGTACATTCTTCATCAATACGCTTCCGATGGAGCTTCAGGAAGCAGCAGAAATTGATGGATGCGGTATTTTTCAATATTTTATTTCCGTCGTGATTCCGCTGTCAAAGGCAATCATTGCAATCATGATCCTTTATTATGCGGTAGGACACTGGAACTCCTTCTTTAACGGATTGATTTATGTAACAAGAGCGGAGCTGTATCCGCTGCAGCTGATTCTGAGAGATATCCTGATCACAGGACAGTCTGTAGATCCGGAAGGACTGGATCCGGAAACATTGGAGCATATGAAGCTGATCGCCCGTACGATCAAATATGGTGTAATCATTATTTCTTCGCTGCCTGTTCTGATTATGTATCCTTTTGTACAGAAATACTTTGTAAAAGGTGTTATGATCGGTTCCGTGAAGGGATGACCGGAAAAAAGCTGCGCGGAAAACGCGCAGCTTTTTTATTCGATAGGAAAGGACCTTTCCTATCGAATAAAAACACGTTTATGCACACACTTTTTATGGAGGAGCGGATGGAAAGGAAAAGACCGAATATATTGCTGATCCTGACGGATCAGATGCACAAATATGCTTTGGGAGCGGTATCGCCTTATGTAAAAACACCGAATCTGGACAGGCTGGCAGAGGAAGGAACATTGTTCTGCAATGCGTATTCCAATAATCCGGTATGCGGACCGTTTCGGGGGATTTTATACTCGGGCTGTTATAGTAAGGATTGCGGCGTACAGAAAAACGGACAGGCGCTGAGAGAGAATGAGGAAACTCTGCCAAAGGAGCTTGCGCGGTTGGGATATGAGACAGGATTTGTCGGAAAGCTTCATCTGGGAGCGGATGGCAATGGTCCTGTTCCGGAAAAATATCGGGCAGGGCATAAACATTTCCTGGGATATCAGTGCTATAATGGATTCAGGGATGACGTCTGCTTCTATGATGAACAAGGGGCAGAGAGGAAGTTTGATGCGCATCGGACGGATGTGACAGCCAGTCTGGGGATTGAACGGATGAGAGAGCTGGCCGGGGCGGGGATTCCTTTTTTGCAGACAATTTTCTTTCAGGCGCCTCACTATCCGGAGCAGCCATCAGAGAAGTATGAGCATTTGTATGATAACGTAGAGCTTCCGATGCCGGAGCAGTATAAACCGGTCGATCCCTATACACCGACATATTCACCCTACAGTCCCAGACCTTATGAACTTTGTCCGGATTTTGTACGTTATGGCGGGAATATGCAGGAATACTTAAAACTGTATTATGCGATGGTATCCCAGATCGACGCGAATGTAGGACGGATACTGAATGAACTGGAACGGTTGAAAATTGCAGATCAGACAGCCGTTATTTTTTCCTCGGATCACGGAGATATGCAGGGGAGTCACGGGATGAAAAATAAGTGCCTGCCCTATGAGCGTTCCTGCGGGGTTCCGCTGATTGTCAGAATTCCGTGGATGGAGCAGAAAAAGCTTGTGGAAACGCCTGTTTCGGCGGTGGATTTTTATCCGACCTGTATGGAGCTTGCGGGGGGCAGGAGTAAAAAGAAGCTTCCGGGCGAAAGCCTGCTGGGGCTAATCGAGGGGAATCATACGGAACATCGTCCGGTGTTTGCGGAAAATCATATGACATCAAATCCATGGTATATGATGAGAAATGAGCGGTTCAAGCTGGTAGTGAATTCGGAGCGGATGGAACCGGTTATGTTGTTTGATTTGAAAAAAGACCCGGAGGAAGCGGAAAATATTGTATCAGACCCGGCTTTTTTTCAGGTGAAACAGGAGCTTTTGGAAGAGCTGAAAAAAGAAGTCGGAGATTATGTGTATCGGGAGGAATAGCGGATGGAGACAGTAAAGAAGGAGAAACGGCCGAATATCGTATTTATTTTATCGGATGACCAGGGAGCATGGGCAATGGGATGCGCCGGAAATCATGATATCCGTACGCCGAATCTGGACAGACTGGCAGCGGGTGGCGTGCGGTTTGACGAATTTTATTGCGCGTCTCCGGTATGTTCTCCGGCAAGGGCGTCGATCGTAACGGGAAAGATGCCCTCCTGTCACGGTGTTCTGGACTGGATTTCCGGCGGCAATATTGATACCGACCGCTATCCTGAGATGGCGCAGCATCGGCAGTTTGCCAGAAAAGACAAACCGATCGAATACCTGGAAGGACATAAAACCTATATAGAGGAGCTTGCCGAAAGCGGATATGTATGCGGGCTGAGTGGGAAGTGGCATCTGGGAAACAATGCAGAAAAGAAAAAGGGATTTGAAAAGTGGTTTACGATCGGAGCAGGCGGATGTATCCACTATTTTGATCCGGATGTTTGCGAGGACGGCGTTTTTTCTGCACCGAAGCGGTATATAACAGATCTGATCACGGAAAAGGCAGTAGAATATATCGGCACGTTTTCACAAGGGGAGTCTCCTTTTTATTTAAGTGTTCATTATACGGCTCCTCACAGCCCGTGGGAGGAAGAACAGCATAAAAAGGAGTATCTGGACTGGTACAGAGATTGTAAATTTGATGCGACGCCGGATCTTCCGGTGCATCCCAATCAGGTAGCCAGTGCGCCGGTAGGGGATACGCCAAAGAAACGGGCAGAAAACTTAAGAGGATATTATGCCGCGATCAGTGCGATGGATGCCGGCATTGGAAAAATCATGGATGAGCTGGAGGAAAAGGGACTCCTGGAAAATACAGTTGTGATTTTTACTGCAGATAACGGGATGAATATGGGACACCATGGCATCTGGGGGAAAGGAAACGGAACGTATCCTCAGAATATGTATGATACGGCAATCAAGGTTCCGCTTATCATCCGTATGCCGCAGGGAGTCAGAGGAGCCGTATGTCATCAAATGGCCAGTCAGTATGATTTTTATCCGACGATACTGGAGCTTGCAGGATGCAGATGGGAGAGGGAACCGATGCAGCCGGGGCACAGCATGGCAGAGCTGATCCAAAATCCGGAAAAAGAAGCTGCAGAACGCGTGGTGGTCTTCGACGAGTACAGCAACACCCGTATGATCCGTACAAAAAAATGGAAATACGTGGATCGATTCCCCGAAGGGCCAAACCAGCTGTTTGATATGGAGAATGATCCGGAGGAAAATTATAATCTGTATGGAAACAGCGCTTATGCAGAAACGGTTATAAAGTTGAAAGAGGCGATGGAGCACTGGTTTGAGACTTACACCCGGGAAGAAACGGATGGCAGAAAATATACAGTGACAGGGAGCGGACAGCTTGACCGCTGCGGAAGCACAAAGCCGTTTGATCTGAGACTGAACTACTATTACGGAGAAAGGAATGGAGAATGAATCAGACGGAAAAATTCGATTTTGACACTATTATAGACAGACGCAGAACGCACAGTGCAAAATGGGACACGATGGATCTGGAATACGGGGTGCCTGATATGATCCAGATGGGCGTTGCAGATATGGATTTTAAGACGCCTGAGCCGGTTTTGGATGCGGTAAGAAGAGTCGCAGACAGAGGCGTTTTAGGCTATACCGATGTGGATGATGGTTTTTTTGAAGCAATACAGGACTGGTATAAAACGCAATACGGGATGTCGGTGAAAAAGGAGTGGATTGTGTTCTGTCCCCGGATCAATATTGCAGCAGGGCTTTGTACAGAAGCGTTCCTGCGGACCGGAGAACGGGTAATGATGCATACGCCAGTTTACGGCCCGTTGAAGACTGCTGTGACAGAGGCCGGAAGAGCGGTGACGGAGCTTTCTCTTGTATGGAAAAACGGGCGTTATGAAATGGATTTTGACCGGATGGAGGAGATGGTAACGCCGGATACCCGGATGCTGATCCTGTGCAATCCGCATAATCCAACAGGGCGGTGTTGGGATAAAGAGGAACTGGAGCGGCTGGGGGCATTTTGCAGAAAACATGAGTTGATCCTTTTTTCGGATGAAATCCACGGGGATCTGATCCGGAAAGGTGCAAAATTTCATACTGCCCTGAATCTTCTGGAGCAGAACACAGAGCGTCTGATCATTGCATCTTCTCCGGCAAAAACTTTTAACATGCCGGGAATGATCGTTTCGTTTCTGATTATTCCGGAGGAAAATATCCGCAAAAATGTGGAAAGACAGATTTATCGGGTCGGGATGCATAATCCCACGGCTTTTGCTCAGGAGGCATTGTGCGCTGCCTATACGGAATGCGGAAAATGGCATGAGGCAGTTCTGGACTATATTGATCGGAATGAAGATCTGGTGAGAAATTTTTTGAAGCAGTATTTCCCGGAATGGACAGTAATGCCTCGTGAGGGAACGTATCTTCTCTGGATTGATTGCAGAGGAGACGGGCTTACAGAAGAAGCGAGGGAGCAGTGGTTTGTTCAGCAGGCGAAAGTGGGCGTTTACAAAGGAGAGATGTTTGGACCGGACAGTCGGGGATTCATCCGGATGAACATTGCCTTAAGCAAAGAGATGCTGTGCACAGCAATGGAGCGGCTTCGCGCGGCGAGGGAAGCTACGGGAGAGTTCCGGAAAAAATGAGAAAAATGAAAAAGGAGGATGGGGAAATGAGTGATCAGCGTAACGTGATCATTATATATGCGGACGATCTTGGTTTTGGAGATCTGAGCTGCTATGGAAGCTGTCGGGTGGAAACACCGAATGTAGACCGTTTATGCAGGGAGGGACTGAAGTTTTATGATGCATATTCGGCTTCAGCGGTGTGCACGCCATCACGTTACAGTATGCTTACCGGACGTTATCCGTTCCGGAATGACAGGGCGCATATTCTGCCGGGAGATGCACAGTGTATCATAGAGCCCGGAACAAAGACAATGGCGGAAATGTTTCGGGAAGTGGGATACCGCACGGGTATCGTAGGAAAATGGCATTTGGGATTAAGCGACGGGAGCGCACCCATTGATTGGAACAGAGAGATAAATATCACTCCGGTCGATTTGGGATTTGAGGAATCTTTTATTTTCCCGGCAACTGCGGACAGGGTACCATGTGTATATGTGGACGGCAGAAAAGTGGCAAACCTGGAGGAAAGCGATCCGATATCGGTTTCCTATACACAGGAATGTCCGTTTGAAGATATTCCTACTTATCATAAAAATCCGGAAATGCTCCGGATGCATTCTTCCCACGGGCATGATTTCAGTCTGATAAACGGGATTGGAAGAATCGGATATATGAAAGGCGGTCAAAAAGCAATCTGGAAGGATGAGGATCTGGCAGAGACTTTTTTAAACAGGGCGCTTTCCTTTGTGGAGGAAAACACAAAACAAGAGCAGCCGTTTTTCCTATATTATGCGCTTCATCAGCCGCACGTACCGCGTGTGCCGTCAGAACGGTTTCGCGGAGTAACGAAGCTTGGTCCGAGAGGTGATGTGATCGCTGAGATGGACTGGTGCGTGGGAGAGCTGTTAAAGAAACTGGAGGAGCTGGGTATCCGGGAGAAAACCCTCCTTGTATTTTCGAGTGATAACGGACCGGTATTAGATGACGGTTATCAGGATCAGGCCAGAGAACTGAACGGAACGCATTGTCCGGCCGGACCGTTACGCGGCGGAAAATACAGCAGATTTGAGGGCGGGACAAGAATCCCGTTTCTGGTAAGCTGTCCGGGACTTGTTCGCCGGGGCGTTTCAGATGCCTTGATCGGTCAGGTGGATCTGTATGCGTCTTTTGCCCATATGCTGGGAGCAGAACTGTCAGAGACAGATGCGGCAGACAGCCGGAATCTGTTCCATGCCCTGATCGGGGAAGAACCGGAAGGAAGAGAGGAAATCCTGACAGAAGATATGGCATGCCGCAAAGTGCTTCGCAAAGGAAGCTGGGTTTATCTTTCTCCGGGAGAAGGAAGTCCCTATATGGAGCATGTTAATATGGAAACGGGCGCCTCAAAAGATCCTCAGCTGTATCAGCTGGATTATGACATCGGGCAGCAGCGGAATGTGGCGTGGGAGCATCCGGAGATGACGGCAGCAATGGAAAGCAGGATACAGGAAATATTAAAGAGCAAACGTACACGATAGGGCTTTAAAGGGAGGATATGGAATGAATACACAAAAAAGACCGAATCTGGTATTTATTGTGCCGGATGAATTTCGGGCACAGGCAATGGGATTTCGCGGGGAAGATCCCGTTATCACACCGAATCTGGACAGACTGGCAGGGGAAAGTCTGGCTTTTAACCGGGCATACAGTAATAGCCCGGTGTGCAGTCCTTACAGAGGAATCCTGTTTACAGGAAAATATCCCTATGAAAACGGGGTGATCACAAACTGTAATTCCGGAAATCCGGACTGCTACTTAAGGGCGGATGAAGTCTGCCTCCCGGATGTTCTGCATGAAAACGGATATGCGTGCGGCTATATCGGAAAATGGCATCTGGAATGCCCGCAGGAAGAGGATTATCCGTACCTGCCTCCAAGACGCTGGGACGGAAATATATGGGATGCCTATACTCCGAAGGAACGAAGACATGGATTTACCTTCTGGCACTCCTATGGATGCTGTGATAATCATCTGGAACCTCATTACTGGGAGACAGATGCAGAAGCAAAGGATTGTCTCCATGTGAAACAGTGGGCGCCGGAACATGAGACGGATGTGGCGGTGGATTATATTAAAAATGCGGATACAGAAAGGCCTTTTGCCTTGTTTATAGCGCATAATCCGCCCCATATGCCTTTTGAAATGGTACCGGATAAATATCTGGATATTTACCGGGACAGACCGGTAGAGGAGCTGTTAAACCGCCCGAATGTTCCGGAAGGGGAACAGGGAGAACGGGCGCGGAAAAGCGTGAAGCAGTATTTTGCGGCAGTTTCCGGTCTGGATAAGCAGCTGGGCAGGGTGCTCGACGCTATCGATGAAAAGGGTATCCGGGATAATACGATCATCATTTATACGTCGGATCACGGCGAGATGATGGGAAGCCATGGACGGATGGAAAAAAACAGCTATTATGCCGAATCCTTCCAGATTCCTCTTTTGATCCGGTATCCTGAAAAGATACAGCCAAGAACAACGGATATGTTGATTTCCACGGTGGATCTGATGCCGACGATTCTGACGATGCTGGGGCTGGAGGATAAAATTCCGGCCGGTCTGCGCGGACAGAATGCAGGACATGCAATTCTGGAAAACCGGGACGGGGAGATCGGACACGCGCTTTATCATCATACAACGATCAGCAGAGGCTTTAAGGATGACCGTTACACCTTCGTCATCCATCATGAGCAGGACAATAAAACGCTGCCGTTGGAAGCTGTGCTGATCGATGATGAAAAAGATCCGTATCAGATGGAAAATATCGCAGAAAAGGAACCGGAGCTTGTGAAGAAATTTACGGAAAAGCTGGCAGGATTGCTGGAGGAATGCAGCGATCCGTTTGCGGAAGAGGTAAGGGAGTTCCTGAAAACGCGGAGGTGAAAAGATATTAGAAAGTGCAGAAGAGCCGGTACAGTCTGACAAGGCCGGCCGTCACCGTTATCTGGAGTTAAAAAAGGGGGGAAAGGGAGAATAAGATTGACAGACAAGGCGGTCTGCAGGATAATAAAATAGAAAAATAGCGGAGCCGTTATGGCATCCGGACAGAACCGGGAAGGGCTGTCGCGTATACGGCAGTTCTTTCCGGTTTTTTCGGCAAAAAGGAGGAGAAATGGTTACATTTTTAAAAGAGGCGGCAAACGTCCGCCCGTCAAAGCGTCAGCTCGACTGGTTTGAGCTGGAAAGCTATGCGTTTATCCACTTTGGTGTGAACACATTTATGGATAGGGAATGGGGGGACGGAACCGAGGACGAGGCGGTTTTTAATCCGGAAAAATTGGACTGCGATCAGTGGGTGGAAGCCATAAAATCTGCCGGAATGAAGGGCATGGTACTTACTGCCAAGCACCATGACGGCTTCTGTCTGTGGCCGTCTAAATACACGGAGCATTCGGTGAAAAACAGCCCGTGTAAAAGAGACGTGGTGCGGGAGGCAGCGGAAGCCTGCAGAAGAGGCGGCATCAAATTTGGGTTTTATCTGTCTCCATGGGATAGAAACGCATCCTGCTATGGGACGCCGGAGTACAATGATTATTTCTGTAATCAGCTGACGGAGCTGTTGACGGAATATGGCGATATTTTTTATGTATGGTTTGATAATGCCTGCGGAGAAGGGCCCAACGGTAAAAAACAGGAATATGATTTTCCAAGATATATCGAGCTGATACGCAAATATCAGCCGAACGCCGTTATTTTTAATGATTACGGACCGGATGTGCGCTGGTGCGGTAATGAAGCGGGACATTCCCGTCATGCGGAGTGGTCGGTCATTCCATCAGAGTTGTGTTATCACAGTCAGGTGCAGACAGGTCCCGGACCGATGGCGCAGGAGGGCGACTTAAGCTGGCTTTACAATACGGAGCAGGAGCTTGGTACGATAGCAAACATCATGTATTCAAAAGGGCTGACCTTTACGCCGACCGAGATAAATATGTCAATACGTCCGGGCTGGTTCTGGCATGAAAAGGAAGAGCCCCATTCCCTGGAGAGATTGTTTGATACGTATTTAAGAAGCGTCGGGGCAAATGCCTGCATGCATTTAAATCTTCCTCCGAACAGGGAAGGAGTGATGGACGAGCGGGACGTGAAGCGCCTGAAGGAGTTTGGAGAGCTTTTGCAAAAAGAATTCGGCAACCTGGTTCCGGCAGGAGTGGAAAAAGAGAAAGGCGGTTTTGCGACCCAGCCTGTTTATACGGTAACGCTGGAACATCCGGTTTCCGAAATCAGGTATGTGGAGATTCGTGAGGATATTGCGAAGGGACAGCGGATCGAAAGTTTTCGCATCACGGCGGAGTCCGGCAGCGGCAGTCAGTATCCGCTCTATCAGGGAACAACTGTAGGAAACCGGAAAATATGCCAGCTGCAGAATCCTTTTGCAGATCAGAATCCTCTTATTAACGATATGGAAGATAAAATCCTGCGTATCCGCATTCAGGTGACGGCTGCACGGGACGAAGTCTGGTTAAAGGATATCAGGGTATATTGTTGAGGCGATAAGGATATAAAATCATCTTTTCCCGCATATGCTGTTTTAACGGACGGTCAGGAGCAGGGATGAGTATGAAAAAGAAAACGGCAGCAGTCGGAGCGGTATTATTTCTGTTCGGGCTGCTGCTTTTTTGCATGGCAGGAAATATAGACGGGAGAAAGGGGCAGACAGATGTCCTATCGGAAAAAACGATGACAAAAAAGGAGCATCCGGCATCGGCTTTCATAAACGGGAAATCGGGGGAAAGCGCTGCGGGCGCGGATGACCGAAGCGCTGAAACGCCCGGAGAGATTAAGAAGATAGCGCTCACCTTCGACGACGGCCCGCATCCGGTATATACGCCAAAGCTTTTAGATGGCTTAAAGGAGCGGGACATAGAGGCAAGTTTTTTTATTACGGGGGAAAATGCGGAGCGATATCCTGAGCTGGTGGAGCGGATGCACAGAGAGGGACATCTGATCGGGAATCATACCTATAGCCATATTCAGCTGACAAAGCAGAATCGGGAGCAGTTTAAGGAGGAGCTGATAAGGACGAACGGCATCATCAGCGGCATTACAGGAGAAGAAGTCGTTTTTGTGCGTCCGCCTTATGGCAGCTGGGATAAAAAATTTGAGGGGGAGCTCAATATGTTTCCGGTACTCTGGAGCATCGACCCGTTGGACTGGTGCACAAAGGATGCGGACAATGTGGCGCGCAGGGTGCTTGCAAAGGCGAAAGAAAACGCGGTGATTTTGATGCATGACGAATATGACTCATCAGTGCAGGCGGCGTTTATGGTGGTGGATGCGTTGATGAAGGAGGGTTATGAGTTTGTGACGGTGGAGGAAATATTGTTTGATTGAGTTCTAAGGTTGCAAAACCTCAAAAATCCGTTATACTGGATGTAAAAGATTTACAACGGAGGAATCCCATGCAATATACTTACACGGAACTCGTATCTTATCTTTTTTTATACGGTTTTATCGGTTGGGGGCTGGAGGCGGCATATGTGTCGGTAAAAGAGCGCCGTTTCAGCAACAGAGGCTTTTTTAACCTGCCGATCTGCCCGGAATACGGTGTGATGATGGATATTCTTATTATTTTGCTGCCGACGCTGGGAACACATTATATTCTGCAGTTTTTGGCGTGTCTGATGGTCGTTTCAGTCGTGGAATATCTGTCCGGCGGTCTGGCAAAGCACATCTGGCACAGACAGTTGTGGAAATATGAGAACCAGACACTGTTTTCGGGCGAAAGAAAAGGATTTTTCATTGCCCTGGCAAAGGCGGGAATTGTTATGGCGGCGGTGCTTCTCGTGCATCCGGTCGTATTCAGCCTGGTGAGTATGATCCCGACGCTGGTGCTCCAGATTGTGTGTACTGTGCTTGCGGCGGTCTTGACGGCAGATTTTATTTCTATCCTGTATGCCGTTCACAAAAGCAGGACATATGAAGAGCTGGAAGAAACGGAGATGCTGCGGAAAAAGGAGCAGCAGGACGCCCAGAAAAAGCTCGGAAACAGGATATGCCGTATTATCTGGAATCGCCTTGACCGAGCGTATCCGGATATGGAAAAGATAGAGGACGGACAGGGAGAGAAGCCTGTTTTTGCAAAGGGAGTCTGCCTGGATAAGCTGATATGGGTATTTATTATCTGCGCATTTTTGGGAGATCTGATAGAAACCGTATTCTGCCGTATCACCGGTGGTGTATGGATGAGCCGCTCCAGCGTCATTTATGGGGCGTTCAGCATTGTCTGGGGTCTGGGGGCTGTCATTCTGACCGTGGTTCTGCAGCGCTTTGCAGGCAGGGAGGACAGATATGTATTTATAGCGGGCAGCGTTCTCGGCGGTGTCTATGAATATTTGTGCAGCGTGTTTACAGAGGTGTTTTTTGGAACAACATTCTGGGATTACAGTGATATGCCGTTTAATATCGGCGGCAGGACGAATCTCTTATACTGTATCTTCTGGGGAATCCTTTCGGTCGTATGGGTCAAACTCATATATCCCCGGCTGAGCGGATTTATCGAGAAGCTTCCGGCAGTCGGCGCAAAGATAGCAACATGGGCTGTCATTGTCCTCATGGGATGCGACGCGCTGATATCTGCGGGAGCGATGGTACGTTATGTGGCGCGTCAGGATGGCGCAGCCGCTGCAAATGTAGTGGAAGAGTTTATGGACATCAATTATCCCGATGAGCGTATCGAAAAGGTATGGCCGAATATGAAGCTGGAATGACGGCAGGGAGATATGGAAAGCCGGACATAGTCTTAAAAGAGGAAATGAGAGGAAGCTATGGATCTTTTTGATTATATGAGACAGAACAATCAGGAAAAGGAAGCGCCGCTGGCGGCGAGGCTGAGACCGCGCACGCTGGACGAAGTCGTAGGACAGCAGCATATCATCGGAAAAGATAAGCTGCTGTACCGCGCCATTCAGGCGGACAAGCTTTCCTCTATTATTTTTTATGGACCGCCCGGAACGGGTAAGACCACGCTGGCAAAGGTGATAGCAAATACGACGAGTGCAGAGTTTATGCAGATCAATGCGACTGTTGCCGGCAAAAAGGATATGGAAGAAGTGGTCTCCAAAGCGAAGGATGTCCGGGGAATGTATGGAAAAAAGACGATACTGTTCATTGATGAGATACACCGGTTCAATAAGGGGCAGCAGGATTATCTGCTTCCGTTCGTAGAGGATGGTACGATCATTCTGATTGGAGCGACAACGGAAAATCCGTATTTTGAGGTGAATGGGGCGTTGATATCCCGTTCAGTCATTTTTGAATTAAAGCCGCTGTCAAAGGATGATATCAGGGAACTGATACGCCGGGCGGTATATGACGAACGCGGGATGAAAGCATATGATGCGGTGATAGAGGAGGATGCGCTGGAATTTCTGGCGGATATTGCGGGCGGTGATGCACGTCATGCCCTGAATGCGGTGGAGCTGGGAGTGATGACGACGCAGCGTTCGCAGGACGGTAAGATACATCTGACGCTGGATGTGGCTCAGGAATGTATTCAGAAGAGGGTTGTGAAATATGATAAGACCGGGGATAACCATTATGATACGATTTCGGCATTTATCAAGAGCATGCGCGGCTCAGACCCTGATGCGGCAGTCTATTATCTGGCGAAGATGCTCTATGCGGGAGAGAGCGTTACGTTTATCGCACGCCGCATTATGATATGCGCTTCGGAGGACGTAGGAAATGCTGACCCGCAGGCATTGCAGGTGGCAGTGGCGGCGGCGCAGGCTGTGGAGCGTATCGGGATGCCGGAGTCACAGATCATTCTGGCACAGGCAGTCTCTTATGTGGCATGCGCGCCTAAGAGCAATGCGGCAGTGTGCGCCATCAGCGCAGCGATGAAAACGGTGGAGGCAACCGGAAATCTTCCCATACCCGCGCATTTGCAGGATGCGCATTATAAAGGAGCGGCAAAATTGGGACACGGACTGGACTATAAATATGCCCATGATTATCCGAATAATTATGTGGAGCAGCAGTATCTGCCGTATGAACTGTCGGGAAAAGAATTTTACCGGCCAAGCGGCAATGGATATGAGGTAAAAATCAAAGAACACATGGAGCGCATCCGCAGGGAGGCGCGGGAAAATAGACAGGAAACGGAGAATGACAGAGAAAAGCCGGATTGTGGATAAAAGCGGCTTTTGGAGAGCGGAGGAAAAGAAGATGGAGCGACATCCGAAAAGGGTCATGGTCATTTCCTTTGATGCGGTAGGAAGCGCAGATCTTGCAGATATGCAGAAGCTGCCTCATTTTCAGAGCGTGCTGGAGGATGCGGCGCTCTGCAGGCACGTGGACAGCGTTTATCCGTCCCTGACGTATCCGGCGCACACATCGATCATGACTGGAAGAATGCCTAAAAATCATGGTGTTGTAAATAATATCAGGCTGCAGCCGAAGCGGGAAGATCCTGATTGGATTTATCAGAGAAAATACATAAAATCTCCGACACTATACAGCAAAGCCCGGGAAAAAGGAATGAAGACAGCGGGACTTTTGTGGCCGGTCATCGGCAGAAGCGGAATGGATTATTATGTGCCGGAGATTATGGTGACGAGAAAATGGCAGAATCAGATTCTTGCGAATGCATTGAATGGCCCGATCGGTTATCAGCTGGGGCTGCAGCGGAGATTTGGTCATCTGCGCAGCGGGATCAGTCAGCCGGAGCTGGATGATTTTATTACGGAATGTGCGCTGTATACGATCAGAAAATATAATCCGGATTTGTTTTTTCTGCATCTGACAGACGTGGATACCATGCGTCATCAGTATGGTGTGCATCATGAAAAGGCAGCGGAAGCATTGCGGCGCCATGATAAGAGGCTGGGACGGATCCTGAAAGCGTTGGAAGAAACCGGAGATATGGAAGAAACGACAGTGGTACTTTTGGGGGATCACTATCAGAAAGATGTGAACAGGGCAGCCTGTTTGAATTATGCCTTTCGGAAAGCGGGGCTCCTTGAAGTGAGGAATGACAGAATCAAAAGCTGGAGAGCCTTTGCCCAGAACTGTGATGGAAGCTGCTATGTATATCTGAATCCCAGGCTGTCCCGTAAGGGAGCGAAGGATGAGGCTGAAGCAGTAAAGAAACGCCTTTTGGAAGTGATTCATCGGTTGTCAGAAAAAGAAAATTTTGGAATTGCAAGGGTATTTACCGGTAAAGAAGCCGGAGAACTTGGCGCAGATCCGACATGTTTCCTGATGCTGGAGGCAAAAGAGGGATGGTATTTTTCAGATGAATTCAGTCAGCTGATTAAAAAGCCGGAAGGAGCTGAATGTCACAGGGCATGGGGAACCCATGGATTTTTGCCGGAAGGTGAAGAATATCAGACTTTTTTTGCAATGAATGGCTGCTGCGTGCGGCCCGGTATTGTGGAAGCGGAAATGGCATTATGGGATGAGGGGGCGACGCTTGCGGCGCTCATTGGAGTGGATCTGGGAGAGACGGATGGACATGTGATACGGGAGATGCTGGAAAGATAAAAACGGCATGGACTATGATGAGCAACGGCGCTGTATATCAAAACAGCGCCGTTGTTAAATATTGATAGATTTCTTTGTTGTTTTTCTGCCAGTTCTCACAGATGGAGATTGCCAGCTCTTCCGTAGGAACGGTCAGCCGTATGGTGACGAGGCTGACTTCTTTATCAAGGGCGGTCAGCTCCGCCTCGTATTCTCCGTTCACAGCTTTGTAGTAGTTGCTCTGAATGGAGGATTCGCTTCGCATTTCAAGTTCATTCTTTTTCAGATATTCTCCGATATCTTCTTTGATGGCATCGCTGATGCGGTTTTCAAAATAAGAAAGTGTATTGCGCCCTTCATCGGTAATCTGCAGATGGGTGCGGTTAACAAGCGTTTTTGCAGTGATGAGCCCTGCCTGCGTCAGTTCATTGATGACCTGCTGCAGTGTCAGATAGCTGGTATATTCCTTTTCAAGGATAAGATCGCTGACCTGAGCCATAGTGAGCGGAAAGGATACCTTGTTGAGCAGATAGAGCACGATCAGCTTATAAAGTGTGAGTGGTTCCTGATTCATAAAAATTACTCCCCTGTCGGATATTTTTCTGTTTCATGAGAGCATGGAGGCTGTTGAGCACATCGCGCTTGTTCAGACTCCAGCGGGGGGCGATCAAAAGATCGCGTGGACCGTCTCCTGTGACCCGGTGAATGCATATATCGGGGGAGAGGGCGGAGATACAGTCGGTTAAAAGTTTCAGATATTCATCTTTTTCAAGGGCGGATACGCCGCCGCTTTCATAGAGGCACGCAAGGTCTGTCCCTTTTAAGATATGGAGGAGCTGGAGCTTGATGCCAAAGGGCAAAAAGGCGTTCATCGCGCGTACGGATGCGAGCGTGTCTTCCGCAGATTCTCCCGGCAGTCCGAGTATCAGATGGACGATAACGGGAAGCCTTCGCAGAGAGAGCTTTTGCATCGCCTCTTCAAAAACAGGATAGTGATAGCCGCGCCGGATGAGGTTTGCAGTCCGGTCGTGGATGCTCTGCAGCCCAAGTTCTATCCAGATAAATTTATCCGGGAAACGGTCTCTGAGGGAACATATACCGTTCAATATCGCATCATCCAGACAGTCCGGCCGCGTGGCGATGGAAATCCCCGCAGTGCGGGGGTGCAAAAGTGCTTCTTCATAGCATGAAAGAAGCCGGGAAGTATCACCGTAGGTATTCGTATATGCCTGAAAATAGGCAATAAGGCAGGGAAGGCCGGAAGCGGTCTGCCATTTGGCAGCTAAAAGCGCTCCGGCTTCTTCGATTTGCTCTGTTACAGAGTGATGCCGGGAAGCGGCAAAATCGCCGCTCCCTCCGGCAGAGCAGAAAATACATCCCCGTGTATCCAGCATTCCGTCCCGGTTCGGGCAGGTGCAGCCGATATCCAGTGCTGCCTTGAACAGCTTGCGGCCGCAGGTGTTCTTGCACCAGGCATCCAGCGAATAGTATGGTTTGCCGTGCCAGTTTATTTCGTTCATTTTCAGCGGATATGATTTTTGACAGCATCTGCGACAGCGTCAGCCACGCGGGGATCAAAGGGCTGGGGCATGATGTTGTCAGCGGAAAGTTCGTTCTCGGGAACGAGAGCTGCAATGGCGTTGGCAGCAGCAAGTTTCATCTCTTCCGTAATACTGCGGGCGTGACCTTCCAGTGCACCCCGGAAGATACCGGGGAATGCAACCACGTTGTTTATCTGGTTGGGGAAATCGCTGCGGCCGGTGCCGACTACGCGCGCGCCCGCTTTTTTAGCGATATCGGGCATGACCTCGGGCACGGGATTTGCCATTGCAAACAGGATAGCGTCGCGGTTCATGGATGCGACCATTTCTTCCGTGACGATGCCCGGAGCGGAAACTCCTACAAAAATATCCGCGCCTTTCATGGCGTCGGCAAGAGAGCCTTTTTTGTGGGAAAGGTTTGTGAGCTTCATCATTTTTTCCTGCATCCAGTTCAGGCCTTCGTCGCCATCACAGAGAATGCCGGTTTTATCGCACATGATGACATCGGGGAAACCGTAAGTCAACAGCAGGCGGGTGATGGCAACGCCCGCGCTGCCTGCGCCGTTTACAACGATGCGGCAGTTTTCTTTTTGTTTGCCGGTTACCTTCAGAGCATTGATCACGCCTGCAAGGACAACGATAGCCGTGCCGTGCTGGTCATCATGAAATACGGGGATATCCAGAGTCTCTTTTAAGCGCTCTTCTATCTCGAAGCAGCGGGGAGCACTGATATCTTCAAGGTTGATGCCGCCAAAGCCGGGAGCGAGCCAGGTAACGGCTTTGATGATTTCTTCAGTATCCTGTGTGTCCAGACAGATGGGGACAGCGTTGACGCCGCCGAATTCTTTAAATAAAACGGCTTTGCCTTCCATGACGGGCATGGCAGCTTTCGGTCCGATATTTCCGAGACCTAAAACTGCGGAACCGTCTGAAACGACGGCAACGGTATTTGCCTTCATCGTATAGGTATAGGCTTTGGCCGGATCGTTTGCTATTTCTTTGCACGGCTCGGCAACGCCGGGCGTGTAAACAAGAGCAAGGTCCTCGCGGCTGTTCACGGGGGCTTTGGAAACCGTTTCTAATTTGCCCTGAAGCTTTTCGTGGAGGGCGAGGGCTTTTTCCTGATTTGTCATGTCATTTGCCTTCTTTCTGATAGTAATTTTGCAGTAATCCTGCTATTATCATAAATGATTTATTTTGCTGAATCAAGGAAAAAGTGAGTTCTATTTCGGGACTGCTGCAGAAAGGCATAGGAAAACGAATGGTAGTAAAGAAAATTACAAATTTTAGTTTGGAACAGATAGCGCGTTCTGGTCAGTGTTTTCGGATGAGCCGGCGGGAGGACGGCTTTTTCGATATTATTTCAGGCAGCCGGTGGATGGGGGCGCGTCAGAGCGGGGAAACCTGTGAATTTTTGTGTACAGAAGAGGAATTTTCGGAGTTCTGGGAGGATTATTTTGATCTGAAGCAGGATTACGGGGAGTATATTTCCCGTATCGATAAAGAAGATGTTTATCTGAACGCTGCCGTAAAGCTGGCGGGAGGCGTCCGTATCCTGCGTCAGGACATATGGGAAATGATAGTTTCTTTTTTAATATCCCAGCAGAATAATATCGTAAGGATAAGGCGCTGCATCGAAAACATATGCGAGACATACGGGAATCCTGTGAAAAACGGACGGGGAGAGGTGTATTTTACGTTTCCGGAGCCGGAAGCTTTGGCAGGCCTGGAGGAGGATGCCTTGAAAGCTTGTAATCTGGGATATCGGAGCAAATATGTGGTGCGTGCGGCGAGAAGCGTAGCGGAAGGCAGATTTGACCTGGAGCAGTTGGGAACACTTCCGTATGAAAAGGCAAAGGAGGAGCTTTTAAAACTGTTTGGCGTGGGAGTAAAAGTGGCAGACTGTATCTGTCTGTTCGGGCTGCATCATCTGGAAGCCTTTCCTGTGGATACTCATATCAGTCAGGCACTTAAAAAGTATTACGGGGACGGATTCCCGATGGAAAAATACGGAGGCATACAGGGAGTGATACAGCAGTATATTTTTTATTATGAGCTATGGGGAGACAGTCAGGACAAAGGCTGAACAGAGAAGGAGAATGCATCGGGCTTGCAATTTTGTGGGATTGTTCTATAATAAATATAAAGAAAATAATGATTAAATGAAGAAACAGGAGGAGCGGTATCATGAAGATTGCAGTTACCTATGAAAACGGAAATGTATTTCAGCACTTTGGGCATACGGAACAGTTTAAGGTATATGAGGTGGAAAACGGAGAAGTCGTTTCGGCATGTGTGACAGATACGAACGGTCAGGGACACGGGGCGCTGGCAGGGCTTTTGTCAGGAGAAAAGGTGGACGTGCTCATCTGCGGCGGTATTGGCGGCGGAGCGCAGGCAGCTTTGGCTGAGGCGGGGATTAAGCTGTTTGGCGGTGTGACGGGAAGCGCAGATGAAGCGGTAAGAGCTTATCTGGCAGGAAATCTTGCGTATGATCCGGATGCCAGGTGCGACCATCATGACCATGAGGGAGAAGGACACAGCTGCGGCGGACATGGACACGGCAGCGACCACCATTGCGGCGGACACTGCGGAAACTGACAAAGTCAGGGGAAAGCTTTTCTGAGCAATAAAAGAGAAGGCCTGCGGATGATATTTTCGCAGGTCTTTTCCTTTTATAGAAACATGATTATATGCGCTGGAACGTGCACTTTTTAGATAAATAAAAATACTGTTCAGGCTTGGGCGGCAGCAGGAGCTTCGAGAACGACCGCGTGGGCGATACCCGGTACGCTTTGTCCCTCGTTGAAGCTTGTTTTTGACAGCAGCGCTCCCGTCGGGACAAACAGCACGCGCTTCCAGATGCCTTCTTCAAGCTGTTTTAAAATATAGGAGGATAAAACGACGGCGGAACAGCCGCAGCCCGAACCTCCGGAGTGGGTATCCTGCTTTTTGCAGTCGAAGATTTCGATACCGCAGTCCATGTGCTGTTTTGCAATATCTATTTCCGAACCCAGCAAAAGGTCGATAAGCGCGCGCTGTCCGACTTTTCCTAAATCTCCGGTGATAATTTTATCATAATAGGCAGGGCTTCTGCCGAAATCCTTTAAATGCCGCAGGATGGTATCTGCAGCGGCGGGAGCCATACAGGCGCCCATGTTCATGGAATCTTTCAGCCCGTAATCGACTATTTTGCCGGAGGTCATTCCGGTTACAGCAGCCCTGACACCGGCTGTTTTTTGGGCTTCCAGAATAAAAGCCCCGCTTCCGGTCACGGTCCATGTGGCGGAGAGAGGCCTCTGGTTTCCGTAACCTAATGGAAAGCGGAATTCTTTTTCGGCGCTGGCAAAATGGCTGCTTGTGACACAGGCTGCGCGGTCTGCAAAGCCGCCTGCAACGGTCATCGCACCGAGGCTTAAGGCAAGGCCGCAGGTGGAGCATGCGCCATAGAGCCCGAAGAGCGGACGTTCATACTGCATGAGTCCGAAACTGGTAGCGATACCCTGTCCGAGAAGGTCGCCTGCAAAAATACAGCGGATGTCCGTCGAATGCAGTCCGGCTTTCCGTATGGCAAGATGGAGCGCATCGCGCTGCAGGCTGCTTTCAGCCTCTTCCCAGGTGGAGCAGCCAAAAAGGTCATCGCTGCCTGTTACATCGAACAAATTCCCGAGGGGGCCTTCGGATTCTTTTTTTCCGACGATGGATGCGCTGGAGCGGATATAAACCGGTGAGGAAAGCCGTACGCTCTGCTGCCCGCACATCTGTCCGGCGCGCGTTAAAGAGGTATCCTTCTGTTGTGAATCATTCATAAAAGTCTCCATTCCGGAGCGTTAGCGGCTTTGGACGTCAGGGCTATTTGCGACGCTCCGGCACAGATAGCCATGTGAAAAATATCCTGTTTGCTGATGGTAGTATCGGATGATATCTGAAAAAATATTCGCTATTGTTTTTGGGATGAAAAGTGCGATGTCATTGCTTTTTCATGCCTGCTTTGTTAAACTGATACAGAAATATAAGAACGGGATTCAGGGAGGAAAAGATGCAGAAGGCGATATTAGTGGGTGTAAATTTAAATGATGATCCGGATTTTATGCACTCGATGGAAGAGCTGGAAAGTCTGGCGGAGGCATGTGATATCGAAGCGGCGGCAAATGTGACGCAGAATCTCCCGGCGGCAAACAACGCCTTTTATATCGGGACAGGAAAGGTCGGGGAGGTCAGGAACCTTGTTTCCATGATGGAGGCGGATTGCGTGATATTCGACAATTCCCTGACACCATCCCAGCAGAGAAATCTGCAGAAGGAGCTGGATACTGCAGTATGGGACAGGACAAATCTTATCCTGGAGATTTTTAATCGCAGGGCGCGGACCAAGGAAGCCAAGCTTCAGGTGGAAAGTGCGAACCTTCAATATATGCTCCCGCGGCTCGTGGGGATGCGCGAGGCATTGTCCAGACAGGGCGGCGGAGCAGGCGCGGGCGGCGGTGCGGGAGCAGGCGGCGGCTTTTCCAATAAGGGAGCGGGTGAAAAAAAGCTGGAGCTGGACCGCAGAAGAATAGAAAAGCGCATCAGTGAGCTGAACCGTGAGTTAAAGATTATTGAAAAGGACAGACAGACTCAGAGAAAGCGCAGGCAGGAGAGCGAGCTGCCGTCAGTGGCGCTGGTAGGCTACACAAATGCCGGGAAATCCACGATGATGAATAAGATGCTGGATACCTGGATGGAGGATGAAGACAAAAAAGTTCTCGAAAAAAACATGCTGTTTGCGACGCTTGATACGACGGTACGCCGCATCAGCCCCGGCGATAACAGAGATTTCCTTTTGTCGGATACGGTCGGCTTTATCGATAAGCTGCCCCATGCGCTTGTGAAGGCATTCCGGTCTACGTTGGAGGAGGCATGCTGCGCGGATCTGCTGCTGCAGGTGGTGGATTTTTCGGATATCCACCACAGGGAACAGATGAAGGTGACGGCAGAAACGTTAAAGGAGCTGGGAGCAGGAGCGATCCCTTGTATTTATGTGATGAACAAGGCGGATCTTGTGATGGAGGAGAGCGAGCTGCCGAAGGTGTCCGGAGATCGGATATATCTGTCTGCCAAAAAAGGGATCGGTATCGATAAGCTGCTTGAAATGATCCAGGAAAAGCTGTTTGCAGGTTATGAGGAGGCGGCTCTTCTTATTCCTTATACGGACGGGGCAGCCGTTTCATGGCTTCAGGAAAACGCATTGGTACGCAGGCTTTCTTATGAGGCAGACGGCGTGTATCTGGAAGTTTCCTGCAAAAAGAGCGATGCCGGACGGTTTGCCGGGTATAAGGTATCCGGGAAGGAAGGACAGGAATGAGGCGGATGGAGTTTAAGATGGAGCGTCCGGGCCTTTTAAAGGAGGGCGACCATGTGACAGTGACGGAAGGCGTACTTCCGAGTAATTATTACTATACGATAGACCCGGCGCTTGCAATGTCGGGGAATTATCCGTTCCGGGAGCGTATGCTTGCCAGAGAGGGTGATGTTGTCAGTGTGGTGGAAAACCCGCGAGGCTTTTATGTGACTGTGGAATTTGATGAGTGACAAATGAAAAGAAGGCGTGCTATACTGAAGAGGAGAGAAGGAGAAGGACTGCCCGGGCGGGGGTCTGAGATCCAAAGATACAGGAGGATATAGATTATGTTTCAGAAAATTTCGACACCGAAGGCTCCGGCAGCGATCGGACCTTATTCTCAGGCGATAAGGGCAGGAGAATTTTTGTTTGCATCCGGTCAGATTCCGATAAATCCGGAAACAGGTGCGGTAGAGGCAGAGGGCATCGAGGCACAGGCGGAGCAGGTAATGAAAAATATCGGTGCGATACTTGACGAGGCGGGGACAGATTACGAGCATGTAGTAAAGACTACCTGTTTTCTTGATGACATGAGCGACTTCGCAGCGTTTAACGGTGTATATGAGAAATATTTTACAGGAAAACCTGCAAGAAGCTGTGTTGCAGTCAAGAAGCTTCCCAAGGACGTTCTCTGTGAAGTGGAAGTAATCGCTTATCTGGGCGAATGAGCCTATGAAAAATCTTGTTTTGATAGGAATGCCGGGAGCGGGGAAAAGTACGGTCGGAGTGGTGCTGGCAAAGCATCAGGGACTTTCTTTTCTGGATTCGGACCTTGTGATACAGGAGCAGACCGGGCTTTTGCTGCATGAGATAATTAAGCAGCAGGGAGATGATGGTTTCAGACAGGTGGAGAACCGGATAAACGCATCCCTTTCGGTAAAACATTCCGTCATAGCGACCGGAGGAAGCGTGGTGTACGGCAGAGAAGCGATGCAGCATCTGAAAAAGATAGGAACGGTCGTTTATCTGAAGCTTTCCTGCAGTGCCATTGCCGAGAGGCTGGGCGACTTAAAGCAGCGCGGCGTGACGCTCCGGGAAGGGCAGACGCTGGAGCAGCTTTATGATGAGAGGGTTCCTCTGTATGAGCGGTATGCGGACGTGACGGTGGACTGTGAAAACAAATCTATTCGGGAGATAGTGGCGGAAATTTCTGCGCGGCTTCCGAGATAAGAGGGAAAATCTCAGCAGGATATTCCTGAAATCGGAAAAACCCCGGTATGGGCAAAACGTCATACCGGGGTTTTTTCTTCAACAGGAAAGAAACTTTTCTGTCGAAGAAAAACATACCATCGTGAGCACACTTTTTTGTATTGCGGCGGGAGGGGTTAAAGCATTCCGTTTTTAAGGATATTGTGTTCCCTGAGCAGATCTTCGATGACTGTTCCGCGTATTGCCTTGAGCATGGGCTTTTTGAGCAGGTTAAGCGGACCGGGAAGTTCAATTTCCAGAGGGGAAACGCCGTCCATCAGCTTGACAGAGCTGTCTAAAAGCTCGCGGACATCATATACGCTGCCCCATACTTCAGGAACGCCGCGGTCTACGGCAAGCAGCCCGTAAACGGCCTCCATTGCAGTACGGACAGAATACTCTGTCGTAAAGATGGTGTCGCGGGGAGTTTCTGCAAACTGACCGATAAAGGCAAAGTTGGTGCAGCCATCCGGGATGACATCCGGGCGGTCACCAGCAGCTCTGGGCATGAAGAAGGAAGTGATATAGGGCATCATGGTCGGAACGCAGACTGCGCTGTTTTCTGCCAGGCTGTCTATTTCCTCTACCGGAACGCCGAGGTGATAGAGCCATTCTGCAGTAATTTCCTTACCGGTACATTCCTTCATGGGCTTTTTGATATAATCGCCGGGAACATCAGTAAACAGAGAGTATATCCATACGCATACCTGTTTTTTATCCTGGTCCTTGAACTGTCCCTGACGGTTGATGGTCCAGCTTAACAGCCATTTGGAATCCTGACAGCTTACGATACCTCCGGTAACGACTGTTCCGGTACGGGGATCGCGCTGGCAGATACGCGTGATATAAGGGATGATCTTATCATCAAGCGTGGTGACAGTCGCGGATTCCCAGTTGGTTTTTTTGATATCGGAGCAGAATTTTTCGGGATGGCCGAAGGAAGGATCCTGTTTTGCGATATTTTTCCAGAGATCCCAGACGCCGCTGTTTTTCACCTCTGCATTGCCGACGGGCGCGTGGTGCTGGTCTCCGTAGATAGTGCCTTCTGTGCAGCTTCCGTTCGTAACGAATACGAGGTCATTTTCGGTCAGGGCGATTGTCTGTTTTTCACCGTTTACCTTGCATTCGATCGTTTTTGCCAGCTTTTTGCCGTTTTTAAATTCAAATATGACATTGGTTACTTCGGTATTGAAGCAAAATTCTACGCCGGCATCCTCCAGATATTTTTTCATCGGAAGGATGAGGGATTCATACTGGTTGTATTTTGTGAATTTCAGAGCGCTGAAATCCGGGAGTCCGCCGATGTGATGGATGAAACGCTGGAAATAGCGCTTCATTTCAAGAGCGCTGTGCCAGTTTTCAAAAGCAAACATCGTGCGCCAGTACAGCCAGAAATTGGAATCGAATACTTCCTCGTCAAAAATGTCTTCTATCGCTTTATCATAAAGGTCTTCATCCCTTGTCAAAAACAGCTTCATAATTTCCATACAGCCCTTTTGGCTCAGGCCGAATTTGCCGTCGGTGTGGGCATCCTGACCGCGATTTTTCGTGGCGCGGCAGAGGGAGTAGTTGGGGTCATGCTTGTTGAGCCAGTAATATTCGTCCAGTACGGAAGCACCGGGGGTCTCGAGGGAAGGGATACTGCGGAAAAGATCCCAGAGACATTCAAAATGGTTTTCCATTTCCCGGCCGCCGCGCATGATATAACCTCTGGACGGATCAAAAATGCCGTCGCAGGCACCGCCTGCTACATCCATCGCCTCTAAAATATGAATGTGGGATCCGGGCATCTGTCCGTCGCGGACAAGAAAGCATGCTGCTGCAAGGGAAGCGAGGCCGCTGCCAACCAGGTAGGCGCTCTTTTCATCGACGCCCGCGGGCTTTTCAGGACGTGCGAAGGCTTCATAGTTGCCATTGGAATAATAGATTCCCTTCGAGTTCCTTTCATGCATTCCTCGTTCCGTATTTCTATAGGCAGGGTCGGGAACAGGCATTTTGATGGATTTTTCAGCGGTTTGAATCGCTTTTTCCTTCAGCTGTCCCGTCAGAGTTTTTCCCTCCTGTGAAAGTTCTTTGTGTTTTTTGACCGCATATGCTGCAGCGCCTGCGCCTGCAGCGATGACTGCGGCTTTCCCTATCCCGGAATGTTTTTTTGCCATGATATCCTCCTCCATTTCTGATTCGATGAGCCGGCGCGCAGAACACGGCGGCATTTGGTGTTATATCCATTTGGATAAAATATATGTACGGAACGGCGGTACCGTCCGTATCTGCTTTGCATTTTAGACTTGTATTAGGGGAGATTCAATTTACAAAAGTACGGGAATGGGAAAAAATTTCCCAGTTTCGGGGATTTGTGAGGTTTTGGGATTTTTGACGCGCAGTCTTGAATTTTTCGATTGGAATTTATATAATATTTCTATAACAGGCGTTTCTCCCGTTGTGGGGAGAATGGTCAAATGATAAGCGAGGTAAAATACGATGTATGCAGATGAAAGTATGATCAAGATCAAACATGAAGTCCTTTACAAAGTCGCGCAGCTTGCATGGAACGGTGAGCTGGAATCGAAGAGGGACAACATCGCAGTAGAACTTATACCGGGGCCGCAGGCAAAGTTTCGCTGCTGCATTTATAAGGAGAGAGAGATAATTCGTCAGAGAGTCCGTCTGGCAGAGGGGAAGGCGCCCGGCCCTGTAGATGACGGCAATGTGATACAGGTTATCAGCTCTGCCTGCGAGGACTGCCCGATATCCAGTTATATAGTAACGGAGAACTGTCAGAACTGTCTGGGCAAGGCATGTATCAACGCATGTAAGTTCGGCGCGATAGAGCCCGGCAGGACGCGTTCCCATATCGACCCCGCCAAATGTAAAGAGTGCGGTAAGTGTGCGGAGGCATGTCCATACAATGCGATTGCTCATCTGCAGCGTCCGTGTAAGGCAAGCTGTCCTGTGGATGCGATCAGCTATAATGAGTATGGCATTACCGTGATAGATGAAGAAAAGTGTATCCGCTGCGGAAAATGTATCCACAGCTGTCCGTTCGGCGCTATCAGCTCCAAGACTTATATGGTACCTGTGATAGAGGCCATAAAAGCGGGCAAGCACGTGTATGCAATGGCTGCGCCTGCAACGGAAGGTCAGTTTGGCGCGGATATCACAATGGCAAGCTGGAAAAAGGCGATGAAGGAGCTTGGCTTTGAAGACTTTTACGATGTGGGGCTGGGCGGCGATATGACGGCGGCATATGAAGCAGAGGAGTGGGCGGAAGCCTACAAAGAGGGGAAGAAGAAAGTGACCTCCTGTTGTCCTGCTTTTGTCAATATGGTACGCAAGCATTATCCTGAGCTGGCTGACTGCGTTTCCACAACGGTTTCCCCGATGTGTGCGGTTTCCAGACTGATAAAGGCGAGAGACCCCGAAGCAGTTACCGTATTTATCGGACCCTGTATTGCAAAAAAATCTGAGGTCGTAGATCAGAAGATAGAAGGCAATGCGGATTATGTTTTAAATTACAGCGAGATACGCGCCATCATGAAGGCAAAGGGCGTTGCGCTTGAGCCTTGTGAGAATACGGATCAGATAGCTTCCGTATACGGCAAGCGATTTGCAAATTCCGGCGGCGTGACAGCGGCTGTACTGCAGAGCCTGAAAGAATCAGGCAATGAGATAGACGCAAAGGTATGTAAGGCAAACGGAGCGGCAGAATGTAAGAAAGCGCTGCTGTTGTTAAAGGTTGCAAGACTTCCCGAGGACTTCATCGAGGGTATGGTCTGTGACGGCGGCTGTGTGGGCGGCCCCAGCTCCTTTAAGGATCAGGTCGTTTCCAAGAAGAATCGCGATACCCTGCTCGGTCAGGCAGATGGACGCGGCGTATGGGAGAATCTGAAAAATTACGATATGGATAGCTTCTCGATGCATAGAGAATAATGACAGACTGATAAAAGCTGTCGCCGGACATGGTCCGGCGGCAGCTTTTTGTTAATCCGGTTCAGGAATTGAACTGTGCGTATTTCTTTGGTGAGATACCGACAGCCTTTGTAAAGGCCTTTAAAAAATTGCTGTAGTCGTTAAAGCCGCATCTTTCACAGGTCTCACTGACGGAGCAGCCTTCTGCCAGGAGCGCCTTGGAAAGCGTGATACGCTTGGCGGTAATATATTTGTTGATGGTCATACCCGTGGTCGATTTGAAGATACGGCACAGATATGAGGGGCTTAAATAAAAGTGGCCCGACAGATCTTCTATCGTCAGGGAGGTCTGAATATTCTGATTAATGTAGCTTAAAATATCGTCGACCTGGCTGTGATAGGAAACCTCAGGGTCAGAGTTTTCCATTTTCCCGTGCCGGGTAAAGGCGCGGTTCAAAAAGACCATCATTTCTGAAAAGACCGAGCGTTCAACGATATCGGCGCCGTATCCGGAGGAAGACACAAGACGGTGGATAAAATAAATGAACCGCTTCTGTTCTTCATCGGAAAGCGCGACCCTGTGCGGGGACGGGATGTTCCGGATGCTGAAGCAGGCGTTTAGATCGGTACTTTCCGTGGATAGCTCCTTTAGATAGTCCGGATAAATGGACAGCACAATACGTTCGTGTACCTGCTGGTCAATCTGGGTCAGATAATGGCTTTCAAATTGATTGATGAAAAAAAGGTCTCCGGGACGGATATCGTAAAAACGGTTGTCGATAAGAAACTGCTTGCCGCCCGAAATGGAAAAATAAATCTCATAGCTGTCGTGGATGTGCATGGACATCGGCTTTTCATCATTATATAAATGTGCAATGGCAAAAGCCTTTGAGTCAAGGCATTCCTGAATCGCCATCTTACAGGACGAATATTCTTTCATAGTGCTGCCTCCTTTATCCACTACTTTATCTTATCAGTTCAAAAAATGCAAGTTTTTTGAAAAGGAATCCAAAGTAAATTGAAAATATTGTTGATATACTATGGAATATAAAGAGAAGAAAAAGGGAATATGGAAATCCCTTTTGTAACAATTGACTATGTTTTTGGGAATGGAGGACGGACATGGAATTAAGGACGGCGGCATCTCCGAAGGATGTCAGATATTATGATACTCAGCGGCTTCGGGAGGAGTTTCTTATTCAGGGGCTGTTTTGTGCGGATGAGATAAAGCTTGTATACAGCCACATCGACCGGATCATCACAGGGGCGGCGACGCCTGTGGAAAAGGAGCTGGAGCTGACGGCGGGCGATGAGCTGCGCGCAGAGTATTTTCTACAGCGCCGGGAGATGGGTATTATCAACATCGGAGGAGCGGGCACAGTAACGGTGGACGGCAAAAAATATCATGTAGCCTATAAAGACGGCATGTACATCGGAAGAGGCTCTAAGGATATTTCCTTTGCCAGCGATGATGCGGCAGAACCGGCGAAATTTTATCTGAATTCCACTCCGGCCCACACGGCATATCCGACGGTCCTTATCAAAAGAGAAGGCGAGCCGGAGGAAGGCGTTGTCATCATTAAAGAAGAAAATAAAGTTGCCTGCGGTTGTCTGGAAGAAGCGAACGACCGCGTGATAAACAAATATATCCTGCCCGGTCAGGTAGAGAGCTGTCAGCTCGTGATGGGGATGACTGCATTAAAGCCCGGAAGTGTCTGGAACACGATGCCTTGCCACACGCATGACAGAAGAATGGAAGTATATCTGTACTTCGATATGCCCGAGGATGCTTTTGTAATGCATTACATGGGTGAGCCTGCGGAGACGCGCCATATCGTTATGAGGAATGAAGAGGCTGTGATATCCCCGAGCTGGTCTATCCACTCCGGCTGCGGTTCGAGGGCGTATACATTTATCTGGGGAATGTGCGGTGAGAATCAGGAATTTACCGATATGGACGGCGTTGACAACAGAGATTTGAGATAAGATACAGGATTATCATAAGGAGGACATCATCATGGCATTTTCAATGAAGAATTTTTCGCTGGAAGGTAAGATTGCGCTGATAACGGGCGCATCCTACGGAATCGGGATGGCGATCGCAAAGGCTTATGCGGAGGCAGGCGCAACGATCTGTTTTAACGACATCAAGCAGGAACTGGTGGATAAGGGGCTTTCAGCCTATGAAGAGGCGGGCATCAGAGCGCATGGCTATGTGTGCGACGTGACGGACGAGGCGGCAGTACAGGCTATGGTTGCGACAATTGAAAAAGAGGTGGGTGTGATAGACATCCTCGTAAACAATGCGGGTATCATCAAGCGTATCCCGATGTGTGATATGACTGCGGAACAGTTCCGTCAGGTCATTGACGTGGATTTAAATGCTCCGTTTATCGTATCGAAGGCAGTCATTCCTTCCATGATAAAAAAAGGTCACGGCAAGATAATCAACATCTGTTCCATGATGAGTGAACTGGGCCGTGAGACCGTGTCCGCTTATGCTGCGGCAAAGGGCGGCTTAAAGATGCTGACCAGAAACATTGCATCCGAATACGGCGAATACAATATTCAGTGTAACGGTATCGGACCCGGATATATCGCGACACCTCAGACAGCGCCGCTGCGTGAGGTACAGCCGGACGGCAGCCGTCATCCCTTTGACCAGTTTATCATCGCAAAGACGCCTGCGGCAAGATGGGGAGAAACGGAGGATCTGCAGGGACCCGCAGTATTCCTTGCATCTGATGCATCCGATTTTGTGAACGGTCATGTGCTGTATGTAGACGGCGGTATTTTAGCTTATATCGGCAAACAGCCTCAGTAATGTAGGATGCGTTTTGGAAAGGAGCCCCGGAAATGGCGGAATTGACGATAAAAATAATCCGTGCCGACGGTTCGACGGCATGTGTCAGCAGAGGAGAAGGACAGGCGGGGCTTGTCTTCTCCGATGAATATGAAGAAGGCGACTCTATTGTAGTGGAAACCTCCGAAGCAAATCTTCATTTGATGCTTCAGCTGGATGACGCTCTGGGGGCATCGCTCGTGTATCTGACGGAACGGAGCCTGTGGTACAAAATACCTTTTGGAGAGAAAAAAATCTGCTATTCCCCCAAGGTTTTTTGGGGGAAAAAGCATTATCTGTACGTCAGAACGGCATATCCGGAGGAAATAGGCATGTATCGGAATCTGGCGCTGAATGCGGCAGACCAGCATGGCGAAACCCACTGTTATCCTCATGCATCCGCAAACGTGGAAACGAGGGGGGAATCCGTATTTGCCGCGCGCAATGCCATCGATGGGGTGGTGGAAAACCGCTCCCATGGCGAATGGCCCTATTCTTCGTGGGGGATTAACCGCGATCCTAATGCATGCTTTAAGCTGGAATTCGGCAGAGAAGTGGATATCGATAAGATAGTGCTCTATACCAGAGCGGATTTCCCGCATGACAGCTGGTGGATACAGGCAACCTTTACATTTTCTGACGGAAGCAAGATTGATTTTCAGATGGAAAAGAGCGAGAAGCCGCATGTGTGTTCCTTTGGGAAAAAGCGTGTGAGCTGGCTGACGGTCGATCGGCTGATCAAGGCGGACGACCCTTCCCCGTTCCCGGCGCTGTCCCAGATAGAAGTATACGGAAAGGAAGCAGAATGATGAACGACGTATTACAGCGTATTTATGAGATCGGCATCGTGCCGGTCATCGCGATAGATGATGCGGAAAAAGCAGTTCCTCTTGCAAAAGCGCTCGTGCGCGGAGGCCTTCCGGCAGCGGAAGTGACATTCCGGACAGCGGCGGCAGAGGAAGCCATCAGAAGGATCCGGGCGGAAGTGCCGGAGATGCTCGTTGGAGCGGGCACGGTACTGACAAAGGAGCAGGCGGACCGGGCGATAGAGGCAGGTGTTTCGTTTATCGTCAGCCCCGGCTTTAATCCCGAGATTACAAAATATGTGGTAGATAAAGGAATGCTGATGATGCCCGGCACGGCGACGCCCGGCGAGATGGAGCAGGCGATGGCGATGGGGCTGTCGGTCGTGAAGTTTTTTCCGGCAGAACAAAACGGAGGGGTAGCGAAGCTGAAAGCGGTGGCAGGGCCTTATCAGAATCTGCGCTGGATGCCTACCGGCGGCGTAAATGAGAAAAATCTGCTGGATTATCTTTCCTTTCATAAGATAATCGCCTGCGGCGGCACGTGGATGGTCAAAAAAGACCTGATAGAACAAGAGAATTGGGATGAGATAGAGCGTCTGACGAGACAGGCGGTTCAGAAGATGCTGGGCTTTGAGCTTGCTCATATCGGAATCAATTCTGAAAATGAGGATGAGGCGAAAAAGACGGCAGCCCTGTTTGGCACGATGTTCGGCTTTTCTGAAAAAGAAGGAAGCTCCAGCATTTTTGTAGGGGAAAAAGAGATAGAAATTATGAAGAAGCCTTTTTACGGACGAAACGGGCACATCGCGATACGGACGAACACGCTTCCGAGAGCGATAGCGTATTTTAAGGCGCGTGGCTTTGCGTTCCGGGAAGAGACGGTGACGGATAAGGCGGCATATTTTGCAGATGAGATAGGCGGATTCGCAGTCCATTTGCTGCAGAAATAAAGGAGAAGATTCATGGCAAAGGTAATTACATTCGGAGAATTGATGCTGCGTCTGCAGCCTTACGACTACCTGCGTTTTGTACAGGCGGATTCCTTTGAGGCGACCTTTGGCGGCGGCGAGGCGAATGTTGCGGTCTCTCTGGCGAATTACGGAATGGACGCGCGGTTCGTAACGAAGCTCCCGGAGCATGCAATCGGGCAGATGGCGGTGAACAGCCTGAGAAAATATGGGGTGGATACCCGTCATATCGTGCGCGGCGGCGACCGTGTGGGCATTTATTTTCTGGAAAAAGGAGCGTCGAACAGGGGGAGCGTATGTATTTATGACAGGGCGCACTCCGCAATCGCAGAAGCGGACTGCTCTGATTTTGACTGGGATGAGATTTTTGAGGGCGCGGACTGGTTCCACTTTACAGGTATTACTCCCGCGCTGGGAGCGAACGTAGTGGAAATCTGCCGTCAGGCATGTATCGCTGCGAAAAAGCACGGGGTGAAGGTGAGCTGCGACTTGAATTACCGCGGCAAGCTCTGGACGAGAGAGCAGGCAAGGGAAGCGATGACCGACCTGTGCCAGTATGTGGACGTCTGCATTTCCAACGAAGAGGATGCGAAGGATGTATTCGGGATAGAAGCTGAAAACACGGATATTTATGCGGGTAAGCTGAACAAGGAAGGCTATAAATCCGTAGCCCGACAGCTTGCGGAAAAATTCGGATTTGAAAAAGTAGCAATCACGCTGCGCGAGAGCATTTCCGCATCGGACAATGACTGGAGCGGCATGCTCTATGATACGGCTTCCGACGAATACTGCTTTTCCAAACAGTATCATCTGCATATCATCGACCGCGTGGGCGGCGGCGACAGCTTTGGCGGCGGTCTTATCTATGCGCTGTTAAACGGCAGGAGCACGCAGGAGGCTATTGAGTTTGCAGTGGCGGCGTCCGCATTGAAGCATACAGTTGAGGGCGACTATAATATGGTTACGGTTTCCGAGGTGGAAAAGCTCGCGGGCGGAGACGCGTCGGGCAGGGTACAGAGATAAGAACAGGCAGGCAAAAAAAGAGAACCGGAGGGTTCTCTTTTTTGCCTGCCCGAATCTGATTTATATCAGGAAGATATCAAAAGTTACAGATATTAAACCTAACGAAATCGTGATATAATCAAAACAGATAGAGATGCAGTACCTCACCGGGATCAGTGGAAACATTCTTGCCCGGATGGGAAAAAACAGTATGTATCGATGGAGACGATCGAGAAGATATGCAAGAAACTGGACTGCACCGTTGGTGAGATGATGGAATTTACCGATGGTGAATAACAGTAGATTGCCGCAATGGCAGATACACAACAAAGAACAGCGCGAAAGCATTTGCGAAAAACTGGAAAGACCGTGGATATGAAAAAGGCGACAGCCAGATCTTCTGGCAATGGTATTTGGTGTGACGGAAACATCACAGTTTATTTTTTTTGAGAATCAGGTACATCTTGACCACACCAGCTTTATTGACGGGTATATTGAGAAGACTCATGTCATGATTGAAGATATTATTGAATTTCTGGAAGGAAAGGCGATAAAGATTAGTGCTTGAGTTAAAAGATGGATTTGTTCTCTATCATGGAAGTTATTGTGAAGTAAAGGAGCCAGATCTTACCAAATGTGCAAAGAGGAAAGATTTTGGGACTGCTGGGGATAAGGAAGCAGACGATTTCTGCATCATTGCCTGATAAACTAAAAGATCAATATTGCTTCAAAACAGAAGCCGCTATTAAGTGTCTGAAATTTGTGAAAAATATGCAGAACCGGACATTCATATCCGTAGGAGCTGACGCTGTTTCCCTGCCGTCCGTGGCTGCGGAGCGCTGGACGCTGCCGAGGGGGGATGCTGCAAAAAGTTGCAAAAAAATAAAATTAGGGCTTGCATAATTTGTCAAAGCTGTGTTATAATACAACCTGTCAGCGCGATGACGCTGATAGAGATAGGGGCATAGTTCAAAGGTAGAACAGCGGTCTCCAAAACCGTCGATGTGGGTTCGATTCCTACTGCCCCTGTTTTTTTATACGCATTTGCGCGAAAGGCAGGAGTTGCCTGACGGCAGCGTTTGCGTATGACACGAATGTGTGCCGGGCATACTTTTTATATTCAAAACAAATACGGCTCGTACAGCGCAGGGCGCGCTGCTTATCATCAGAAACGGTCAGGGAAGATATACATTCCCTGACCGTTTCGCATAAAGGAGATAAAGGATGGCGGGACTGGTCGAAGAAGATGCTGGCGGATCAGGCGGAGCTTCCTTATGAAACAGTAAAGAAGCTTTTGGGCGGCAAGATAGTAAGGCCGTCGTTTGTAAGCGTATGGCAGATAGCGGCGGCGCTGGAATGTTCTCTGGATGAGCTGTCGGGGCGTAAGATATAGATACCGGGGTTACAGAACGTTCATAAAGATTAACAGTCTGTTCAATGGGCGGCGTTAAAAAGGGGATATACTGAAAGTATGGAAACCGTTGACGTTGAGCACCATTGGGGGACGTGCGTATGAAGAAGAAAATATGGGCGGCATTGATGTGTACAGCGCTTTTGCTGAATTTAGCAGCGTGGAAAAGCAGTCGGTTCTGTGATTTTTATGTGGAAAAGATATTTCCTGCATGGAGCAGCATCTCTTCCCGGGTGACGTCGTTGTTTCCGTTCAGCCTGGGAGAATGGATGATCGTGGCAGGTCTGTGCTTTGCAGCGTTGTTTGTGCTGTCTGCGGCGCTGCGCCTGACTGTGAAAAAAAGCTGGTCGGTGCGTCTGTTTGCAGGAATGAGGAGTGTGCTTTGCTGGGGAGGTCTGGCACTTTTCTGGGTGATGACTTGCAATTGTTTTCTTTTATATCATTCTGCCGCATTTGAGGACAGGTATATGGAGGCGGTCCGGGTGAACGGATATTCCAAAAAAGAACTGGCGGCGCTGAGAGATTATATCGTTGTAAATGCGAACGAGCTGGCAGGACGGCTCCCGAGGGATGAAGAGGGGTGGCTTATCTATGAAGCGGATATGAATGAGACGGCTGCGGAGGCGATGCGGTCTATGGGGGAGGAATATGAGCGACTGAAGGGATATTACCCGGAGCCGAAGGAAATCTATTTTTCAGGACTTTTGAGTCAGACGTATATGAAGGGGTATTATTTCCCGTTTTCCATGGAAGCGAATTATAACGAAACGATGTATGTGGCAAATAAACCGAACACGATCTGTCATGAATTCGCCCATCTAAAAGGCTTTATCCAGGAGGACGAAGCGAATCTGATAGGGTATCTGGCATGTGTCAGCTCTGACGATGAAATGTTCCGCTACAGCGGCTATCTCGGGGTGATAGACTATGTGGAGCGGGAATTTAAAAAATCCATTGGAAATAATAAAAAAGAATATGGAAAGCATCCTCAGATATCGGAGCTTGTATATCGGGATAATGTGTTTTTGACAAAGCAGGCATGGCAGGAGGTGGAACAAAAGGCGGTGGTGAGCACTCAGACTGCCAGAAAGGTATCGAGGGCAGCGACAACGGCATCTTTAAAGATAAACGGGGTAAAGGAAGGAATGGATGTTTACGGAGGGGTGGTGAAGCTCCTTTTGGACTATTATGACGGTATCTTATACGGGGATATGCTTACGACAGTAGACGCGGAGGTTTTCGGACAGTAAGCCGTATTGCGGTGTGGGGTATAAAACAGCGCACAGGAGGCATCCTAACAGAGAGCATTTCGAACAGGAGGGAACGTGATGGATTATGTAAATGCATTCTGGGTGGGCGGGCTGATATGTGCGCTTGTACAAATCCTTATGGAAAAGACGAAGCTGATGCCCGGGAGAATTATGGTATTGCTGGTGTGCAGCGGAGCTGCATTGAGTTTTTTGGGGCTGTATGAGCCTTTTCAGGAGTATGCCGGGGCAGGGGCGGGAGTTCCGCTCTTAGGCTTTGGAAACGTACTGATGAAAGGGGTAAAAGAGGCGGTAGATGAACAGGGCTTTATGGGACTGTTTGCAGGCGGTCTGAAAGCGGGGGCGGTCGGAACAAGCGCGGCGCTGATATTCGGGTATCTGGCGAGCCTGGTTTTTAATCCCAAGATGAAAAAATAAGGGATAGGGTCATTCGGTATATGCGATGTCTTTTTTGGACAGAAAGTGCCGCATCGTTTTGTCCCACTGCGCGTCCAGCGTTTTGTCCATGACAAAGGAGGAAAAGGCTGTGCCTGTCACGAGACGGATGGAAGAGCCGTCATAGCTGACTGTGAGCACGAGCGCGCTGACCTGCTCCGGCAAAAGGGAAGGGTCTGCGCCCTTCATGACGCCGGGGATGTATTCAGGCATCAGATGCAGGACGAATTTGAAACGGGACGGGGTGCGTCTGCCCTTTATCATATCAAAGGCGACAGAGCGCACAGTCTTCCACGGGATGAAGCTGCCGGGGCAGCCATCCTCCCCATCCTGTGCAAAAAAGGCGGCGTTTACGTGTCCGTCTATATGATAGGTGACGGCTGTTTCGACAAAAGCCTCTTCCAGCAAAAAGGAATCAAAGCAGTCTCCGGCGAGAAAGCCCGCCATGAATTTTTTCAGTTCGGTGATATGAAAAGCAGTCATGTCATCTCCTTATGTAAAAGTGGTCTGCAACATATTTCAGTATACCAGATTAGAGGAAAATAGCAAATAGTCTTTACAATAGCGGATAAAGCATGCTATTATATGTAGTAATGAAAACTAGATCGAAATGTGGTGAAATCTGGAGGACCTTCATGAGTTATAAAATTGTTGTGGACAGCTGCTGTGAATTGCCGGAATACTTAAAAAAAGACCCTCGTTTTGAAATCGTACCGCTGGGGCTCGAGGTGGGAGAAGAGCGGATATGGGACGACGAGACATTTGATCAGCATGATTTTTTGAAAAAGGTGGCTCAGTGCCCCGAATGTCCCCGGTCTTCATGCCCTTCTCCGGAGCGTTATATGAACGCTTATGAGACGGAGGCGGAGAATGTCTATGTTATCACGCTGTCTGCAAACTTAAGCGGCAGCTACAACAGTGCAATGCTTGGAAAAACACTGTATGAAGAGACACATGGTGAGAAGAACATATATGTGCTGGATTCCTGTTCAGCGTCCTGCGGCGAGACACAGCTCGCATTAAAGGCGATGGAACTGGAGGAGCAGGGGCTTGCGTTTGAAGCAGTCGTTGTACTGCTCGAGGAGTTCCGCAGGGGGATGGGGACTTATTTTGTGCTCGATAATCTGGAGACGCTCCGTAAAAACGGCAGGCTTACCGGCGTAAAGGCTCTGGTCGCATCCACACTGAGCATCAAGCCTGTGATGGCGGGGACGAGGGAAGGTACGATTGAGCAAATAGGTCAGGGAATAGGCATCAAGAAGGCGTTGCAGAAGCTGGCGGAGACGGTCGTGAAAAATACGGCTGAGCCGGAGAAGAAGGTCCTGATGATATCGCATTGCAATAACAGTGATCGGGCAGAGCGCATCTGCAGGATGATAACGGACAGGATACGGGTAAAGGATGTACTCATCATGGATACGGCGGGCGTCAGCACCATGTATGCCAATGACGGCGGCGTTATCGTGGCAATCTGAGAGCGTCGGCAAAATAATAACAGACAAAAAGGCGGGAGAGAACTGTGTGTTCTCTCCCGTATTTTTGTTACGAAGCAGTCATATTTTTCTGCTATGATGAATAATAGTTCATTCTTCCGACTGTCACAGGTGCTATGGGATGATATAGCGAAACTTTTATGGAGCGGTCTGGAAAAATCCGGGCCGCTTCAAAATATTTTAGAAAAAAAAGAAATACTTTACATATATATTGACAAACGTAGGCTGATATTCTACTATAAATTTAAGAAAATGCTGATAAAACAGGCATTTATCCAAAGAGATAAAGCTTTGGGGAGAAAGGGGTTACTTTTTATGAAAAATTATAAATTCTGGTTTGCTACCGGTTCACAGGACTTGTACGGGGACGAGTGTCTTGAAAAGGTGGCGCAGCATTCCCGCATCATCGTGGAGGAGCTGAACAGATCAGGGCTGCTTCCCTATGAAGTAGTGTGGAAGCCGACACTCATCACAAACGAGGTGATACGCCGTTTATTCAATGAGGCGAATGCGGATGAGGAGTGCGCGGGCGTGATCACATGGATGCATACGTTTTCGCCGGCAAAGTCATGGATTTTGGGACTTCAGGAATACCGCAAGCCGCTCTGCCATCTGCATACGCAGTTCAATCAGGAAATTCCCTATGATACGATCGACATGGATTTCATGAATGAGAACCAGTCTGCTCACGGCGACCGGGAATACGGGCATATCGTGACCCGCATGGGTATCGAGCGCAAGGTCATCATGGGTCACTGGAATGATGAAAAGGTGATAAAGCGTCTTGGTGACTGGATGAGAACGGCCGTCGGCATCATGGAATCCAGCCATATCCGCGTTGTAAGAGTGGCGGACAATATGAGAAATGTCGCCGTGACGGAAGGCGACAAGGTAGAAGCGCAGATGAGGTTTGGCTGGGAGATAGATGCCTATCCGGTCAACGAAATAGCAGATTATGTAAATGATGTAAAGCAGGGCGATATCGATGCTCTGGTGGAAGAATACTATGATAAATACGATATCATCGACGAGGGCAGGGATGTAGAAGAGTTCCGCCGTCATGTGGCTGTCCAGGCGGGCATAGAGATAGGCTTTGAAAGATTTTTGCAGGAAAAAGATTATCAGGCGATCGTGACGCATTTTGGCGACCTCGGTTCCTTAAAGCAGCTTCCGGGACTTGCAATCCAGCGTCTGATGGAAAAGGGATATGGCTTCGGCGCGGAAGGCGACTGGAAAACGGCGGCGATGGTACGCCTGATGAAGATAATGACCGAGGGCGTAAAGGATGCGAAGGGAACTTCTTTCCTGGAGGACTATACATATAATCTTGTTCCCGGAAAAGAGGGGATACTGCAGGCGCACATGCTGGAGGTATGCCCGACCATCGCGGACGGCCCTATCGGCATCAAGGTATGTCCTTTGTCTATGGGAAATCGGGAAGACCCGGCAAGGCTTGTATTTACTTCAAAAGAAGGAGCGGGAATCGCCACATCGCTTATCGACCTTGGAAACCGCTTCCGCCTGATCATCAATGAGGTAGACTGCAAAAAAGCGGAAAAACCGATGCCGAAGCTTCCGGTGGCGACGAATTTCTGGACACCCAGACCGAACCTGACGGTAGGCGCGGAAAGCTGGATATTGGCGGGAGGCGCGCATCATACGGCGTTCTCCTATGATTTGACGACGGAGCAGATGGTCGACTGGGCAGATGCGATGGGCATCGAGACCGTCGTGATAGATAATGACACGACGATACGCAGTCTGAAAAATGAAATGCGGTGGAACGCGGCGGCATTCCGTTGAGACGGACGCTGGCAGGCGCGGAAGGAAAAGGATTAGAGCAACAGAAATGGAGGAAATGATGGTTCAGGAAAGGATTATTGACTGTATCAAAAACGGCAGGGCGGTATTAGGGATAGAGTTTGGTTCTACGCGTATCAAGGCGGTCCTGATAGACGAGACCCATACTCCGGTGGCGTCCGGCGACCACGAATGGGAAAACCGTCTGGAGAACGGTATCTGGACGTATACTCTGGACGATATATGGAGCGGCTTGCAGGACTGCTATGCAAAGCTTGCGGCAGATGTGAAGGAAAAGTATGGGACGGAGCTGACAATGCTTTCCGCCATCGGATTTTCAGGCATGATGCACGGTTACATGGCGTTTGACAGGGAAGGAAATCTGCTCGTGCCGTTTCGGACGTGGAGAAATACGATAACGGCACAAGCGGCGGAGATTTTGTCGGAGACATTTGACTTTAATGTGCCCCAGCGCTGGAGCATCGCCCATCTGTATCAGGCTGTTTTGAATGGAGAAGAGCATGTGGCGAAGATAGATTATCTGAGCACGCTGGCATGCTACATCCAGTGGAAGCTGACAGGAAAGAGGACGGCAGGAATCGGAGAAGCGTCAGGAATGTTTCCTATCGATTCCGAAAAGATGGACTATGATGCAGCGATGCTGGATAAATTTGACGGTCTGGTCGCTGAAAAGGGATTTGAATGGAAAATACGCGATATCCTGCCGAAGGTGCTCACGGCAGGTCAGAGTGCCGGTACGCTGACTGAAGAGGGCGCAAGACTTCTGGACGTATCAGGAAAGCTTCAGGCGGGTATCCCGCTGTGTCCTCCCGAGGGAGACGCGGGAACGGGAATGGTCGCGACAAAGAGCGTGGCACAGCGTACAGGAAATGTTTCCGCAGGGACGAGCGTATTTGCGATGATCGTACTGGAAAAGGCACTCTCCGCAAGATATTCGGAAATAGATATGGTGACGACGCCGGCAGGAGACCCGGTGGCAATGGTACATTGCAACAACTGCACGTCAGATCTGAACGCATGGGTAAATCTGTTTAAAGAATTTGCGGAGAGCTTCGGCGTGGATGTGGATATGAACCGCCTGTTTTCCGTGCTTTACAACAAGGCGCTGGAAGGAGAGAAGGACTGCGGCGGCCTGATCGCATATAACTATTTTTCAGGGGAACCCGTGACAGGACTGGAAGAGGGCAGACCGATGTTTGTGCGCTATCCGGACAGCCATATGAGTCTGGCAAATTTTATGAGGACGCATCTTTACGCTTCTCTTGCATCCTTGAAAATAGGTCTGGACATCCTACTGAAAAAAGAAGATGTGAAAATTGAGTCCATTACCGGACACGGCGGTCTGTTCAAGACAAAGGGAGTCGGGCAGAGTATTCTGGCGGCGGCGATGAACGCGCCTATTTCCGTCATGGAGACGGCGGGCGAGGGCGGCGCCTGGGGCATCGCGCTCCTGGCGGCGTATATGAAGAACGGAACAAAAGGGCAGAGTCTTGACGAATATCTGGAAAAAGAGGTGTTTGCCGGGATGAAGGCGGAAACGATGGAGCCGGACAGCGAAGACGTGGCAGGATTCGATGCATACACGAAAAAATATACGGCGTGTCTTGCCGCGCAGAAGGCGGCGGTGGAAGCGCTGAGATAGCGGAGGGATAAAAAGATGCTGGAAGCACTGAAAAAGAAAGTTTATGAGGCGAATATGGAGCTGCCCAGGCATGGCCTCGTGACTTTTACATGGGGAAACGTGAGCGGGATAGACAGGGAGTCGGGACTTTTTGTCATCAAGCCCAGTGGAGTGGATTATGACAAGCTCACGCCGGAGGATATGGTCGTGATGGATTTGGAGGGAAATAAAATAGAAGGCAGCTATAAGCCCTCTTCGGATACGGCTACTCATATCGAGCTGTATAAGGCGTTTCCTGAGATAGGCGGTATCGTACATACCCATTCTTCTTATGCGACGAGCTGGGCTCAGGCGGGCAGGAGCATCCCGTGCTACGGCACAACCCATGCGGATTATATTTACGGGGAGATCCCGTGTCTGCGCTGTCTGACGGCAGAGGAGATAGAAGACGCCTATGAAGAAAATACAGGGCATCTGATCGTGAACGAATTTGCACGGCTTCAGAAGGACCCGATGGCTGTGCCGGCGGTATTATGCAAAAACCACGGCCCCTTCGCATGGGGAAAGGACGCGAAGGAAGCGGTACACAATGCGGTCGTTTTGGAAGAGGTTGCAAAAATGGCATACCGCACAGAGCTGATAAATCCAAAGGTGGAAGCGGCTCCGCAGGCGCTGCAGGATAAGCATTATTACCGCAAGCACGGGGCGAACGCCTATTACGGGCAGGAGAACAGATAAAGACAGAGAGGGTTTCAGGGAGGTTACAGGCAATGGCGACACTTTATATCAATGAAAAGAAGAAAAAGGGCAGGATAGAGCCGGAAATCTACGGGCATTTTTCCGAGCATCTGGGGAGATGTATCTATGAAGGTCTGTATGTGAAAGAGGATTCGGGCATCCCGAATAAGAACGGTATGAGGACGGACGTGGTCGAGGCGCTCAAAGAGATGCAGATACCGGTACTGCGCTGGCCCGGCGGCTGTTTTGCGGACGAGTATCACTGGAAAGACGGCATCGGCCCGAAAGAGACGAGAAAGCGCATGATAAATACCCATTGGGGCGGCGTGGTAGAAGACAACAGCTTTGGCACACATGAATTTTTTGAGCTGTGCGAGCAGCTCGGCTGCAAGACCTATGTCAACGGAAATGTGGGGAGCGGCACGGTGCAGGAGATGTCCGAATGGGTGGAATATATGACCTTTGACGGCGTTTCCCCGATGGCTCAGCTGCGGAAGGAAAACGGTCATGAAAAGCCGTGGAAGGTGGATTATTTCGGCGTCGGAAATGAAAACTGGGGATGCGGCGGCAATATGACGCCCGAATATTATGCGAACCTGTACCGTCGTTATCAGACCTATGTACGCCATTATGATTCGGCGGCTCCCATCCAAAAAATCTGCGGCGGGCCGAATGTGGACGATACCAACTGGACGAAAAAGGTGCTGGATACCTGTTATGCAAGCCCGAATAATCCGTCGGCGCACGGGTTTATGGACGGACTCTCCCTTCATTATTATGTACATCCGGGCGGATGGGACAAAAAGGGAAGCGCTACGGATTTTGATGAAAAGACATGGTACCTTACGATGGAAAAGGCACTCTATATCGAGGAGCTCATCAATATGCACAGCCGTATCATGGACGAGTTTGACCCGGAAAAGAAGATAGGTCTGATGGTGGATGAATGGGGATGCTGGTTTGATGTGGAGCCGGGGACGAATCCGGGATTTTTATATCAGCAGAGTACGATGCGCGACGCGCTGGTTGCGGCGGTGAGTCTGAACATTTTCAACAGGCACTGTGATCGCGTGAAGCTGGCGTGCATCGCTCAGATGGTAAACGTGCTCCAGTCTGTAGTGCTGACAGAGGGCGACAAGATGATACTGACGCCTACTTATCATGTATTCCATATGTACAGACATCATCAGGGCGCACAGCTTTTGGACAGTGAGCTTGCCGGAACGGAAACGGCAGGAGCGGGAGAGAGCAGCGTGCCTGCCCTGCAGGAATCGGTTTCCATGCAGGAGGACGGGACCGTTATCGTGACGATCGCGAACATGTCTGTGGAAAAGAGCTATCCGGTGGATTTGATATTTATGGAGAAAAAGCCGGAAAGCGCGGAGGCAAGGATACTGACGAACGAAATGCATGCAAAAAACACCTTTGAGGAGCCGGATGTGGTGAAAGAAGAGGACTTTGACGGCGTGATGCTGACGGAGCGCGGTGCATCCTTTACAATACCTGCGTGCAGCGTGGTGAGCCTGCGCCTGCGCTGAGAGGGACGGATATATGGAAGCGGCAAAGGAAACGCCGCGATGCTTAAAATGCCTGCTGCGGGAGATGGATGAGGAAGCCTATATGAGACAGCTCCATCATTATATCGAGCTTTTGGATGCAGATATAAGGACCGCGCAGGCAATTTATGAAAAGCGGCTGGAAGCATGTAAGGCTTGCGATTATCTGGAGGCGGGGACGTGTCTGGCGTGCGGCTGCTATGTGGAGCTGAGAGCGGCGGTAAAAAAGAATAAATGCCCATACAAGAGATGGTGACGGAAGAGAAAAAACAGTTGCGGGCTGGTCAGGCAGTGCTTATAATCATTTTAGAATAAGTAAAAACAGTCGGGAAAAGAAGGGGAGACAGATGCTGTACATTAAAAATCTGGAAGACGGAGTGGAGCTGTTTAAGGCGCTTGGCTCCGATGTCAGGATCAATATCATCAAGCTGCTTTTGCGGAATAAAGAAATGAATATGAACGAGATAGCATCCAGCTTAAACATCACGAACGGTGCGCTGACGAGTCATATCAAGAAGATGGAGGACGTAGGGCTGATAAAGGTGACAGGCGATGCGGTCGGCCACGGCAACCAGAAGATGTGCAGCGTCAGGCAGGAGCGGATACTGGTAGATATCGTACCGGAGGAGAGCAGCGATGTGGGCGTTTATGAAGCAGAGATACCGGTTGGACAGTATTCTTCGTATAATGTGTATCCGACCTGCGGGATTTCCACCACGAAAAATCTCATCGGAGAGGTAGACGATCCCCGCTATTTTGCACATCCTGACAGGATAAATGCGAGCGTGCTGTGGTTCACAAAAGGGTATGTGGAATATCTTGTACCGAATGTGCTGCCGGCAATGCAGAAGATAGATGAGATAACGTTTTCCATGGAGATTTCCAGCGAGGCGCCGGGCGTCAACAATGACTGGCCTTCGGATATCACCTTTTCCTTAAATGATGTACCGATCGGAATGTGGACATCGCCCGGTGATTTCGGGGATGTACATGGGCTGTTTACGCCGGACTGGTGGTTTGCAAACTGGAATCAATACGGACTGTTAAAGATGCTCGTGATAAACAGGAAGGGAACCTTTATCGACGGGTTGAAGATCTCAGATGTTTCACTGGAACAGTTTGACCTGGATTATAAAAGTCCGATACGCTTCCGCATGGAGGTGCGCGACGATGCGGCGCATGTAGGCGGGATGACGCTGTTCGGGCATGGGTTTGGAAATTACAGTCAGGGTATCCGGGTGCGGATGCGCTACAGCGATATGGAAAAAGAAGGTTTGGTATCAACTGAGGGGAAGCTTTGTAAATAGAAGATTTGAAGAAGCGGACAGCGAAAGATCAGAGCTGTCCGCTTTTGAGTTATATCAATTCAGCGGAGTGCTCCCTTTTCTTGCAAACCCCATCCGCCTATAGTAAAATGACATCAGAAAATATAACAGCTTCGGAAAAGAAAGCAAAGGAAACTGCCATGTCATTGAGATTTGTTACCGGTCCGTCCGGTTCAGGAAAAAGTACCTATGTATATAAAGACATCATTGCCCGTTCAAAAAAAGAGCCGTCCGGGCGTTTTCTTATCATCGTGCCGGATCAGTTTACGATGCAGACCCAGCTCGATCTTGTGACGATGCACGACAAAAAGGGCATCATGAACATTGACGTGCTCAGCTTTGGACGTTTGACGCACCGCATATTTGAGGAGAAGGGCGGCATGGAAATGCCGATGCTGGACGATACGGGAAAGAGCCTCATTATCCGGCGCGTGGCGGCAGGGATGCAGGAAAAGCTTCCTGTGCTTGGCGGAAATCTGAGCCGGACGGGTTATATCCATGAGGTAAAATCCGCTATTTCCGAGTTCATGCAGTATGGCGTGGGCTTACAGGAGCTGGACGGTCTGGTGTCGTTTTCCCAAAAGCGGGGGCAGCTCTATCACAAGCTGAAGGATCTGCGTACTGTGTATGAGGGTTTCTGGGAGTTTATCCGGGAAAAGTATCTGACGACAGAGGAATCTTTAGAAGTGCTGGCGTCCCTTATTCCCGCCTCAAAGCTCGTAAAAGACAGCATTATTGTATTTGACGGTTTCACGGGATTTACGCCGGTGCAGAATAAGGTCATCGGGCAGCTTCTCAAGTGTGCCCGGGAGGTAATGGTGACAGTGACTATGGATTCTGATACGGAGGTATTTACTGAGGTCGCAGAGCAGGAGCTGTTTGCGCTGAGTAAAAAAACGATGCAGTCTCTTGCCGGAATCGCACGAGAGGCAGAAACGGAAATTGAAGAAAGTATCTGCCTGACGCCAGAGGTACCGCCACGGTTTTTAGACAGCCCCGAGCTTTCCCATCTGGAAAAAAATCTCCTTCGCTATCCGGTCCGCCCGTACAAGGGAAAGAGAAACGGGAGTATCCGGCTTTTTGAAGCGTCGACCCAGCGGGAGGAGGTCCGTCAGATATGTATTGCCATCCGGCGTCTTATCAATGAAAAGAACTATTGTTACAGGGATATTGCGGTGATATGCGGGGATTATGAGGCGTATGCGGGCTGTATCGAGCAGGAATTTGCAGCCTACGGTATCCCGGTCTATCTGGATCAGACCCGGGGCGTGACGCTCAATCCGTTCATCGAATATATCAAGAGCGCGCTTCAGGTGCGGGTAAAAAATTACAGCTACGAATCGGTATTCCACTATCTGCGCAGCGGCCTGGCGGATTTTACGCCGGAGGAGACGGATCGTCTGGAGGTTTATGTGCGCGCGCTGGGGATACGCGGGCGGAAAAAATGGGAGACAATTTTTGTATATCCGTCGGAAACGATGGTCGAGCCGGCAGCAGAGCTGGAGGAATTAAACGGACTGCGGCAGCGGCTTGTGGAGCAGCTGGCTCCTTTATATGGGAATTACAGGCAGACAAGGGAGTTTGCACGGGGGCTGTATGGATTTATCGTCCAAAATCAGGTGCAGCAAAAGCTCAAAGGCTTTGAGCTTCAGTTCGCCAAAGAAGGAGACCGGGTGCGAGAGCGGGAATACGCGCAGATTTACCGTCTTGTCATGGACCTTCTGGACCAGATCGTGAACCTGATAGGGGACGAGCCTGCAAAGCCGGAAGAATTTTTGCGGATACTGGAAGCCGGATTTGAAGAGCTGCAGGTCGGCACCATCCCGCAGGAGGTAGACAGGGTCGTGGCGGGCGATATGGAGAGGACGCGTTTAAAGCAGGTAAAGGCGCTTTTTTTTGCGGGGGTGAATGATGGAAACATTCCGAGAAATTCCGGAAAGGGCGGCATTATCTCGGACCTGGAGCGGGAATTTCTGACGGGATCGGGACAGGAGCTGGCGCCTTCCCCGCGCCAGCAGATGTATATTCAGAGGCTGTATCTGTATCTGAATATGACAAAGCCCTCCTGTGAGCTCGTGCTGTCGTGGGCGCGGATGGACCAGACGGGAAAGGCGCTTCGGCCGAGCTTTCTGATAGGGCATATGCAGCGGCTTTTTCCGGGACTTGCGCCAGAGCGTCCGGAGATGGACGGGAAGCTTTCGCAGGTACAGTCTTTGCGCGACGGACGGGAATATCTGGCGGCGGGACTCAGGGAATTTGCCGACGGACTTTTGGATAAGGAGCAGGAGAAGGAATTCCTGACGTTATATCAGATTTATCAAAAGGACGAGCTGTACGGTGTTTGGACGGGAAAGCTGACGGATACAGCATTTTTTGCATATCAGGAGCCTTCCCTGAAAAAGGCGGTGGCAGCAGCGCTTTACGGGCAGACCCTGTCGGGCAGCGTGAGCCGTCTGGAACAGTTTGCGGCCTGCGCCTATGCTCATTTTCTGAAATACGGCATGAAGTTAAAGGAGCAGGAGGAATTTTCCTTTGAAGCGGTAGATCTGGGCAATATCTTTCATGGCGTGCTGGAGATTTTTGCGGATAAATTAAAGGAAATCGGCAGGAGCTGGTTTGATTTTTCCAAAGAGGAAGGGGAGCGGCTGGTAGAGGAGGCAGTGGACGCCTATGCTGTCACCTACCATAATACGGTGCTGTTTGACAGCGCGAGGAACGCCTATATGGTACGGAGGATAAAGCGGATACTGAAGCGCACGGTAACGGCGATGCAGTATCAGCTCAAAAAAGGGAGCTTTGTACCGGAGCAGTTCGAGGTATCCTTTTCCGTGCTGGAAGAGCTGGATGCGGTCAACATCGCTTTGTCGGAGCAGGAAAAAATGCGTCTGCGCGGGCGGATAGACCGGATGGACGTCCGCGAGGATTCCGGGCGGGTATACGTCAAGGTCATGGATTATAAATCCGGCAGCAGGGAATTTTCGCTGGCGGCGCTGTATTACGGGCTGCAGCTTCAGCTCGTGGTATATATGAATGCGGCGATGGAGATAGCAGGGAAAAAGCACCCGGAAAAGGAGATAGTTCCTGCGGCGATGCTCTATTACCGGGTACAGGACCCGATGGTGGAAATGCCGGAGAAGGATGCAGACCCGGAAGAGATAAACCGTCAGATACTTCGCGCTCTGCGCGCCACGGGCGTTGTGAATGCGCGCGAGGATGTGGTGGAGGGATTAGACAGCGGGCTTTGCGGCAGGTCCGACGTAGTTCCTCTGGAACGAAAAAAGGACGGAAGCTTTTCGGCGCGTTCGAGCGTTTTGGAGGAGGCGGACTTTAAAACGGTGTCGGCGTTTGTGGATAAAAAGATACGGCAGGCGGGGCGGCAGATATTAAACGGGAATATCGCGCTGAATCCTTATGAACAGGGAAATAAGAGCGCCTGCGATTTCTGCGCTTATCAGAAGATATGCGGATTTGACAAAAAGATAGACGGTTTTATCATGCGGGAGCTGGAAAATCTAAAGGACGAGGAGGCGCTTATGCGTATCAGAAAGGAGACGGCGGATGGCGATGAAGTTCACGCCTGACCAGCAGAGGGTCATAGATTTACGCAAATGCAATATTTTGGTATCAGCTGCGGCGGGATCGGGCAAAACGGCGGTGCTCGTCCAGCGCATCGTGGAGCTGGTATGCGACCCGGCGCATGAGACAGATATCGACAGGCTGCTGGTCGTGACGTTTACGAATGCGGCGGCGGCGCAGATGCGTGAGAGGATAACGAAGGCGCTGACGGAGCGTTCGGAGGCGGAGCCGGAAAACGAGCATTTAAAAAAGCAGCTCACACTCATCCATCACGCAAAGATAACGACGATTCACAGCTTTTGTCTGTATCTGATAAAAAATCATTTTAACGACATCGGCCTGGACCCGGATTTTCGGACTGCGGACGAAGGTGAGATGCGGCTTTTACGGCAGGACGTGCTAAAGGAGCTTTTGGAGGAGCAGTTTGCCCGGGAGCGGAAGGAATTTATAGACTGTGTGGAATATTTTGCTTATGACGGCAGAGAAAAACGGCTGGAGGAGCTGATAGAAAGGCTGTATGATTTTTCTATGAGTTATCCGTTCCCGGAGCAATGGCTTACAAGGCATCAGAAGGATTATGCGCAGACGGATTGGGAGACCTTTACAGGGCAGGAGTGGTTTGGGCTTCTGGCAAAGGAGATAGGCGGGATTTTAAAGGATTGCGCTATGGAGCTGGACCGGGCGCTGAAAATCTGCGATGAGCCGGACGGACCGTATTTTTACGGGACGGCACTGGAGAGCGACAGGGAGCTGACGGAAAGGCTTTTTTTGCTGTATGAAAAAGCAAAAAAAAGCCGCGCAAAAGAAGATTTTGAGGCGTTGGCAAACGGGTTCTCAGGGCTTTCCCATGCGGCGCTGCGTGCCAAAAAGGACGATTCGGTTTCTGTTGAAAAACGGGAAGCTGTTAAAAAAATGCGTCAGAGGGTAAAAGACCTGCTGGCATCAGTATCCGAAAAATATTTTTGCGGGACGCCGGAAAGCTGGCTGGAGGATTGTCAGAAGGTGGACGCCGCGCTGGAGGAGCTGGTGCGGATGACGATTTTGTTCCGGGAACGCCTCGATGAAAAAAAGCGGGAAAAAAACCTGCTGGATTTCGGGGATATGGAGCATATGGCGCTGCGTATCCTGTTGCGCGTGCAGGAGGATGGGAGTATCGTACCGTCTTCCACAGCTTTGGAATACAGAAATGAATTTGACGAGATATTGATTGACGAGTATCAGGATTCCAATCTGGTGCAGGAATATCTTCTGCAAAGCATTTCAGGGGAAGACGAGGGGCGGTTCAACCGTTTTATGGTCGGGGATGTGAAGCAGAGCATTTATAAGTTCCGTCTGGCAAGACCGGAGCTTTTCATGGAAAAGTTCGATACCTATCAGAAAGAGTCGTCGGACTGTATCCGGGTGGATTTAAAGCAGAATTTCAGAAGCCGGCATCAGGTGACCGATTGTGTGAACGGGCTGTTTTTGCAGCTGATGCACCGGGAGCTGGGCGGTGTGGAATACGATGCGGATGCGGCGCTTTATCCGGCGGCGGTGTTCCCGGAAGAGACGGAGGAACTTTATGAGCCGGAGCTTTTGATAGGGGCCGCAGAGGATGGCGGAGAAGACCCGAAGCGTCTGGAAGCGCGCCTCATAGCGGGACGCATAAGAGAGCTGGTCGGGAGATTCCCGGTGAGGGACAGCGAGACGGGACAGCTGCGCGCAGCGCGGTATCAGGATATCGTGATACTTTTGCGGACGACCTCGAACTGGGACGAGGAATTCAAAAAGGTGCTGGAAGAAAACGGCGTTCCGGTGTTCGTGACGTCAAAAACAGGATATTTTGCGGCAACGGAGGTACAGACGGTGCTCAATTTTTTGCGGGTGCTGAACAATCCGCTGCAGGATATCCCGTTATTTGGCGTGCTGAAATCCCCGGTGGCCGGTTTTTCGGACGAGGAGCTGGCAAGCCTGAGGGCAATGGACCAGACCGGGAAGCTCAGGCTTTATGACTGCATGAAGACGGCAGCGCGGGCAGAAAGACCGGAGCCGGGATATCTGGCGGGAGACGGGGCGCTGGGCGAAAAGTGCCGGGGCTTTCTGGAATTTTTAAACCGCTTCCGCAGCCGGGCGGTGTACTTGCCGATACACAGGCTGATGGAGGAATTTCTGGAAGAAACCGGATATCTGTATACGGTCAGCGCGCTTCCGGGAGGCGCGCAGCGGCGTATCAACGTGGAAATGCTGCTGGCGCGGGCGGAAAGTTTTGAAAAAACGAGCTATTCCGGGCTGTTTCATTTTATCTGTTACATGGAGCAGCTGGAAAAGTATGATATCGATTATGGCGAGACGGGCGGAGCGGATGAAAATGCAGATGTGGTGCGTATTATGAGTATCCACAAAAGCAAGGGACTGGAGTTCCCTATCTGCTTTGTATCGGGACTGTCGAAGCGGTTCAACCGACAGGAAAGCGCCCAGCCTGTGCTGATGGACATGGATATGGGGCTGGCAGCAGACTGGGTGGACGATCGGGCGAGGGTCCGCCGCAGCACGCTGAAAAAAAATTTGCTGGCGAAAAAGCTTTCCACGGACAGTCTGGGAGAGGAGCTGCGTGTGTTGTATGTGGCGCTGACCCGTGCGGAGGAAAAGCTGATACTGACCGGAACGATGAAAGCGGAAAAAGCAGAAGAAGAGATATCGGCAGAGGGATGCTCTGCTTGGGCTGCGGATACAGGATTTTCCCCGGTTCGGATGCAGGAGGCGGGCAGCTTTTTAGACCTCGTGCTGCCCGCATGGAAGGCATGCGGGAGAAAGATAGCCGTGCAGAAAGAGGAGGAGCTTTTGCAAAAAGAGCTTGGCAGGGAGGCGGCAGGGAGCAACAGCCGTCAGAAGCTTTTGCACGCGGACGAGCAGGGACTTTTGGAAAGCGACGGGGCAAGGGAGCTCATGGAGCGTCTGCATAAACCGTATGCGCATGAAGCCCTTTCGGGGCTGTTCGTTAAAACGACCGTTTCCGAATTAAAGAAAGCGGGGATGCGGGAGGAGCTGGAGGAAGGGCGTCAGCTGTTCGCAGAGGAAGAGGTCGATGCATATGTGCCGGGATTTATGAAGGAAACAGAAGAAAAGGCGGGCGGTACGGCGCGCGGAAACGCTTATCACCGTTTTATGGAGCTTTTTGCATTCGGACAAAAAGGCGCCGGGGAAAACTGGTCAGTTCCGGAGATACGGACGCTTTTAAAGGCGAAGGCAGAGAGTGGAGAATTGACCGTTTCAGAGGCGGAAGCAATAAATCCATACAAGATACGCGCATTTTTAGAAAGCGGGCTTGCGGCGAGGATGGCAGAGGCAGACCGGAAAAAGAAGCTGGTACGGGAGCAGCCGTTTGTTCTCGGTATTCCGGCGAGCAGTATGGACAGCGCATTCCCGGAAGAAGAAACGGTGCTCATCCAGGGAATCATCGACGTGTTTTTTGAAGAGGAAGACGGGCTGGTATTGATGGATTACAAGACCGACCGGGTATCCGATGCAGAAGAGCTTGTGCAGAGGTATCGGGTACAGCTCGAACATTATGAAGAGGCGCTGGAGAGGCTGACCGGAAAACGGGTAAAGCAGAAGCTTATCTATTCGTTTGCGCTGGAAAAGGAGATAGAGATTTAAAATGGAGCCGTTTTATTACAGCAAAATGGACCGTCCGAGGCAGGCGGCTTACCGCGCCATCCTGACAGGACTGAACAGTCTGGAGCCTTCCTTTCTCGTCCCGAGGATGGAGGGAGGAGAGCTGTATGACATATTTTTTCAGCTCAGGCTGGACCATCCCGAGATTTTCTGGGCATCCGGATTTTCATGGAAATATTATCCGGATTCTCCGAATGTGATATTTGTGCCGGAATACCTGTTTGACAAAGCAAAGATACGGGATCATCAGAAGGCGATGCGGGCGCGGATCGAAAAGCTGGCCCGCCCGGCAAAGGAGCTGACAGAGTGGGAGAAGGAGAAGTACATCCACGATTTTATCTGTGAAAATATCCGGTATGACAAGTTAAAGAAGCCCTATTCCCATGAAATCATCGGCCCTCTGGGACAGGGAGTGGGCGTGTGCGAGGGGATAGCGAAATCGGTGAAGGCACTGTGCGACGAGCTGGGGATCTGGTGCATGATAGCCCTTTGCGGCAGCAATCCGGAAAAGGGGATAAAATATCGCCACACATGGAACATCGTCCGCATCGGCGGGAACTATTATCATCTGGACGCAACCTTTGACAATACGCTCGGCAAAAACGCGCAGGAGCCGCGTTACGACTATTTTAATCTGGATGATAAGGCGGTATTCCGGGACCATGAGCCGCTCATCGCTCCGGCGGCAGCGTGTACGGATGGGGAGCATTTTTATTATAAGGAAAAAAAGCTGTCTTTCACAAAAACAGAAGATGTCTACAAACGCGCCTGTCAGGCGGCAAAAAAAGGAAAGCTCCTGACATTTCACTGGCGGGGAGGCTATCTGACGAAAGCGGTTTTGGAGGAGCTTCTGGGACTTTTGGAAAAAGCAGGAACGGAAAAGGGAAAGGTTCCGGAGGTGAGCTTAAACCGGGCGCAGGCGGTGCTGCGGGTCGGATATACGGACCAAAAAGCCGGGATGAGCGTCGTGATGGAAGAGGCAAACGAGGGGGAAAGGGACGAACAGAATTTTCAATAGGCCATTCCAGAAAAAAGAAAAATCAGAAAAAGATTGAAAAATATCGACAGATTGTATATAGTAAAGATTGTGTTTATAAAATTTTTACATATGAGGAGGATTCTCATGGACAAGAAGTTCGGTATCAAACATGTAGTAGCAATCGGTATCGGTACGGCGCTGTTCATCGTGCTGACCAATGTACAGATTCCGCTGGGATTCATTCCAAACACAGCAATGCAGACCCGTGCGGCGCTGCTGGCATTTTTCTCCGCAGTATTCGGCCCTGTGGTAGGCGGTGCGATCGGTCTGATCGGCCATGCGCTGGGTGATGCGGTATTTTACGGAAGCGTATGGTGGAGCTGGGTGTTCCCCGATGCGGTATTCGGTATCATCGTCGGCCTGTTTGCTGCAAAATACAGGGTAAAAGAAGGCAGCTTTGGTAAGAAGGAAATCATCCTGTTCAATGTTGTTCAGGTAATCGCAAATGCCGTGGCCTGGATAGTGGTTGCTCCTGTTCTGGATATCCTTATCTACGTTGAGCCTGCTAAAAAGGTATTTGCACAGGGCGTTGGCGCTACAATCGCAAACGTAATCATCATCGGCATTCTGGGTACTCTGCTGCTGGCAGCTTACGCAAAGGTCGGCGCAAAATCCGGAAGCCTTTCAAAAGAGGACTGATAAATGACTCCTATTATCGAGTTTAAAGATTATACTTTTAAATATCGATCACAGTCTGAGCCTACGCTCCGGGATATTGACCTGAAGGTCTATCCCGGAGAGAAGGTTTTAATCGTGGGACCGTCCGGGTCGGGAAAATCGACACTGGTGCACTGCATCAACGGAATGGTTCCTTTTTCATTCTCCGGGGAAAGCAGCGGAACGCTCACTGTGGGCGGTAAAGACCCTGCGAAAACGGGGATTTTCGGCATGTCCAAAATTGTCGGGACGGTGCTGCAGGATACGGACGGGCAGTTTATCGGGCTGACCGTAGCGGAAGACGTTGCATTTGCGCTGGAAAATGACTGTGTCGCACAGGATGAAATGTTCCGCCTGGTGGATGAGGTGGCAGAAGTGGTAGATATCAAAGCGCTTCTGGATCATGCGCCTACAGAGCTGTCCGGCGGGCAGAAGCAGCGGGTCTCCATGGCCGGCGTTTTAGTGGACGATGTAGACGTCCTGCTGTTCGACGAGCCGTTAGCAAACCTCGATCCTGCTACGGGCAAGCGGGCGATCGAGTTGATCGACCGGATATGCCGGGAGCGGGATAAGACCGTGATAATCATTGAGCACCGTCTGGAAGATGCGCTTTATCGGGATGTGGATCGTATCGTTGTGATAGGAGACGGGAGAGTAGCGGCAGATATGACGCCGGATGAGCTGCTTGCGTCTGATATTCTGGAAAGGGAAGGTATCCGGGAACCCCTGTATGTGACGGCGCTCAAGCATGCGGGCTGTCAGCTGAAGGCTCAGGACCATTTGCAGCATGTGGAGACGATGGAACTTGCCCCGTACCGGGAGCAGGTGCGGGCATGGTTCGAGGAGGTGAAACTTCCCGGAACCAGGGTTCGTAAAAATGCGGCGCTGGAGGTGTTGGACCTGGATTTCTCCTATATTACAGGAAATCCGGTTTTATCAAATATTGATTTCCGCATAGAAAAGGGCGAGATGTTGGCAATCGTCGGCAAAAACGGCGCCGGAAAGAGTACGCTCTCCAACCTTATCTGCGGATTTATCGACCCGGATAAGGGAAGGATCCTGTTGAATGAATCCGATATTTCCTCAAAATCCATCAAAGAAAGGGGCGAGGTTATCGGGCTTGTCATGCAGAATCCGAATCAGATGATATCCAAGCCGATGATATTTGATGAAGTGGCGCTGGGGCTTCGTGTGCGCGGCGTGCCGGAGGAAGAGGTAAAGGAGCGGGTCAACGAGAAGCTGAAGATATGCGGACTCTATCCGTTTCGCAACTGGCCGGTATCGGCGTTGAGCTTCGGGCAGAAAAAACGTGTTACGATCGCATCGATCCTCGTGATGAATCCTGAGATACTCATTCTGGATGAGCCGACGGCGGGGCAGGATTACCGGCACTATACGGAAATCATGGAGTTTTTAAAAGAGCTCAACGAAACGCTTGGCATTACGATCATCATGATCACACACGATATGCACCTGATGCTGGAATATACCGACCGTGCCATCGTCATCGCAGACGGTCAGCTCATTGCGGATGATACGCCGGCAAATGTGCTGACAAATGAAGCAGTGGCGGACAGGGCTTATCTGAAAAAGACATCTCTTTACGATCTGGCACTGCGCTGCGATATCGAAGACGCTCCGGGATTTGTAGAAAGATTTATTCATTATGAAAGGCAGGTGAGAGCCGATGGCGGGCAGACTTCTGACCTATAGTCCAAAGGATACCTGGATACACCGGCTTTCCGGCGTTTCAAAAATGGTATTTTTCCTGCTCTGGTCACTGACCGGAATGCTGACATATGATACGAGGGTACTTCTTGTGATGCTCGTTTTGAGCGTGATCATCTTTGCGATATCCAAAGTGGAGTGGAAACAGGTAGGAACGGTATTCTGGTTCATCCTGCTGTTTCTTTGCATTAATCTGGTAGCGATATGGGTATTTTCACCGAATCAGGGTACGGAGATATATGGGACGGAAACAGTGCTCGTGAAACTTTTTGGCAGACATAATATCACGAAAGAGCAGCTTTTTTATGAGTTCAACGTGATGCTGAAATATTTCACGGTAACGCCGGTGGTGCTTTTGTTTATCGTTACAACGAATCCGAGCGAATTTGCGGCGAGCTTAAACCGGATAGGTATCAGCTATAATGTGGGCTATTCTATCGCGATCGCATTGCGGTATGTGCCTGATGTGCAGTCCGATTTTACAAAGATAAAGCACGCTCAGGAAGCAAGAGGGATTGAAATGAGCAGTAAGACATCTCTCTGGGACCGTATTAAAAAGATGAGCTCTATCATTTTTCCGCTGATTTTTTCCAGTATGGAGCGCATCGATGTGGTGAGTAACGCGATGGAGCTGAGAGGGTTTGGAAAAAAGAAAAAGCGTACCTGGTATATGGGAAGAAAACTGGAACGTAACGATTATCTGACGCTGGGCTTTGCTGTCCTGTTTATGGCGGCAGCGCTGGCGGTCACCTATGCGGATGGGAACCGGTTCTGGAATCCGTTCGTATAAGGGCGCAAGACGGCAGAATATTCGGGAAAAGGGAGGATGTTATGATATATACGCTGAAAAATGAACGGTTAAAAGTGCAGGTGAACAGCAGAGGCGGAGAATTATGGTCCGTGCAGACGAAAGACGGGCATGAATATCTGTGGCAGGGGGATAAGAAGTACTGGCAGGACAGGGCATTGAATCTGTTTCCGTATATCGCACGCCTGACGGAAGGAAAATATGTTCTGGATGGAAAGACTTATGAAATGTCTATCCACGGCTTTGTGAATTTTTCGGAGCTGGAGGCAGAAGAACAGACGGATACACGACTGACGCTGAAACTTTCCGACAGCGAGGAAACGAGGAGAATGTATCCGTTTGCATTTACATACCGGCTGATCTATGAACTGACGGAAAATAAGATCCATGTGACGTTTGCGGTAGAGAATAAGGATAGCCGGACGATGTATTTCGGTGTGGGCGGTCATCCCGGTTTTATGGTTCCTATGGAAGAGGAAACGTCATTTGAAGATTATTGCCTGCAGTTTGACGGGAATAAAAATCCGGTGCGCGTGGGATTTTCTGAGGACTGTTTCGTAAACGGACAGGATAACGAGTTTATACTGGATGACGGGAAGCTGCCTCTTTCCCATGATATGTTCGATCAGGATGCCATCGTACTGCGTGACATGGCAAAATCCGTGACCCTGCATTCTGCAAAAGGGACGAGAGCGGTGCGTGTAGCTTATCCGCAGATGGACTATCTGGGAATCTGGCACATGCCCTTTGCGGATGCTCCTTATGTGTGCATCGAGCCGTGGTCGTCGCTGCCGTCCCGAAAAGGCGTGGTTGAAAATCTGGCAGAACAGCCGGGACTTGTACACCTGCCTGCGGGGGAGAGCTATGAGAACCGGTGGAGTATAGAAATCATATAAGATAGAAAAAGAGGCGGTATCTGCAGTTTCAGCAAATATCGCCTCATATTTATTTCAGATATCAGTTCTGTACGGCCAGTGTCTTTAACTGTCCCATCACTTTTTTCATAGGAGGGAGCATCAGGATAACAATGGTAATAAGCGCTTCCGCACCCAGGTAAAGTCCGTTGTACACAAGAGAGTATACGGGAGCGGACATGCCGTAGTCGGCAGCGTATGTTCCAAAAAAGATCATACCGGATAAAAAGGCGAAGAAGTAACGTCCGAGAACGCCGATCGCATAGCCTTTGATGAGTCCGTTTTTGGATTTGGAGAAAATACCGGATAAGCCCAAAGCACCGAATGCAAAAATGTAATCTGTCAGCATCTGAGGGATGCTCATGATGTAGGGGTCAATGATGAGCTGTAAAAATCCATAGGAAATGGCTGTCATCAGACCTGCTCCAAGTCCGTACCAGTAGCCGATGAGGCAGATGAACAGCATGGACAGAAGCGTAACGGAGCCGCCCATGGGCATGTCAAATACTTTTATCATCGAGGTGACTGTACCCGCTGCGATCGCCATTGCGGAAAAAACGAGCTGGCGGGTGGAAAAGTGCGGTTTTTTCAGAGAACCGCCGATAAAGCAGGCGAGAAGAAGTATCGCGAGCATGACGAGAACCAGAGCGGTATAGCCCGCAGTGGTGAGCTGATAGGTCGTGCCCCATTCATCTGTAATGGGGATTGCAAAAAATGAAAGCATAAAAAAACCTCCTTGCAATGCACAGGAGGGGTACCGTTAGTCTTTACGGATACAACAGAAAAAACAGCGTATCAAACGCCTGTTTTTGCAAATCCGCAAAAACTGCCTCCCTCCGCCGGTATTATCCGGTTCAGGTTGTGAGGGTTAGAATCCTGACGGATTCAATCTCAGCAATCGCTCCCCTGGCATCTTTGTATTTTATTCGTTTTAACTATAATCCCGGATAAAGCAGATGTCAAGAAAAAACGAAATTTTCAAAAATCCCCTTGTATCTGTGCGCGTTTCAGAATATACTGGAACAGATATAAAGGAAATACAAAGGAAAAGGCAGTGAAGCAGTGAAGAAACAGGATTTTAAGAAATGGACATTTGGACTGGCCGGTGGCTTTGTGGTGATCGCAGGAGCGCTGGCCAGTTGCTTTTATGTTGCATACGGGCAGCTGGAAAACAGGCTGGCTTCGGCAAACGCAGAACTGGTAAATGCAAAAAAACAGATAGAGACACTGGTGGTGGAAAAGGAGGAGCTGGAGGAAACTGCCGGAATAGCGGCTGCGATGGCTGCGGAGAACGAGCTTTTGAAAATGGAAGAGGTCCCGTTTGAGGTGGATCTTTCCGATTGGAAGTATGTGCTCACAAACGAACTTCATATGCTCCCGAAGGATTTTGAGGCAGAACTTGAAAAAACATATAACGGGCAGAGAGTAGACCGCAGGATGCGCGGGGAACTGGAGGCGATGATAGACGCTGCCAAAAAAGACGGGCATCATTTGATGATATGCTCGTCATACCGGGATTATAAAAAGCAGGACCAGCTCATGGATGAGTCGATAGCGAAATTTGTCCGCAGGGGGTTAAGCTACAAGGACGCTTTTTTCAAGACAAAGGAGCAGATTGCGCTGACCGGTGCAAGCGAACATCACACAGGGCTGGCGGTGGATATCGTCGGTAAAAACCATCAGAGTCTGGATGAATCCCAGGCGGATACAAAAGAGGCAAAATGGCTGGCAGAACATGCCGCAGAATACGGTTTTATCCTGCGCTATCCAAAGGAAAAGGAAGATATTACGATGATATCCTTTGAATCGTGGCACTATCGCTACGTAGGAAAAGAAGCGGCAGAATATATGAAGGAAAAGAATCTGTGCCTGGAGGAATTTATAGAGCTTGTGCAGATACAGCAGGCGAAAGAAGCGTTTATGACAGAGTCGATGAACTAAAGGGCAGGGAGGACGGCTGTGAAAGCAGGAACCTGACAAGGGAACGGCTGGCCGGATTTCCGGAAGGATATGTGTATAATGGAGAAAATAATGGAAATGTATGAGGATTTTGCTCAGGTATACGACCGTTTTATGGACGAGACGCCCTATGAGGCCTGGGCTGATTTTGTGGAGAAGAAACTAAAAGAAGCGGGGATAGAAGACGGACTCGTGCTCGATCTGGGCTGCGGGACCGGTTCGGTGACGGAACTCCTTGCAAAAAAGGGCTATGATATGATCGGCGTCGATATATCCGACAGGATGCTGGATATCGCAATGGAAAAAAGGACGCGATCAGGTCTGGATATTTTGTATCTGCAGCAGGATATGCGGGAATTTGAATTGTACGGCACGGTGCGGGCTGTGATCAGCCTGTGCGACTCTGTCAATTATCTGCTGGAAGAAGAGGAGCTTTTGGAAACGTTTTGTCTGGTAAATAATTATCTGGACCCGGACGGGCTGTTTCTTTTTGATTTTAATACGGTTTATAAATATCAGACGGTGATAGGCGACAGCACGATTGCGGAGAACCGGGACGACTGCAGCTTTATCTGGGAAAATTATTATGATGAAGAGAGCAATATCAACGAATACGACCTGACGATATTTGTGCGTCAGGAAAAAGAGATGTTTCGCAGATTTACCGAAACGCATTTCCAGAAAGGATATACGCTGCAGACGATCAAAGACCTTGTAGAACGGGCGGGGCTGCGCTTTGTGGAAGCGATGGATGCGGATACGCACGGCCCGGTCCGGGAGGAGAGCGAACGGATATATGTGATGGCGCGGGAACAGGGAAAAAGAGTATAGTGCAGCACATTTTAGTGCATACAGCGCGCTGGGAAGAGGATGGAAACGTCAGACAGGAGGTTGAACATGACAGATTATATGGTAAGAGCAACGGCAGGAAACGCGCAAATACGCGCGTTTGCGGTAACAACAAGGAATATTGTGGAAACGGCGAGACAGGCGCATAATACAAGCCCGGTGGTAACGGCGGCGCTGGGCCGGCTTCTGACAGCGGGAGTCATGATGGGAAGCATGCTGAAGGGAGAAAAGGACCTTCTGACCCTTCAGATCAAAGGCGACGGTCCGGTAAGGGGGCTTACGGTGACGGCAAACGCCCAGGGCGAGGTAAAGGGCTATGCGGACGTGCCGGATGTGATACTGCCTGCGAACGCGAAGGGTAAGCTGGATGTGGGCGGCGCAGTCGGAAGAGGGACGCTCAATGTCATCAAGGATATGGGATTAAAGGAGCCCTATGTAGGGCAGACAGAGCTGGTGACCGGAGAGATTGGGGACGACCTTACCAATTATTTTGCATCGTCAGAGCAGACACCGTCTTCTGTGGGACTGGGCGTTTTGATGGAAAAAAATAATACTGTCCGGTGCGCAGGAGGATTTATCATTCAGCTCATGCCTTTTGCGGAAGAAGAAACTATCGTGCGGTTGGAGCATAATCTGTCCCTGATAAATTCAGTGACGGCGCTTCTGGACCAGGGGCTTACACCGGAAGAGCTGTTAAAACGGGTGCTGGACGGCTTTGATGTGGAGATTACCGAAAAAATGCCGTGTGGTTTTGTATGTAACTGCAGCAGCGAACGGGTAGAAAGAGCGCTCATCTCCATCGGCAAAGAGGAGCTTCATTCGATGATAGAAGAAGGCGAGCCGATAGAGGTGAATTGTCATTTCTGTGGGAAAAACTATGTATTTGATGTGGACGCGCTGCGCGCGATGGAGAAAAAAGCAGGAAGATAGACCTGTTGAGAGCAGGGAGGAAAGTTCATGAGGGATGGTTTTTTAAAAGCAGCAGCCGCAGCGCCGAAGGTGCGGGTGGCAGACCCGGTATGGAATGCGGCAGAAATCTGCCGCACGCTGGATGAATGCTATGAGAAAGGGGCGAAGCTGGTCGTTTTGCCGGAGCTTTGTATAACCGGATATAGCTGCGGAGATCTGTTTTTGCAGGACAGACTTTTGGAAGAGGCGATGGAGGGGCTGCGGACGGTGATACTCCATACAAAGGGACATGATGCCCTGGTATTTGCAGGTATTCCATGGGAAAAGGATGGAAAACTTTATAATGCGGCGGCAGCAGTTCAGGATGGAAAGCTTCTGGCGGTGGTTCCGAAGCAGAATATCCCGAATTATGGAGAGTTTTATGAGCTGCGGTACTTTGCACCGGGAAAAGGAGCGGTGGAGGAGACGGTATTTTTCGGAGAAAAGATTCCCTTTGGCGCAAATATCCTGTTTTCCTGTGAGAATATGAAGGGTCTGACAGTGGGATGTGAGGTATGCGAGGATGCGTGGGTGCCGGATACGCCGTCTACCGGGCTGGTAAAAGCAGGGGCATCCGTGATCGTGAATCTGTCCGCTTCCAACGAAACGGTGGGCAAGGACGAATACAGACGGAAGCTGCTTTCTGCGGCGAGTGCGCGGCTGATGTGCGGTTATCTGTATGCCAGCGCAGGAGAAGGGGAGTCGACGCAGGATATTGTTTTTTCCGGTCATAACATGATTTGGGAAAACGGGACTCTGCTTGCGGAAAACGCCCGTTTTACCGGAGATACGGCAGTGTCGGAACTGGACATATCGTATCTGATGCGTGAGCGGAGAAGGATAAGTACCTTTGTAAACAAGGGACAGGAAGGGTATGTCAGGATACCGTTTTTCCTGAAAGAGGAAAAGACTGTACTGACCCGCAGGTTTAATGCGTTGCCTTTTGTGCCTTCGGGGGAAGAAGAGCGCAGAAAACGTTGTGAACAGATTTTAGATATACAGGCATACGGGCTGAAAAAACGGCTGTCCCATACCGGTGCGCAGACTGCGGTGGTCGGTGTATCAGGGGGATTGGATTCGACGCTGGCACTCCTTGTTACAGCCCGCGCATTTGACCTTTTGGAAAAAGACAGAAGCGGTATATTGGCAGTGACGATGCCGTGCTTTGGAACGACCGACCGGACCTATGACAATGCCTGTCGCCTGGCGCAGGCACTCGGGGCAGAGATGATGGAAGTCAACATCAAAGAAGCCGTAAATGTGCATTTCAGGGATATCGGGCAGAATCCGGAGCTGCATGACGTTACTTATGAAAACGGTCAGGCGCGAGAGCGGACACAGGTGCTGATGGATTTGGCGAATCAGAGAAACGGTATGGTAATAGGTACGGGAGATTTATCAGAGCTGGCTCTTGGATGGGCAACGTATAATGGCGATCACATGTCAATGTACGGGGTCAATGGAGGCGTACCCAAGACGCTCGTACGTCATCTGGTGCAGTACTGTGCAGACAGCCTGTGCGTTAAGGCAATCGCGCAAGCCGGACAGGAAAGCGAAGAGGAGCTTCGCAGTGTCCTTCTGGATGTGCTGGATACTCCGGTGAGCCCGGAGCTTTTACCTCCGGAGGACGGAAAGATAAGCCAGAAGACAGAAGATCTGGTAGGACCCTATGAGCTTCATGATTTCTTCTTATATTATATGCTGAGGTGTGGTTTCGGACCGGGGAAAATATACAGGATTGCGATGGAAGCCTTTGCAGGAGATTATGATAAAGAAACTGTAAAAAAATGGCTTAAGACATTTGTGAAAAGATTTTTTGCACAGCAGTTTAAACGTTCCTGTCTGCCTGACGGACCAAAGGTGGGGAGTGTCGCGGTATCTCCGCGCGGAGACCTGAGGATGCCGTCGGATGCGTCGAGGGCGGCATGGGAAAAAGAGCTGGAAGCGCTGGACTAGGCAGCGTTCCCAGCATTATCCTTTCAGGGCTCAGAGGGCAGGTTCAGAAAGTTTTGCCTTATCGAGCGCTGTGCCTACGGCATCGATCAGAAGCTGGGAGGTATATTTGTTTTCGTCCGGATAAACGAGCCCTTCCAGAGACTGCTTTTCGCAGATCTGTGCGGCAATAGTATCCATGCAGGGTTCCATCAAAGGGTACATGGTGGAGACAACCTGTGTCAGGTTGACGAGGCGCACGGAAGTGATGTTTGCCCGGTCTACCGTGACCTCTACGTCCACGCTGCTTTCTCCTATCTGAAGGGAGGTTGTGTACTTGCCGGGGACATAAAAGGACTTTTCCTGTGGAAGGTCGGGCTTTTCCGTGGTTTTGGCAGGGATAAACATCAGCGCTATGAGCACGATAAAAAGGATGCCGAGCAGTGCAAAAATGCCGGTATATATCAATTCCTTTAGATGAAGTACGACGATTTTTGTTTTGGAATTCATGGTGATCCCCCCGCTTTGTTTGTTATTCCAATGTACGCCGGAGAAAGCGGGAATATGACTGGGAAAATGTAAAGGAGAAAAAAGATTGAAGATAAGATTTACGAAGATGCAGGGATGCGGAAATGATTATGTATATATCAATGGCTTTGAGGAAAAGATACCTCAGGACAAAAAGCCGGATTTTGTGCGGTTTGCGAGCGACCGTCATTTTGGCATCGGCGGTGACGGGGTCATTTTCATCAATCCGTCCGATGAGGCGGATTTTGAAATGGAGATGTACAATGCGGATGGAAGCCGTTCTGAAATGTGCGGGAACGGCATTCGCTGCGTGGCAAAATATGTGCATGACAGAGGGCTGACAAATCAGGAAAAATTTACCGTTATCAGCGGCGGAAGCATAAAGCAGATGGAGCTGACCGTGCAGAACGGCGAAACAACAACGGTGCGTGTGGATATGGGTGAGCCTGTCCTGAAGGCAGAGCTCGTACCTGTCGTAACACAGAAGGAACAGGCGGTGGACGAGCCGATAGAGGTCGGGGGAAGAGAATACCGGATGACCTGTATTTCTATGGGAAATCCTCATGCAGTAGTATTTGTGGAGGATACGGATGGCTTTGGATTGGAGCAGACGGGACCGCTGTTTGAAACGCATGAGAGATTTCCGCGCCGGACAAATACAGAATTTGTACAGATCATTTCCGGGGATCATGTGAAAATGCGCGTATGGGAGCGGGGGACCGGTGAAACTCTCGCATGCGGAACCGGATGCTGTGCCACAGCTGCGGCGTGCTTTTTGAACGGGCATACCGGAAGGAAAGTAACAGTGGATGTGCTGGGCGGCTCAATCCTGGTTGAATGGGACGAAAAGAGTAATCACATTTTCATGACGGGCCCGGCGGAGTTTGTATTTGACGGGGAAATAGAATACTGTTGAGTATTTATGGAAGATGAGGAAAATATGGACGGGAATATGCTGGAGGAAAGATTTGAATTCCGGGAGATACGACCGGAGGAGGCAGAGCAGGCGGCGCAGATAGAGAGGATGTGCTTCCCGCCAAACGAAGCATGTACGGAGGAAATGATGTATCGACGCGTCCATAGGGCGCCGGAGCAATTCCTGACGGCAGTAGACAAAAAAAGCGGGAAGCTTGCGGGATTTTTAAACGGGCTTTCGACGCGGGAGCTCAGATTCAGGGATGAATTTTTTACGGATGAAACGCTGCATGACCCCGACGGGAAAACGGTCATGCTGCTTGGGCTGGATGTGCTTCCGGAATATCGCGGGATAGGGCTTGCCAGGACGCTCGTTTGTGAATATGCCCGCAGGGAACGTGAAAGAGGCCGCAGACTGCTGCTTTTGACATGCCTGCCGGAAAAAGTCGGGATGTATGAAAAATTCGGCTTTTTGAATAATGGCATTGCGGATTCCTCGTGGGGCGGCGAAGCATGGCATGAAATGGAAATGAAATTATGACTGAACGCCTGCAAAGGAATAAGTTGTTCTTTTAAAAATACTTGAAAAGTTCAGGGATAGATGATAATCTAAAAACGAAAGATTTAGAGTTGATATAAAAATGTGCGTCTTTTGCTACGCGCATTTTTTATGCTCAAAAACGGGTAGACAGGGCTTCCCCTGACATCAAAAGAAAAGGAGAGGTTGTATGAAAAAAGTGACGGCATGGCTGCTTGCGGCAGCTTTAGCGTTCAGCGGCATACCTGCGTATGCTTCGCCGGCAGAAGGAAAGGGCTTTTTGCTGACAGAAGAGGATAACGCAGGGACACAGGAAGAAAACGCTTTGGGAAGTCGGGAACAGGAGCAATCCGAAGTACCGGGAACAGAGGAGATAACGGCAGAGGCGGAAACCGAAAGTCATCCTGAGACGGAGACCGGGACAGAAGACGTTTCTGAAACAGAGGGGACATCTGAAAGCGAAAGCGGGGTGGATACCGAAACGGAGACCCAAACCGAAACGGAGACTGAAGCTGAGACTGAAACGGAAACCGAGATTGAAACTGAGACCGAAACGGAGACGATTCAGAAGGAAAATGCGTCTGAGAACGGGATAGACTGGGACAAGATAGAAGTTCCGGAGGATGCCAAGGGCGCGGTCGAAGTCATTTTGGGCAATGCGCTGCCCATGAAAAGAGGAGCGGATCTGAATATTTCTTTAACAAGGAATTCGGAGCTGATAAAGAAAGAGAGCGTCGAGTTAGCGGCGGGACCGAAAAAGAAAACGGTTCTGTTGGATGGGCTGGATGCCGGAACTTATACACTGCTTGTGGAAGCGGAAGGGTTTGCGGATTTCAAGCAGGAGATAGAGGTGCAGAGAAATGTCCGGACGGCCGAAATTTATGCAGGGTTCCGGGATGATGTAGCGTATGAGGCAGGCAATGCACATCCGGGTGCGCTGCTGGCAGGGGATGTGGATGGAGACGGAGCTGTGAATGAAACAGACGGCGACATTCTGATGGATTCCATGTCGGCACACCGGACTGCGGTTGCAGATGTATCTGGGAATACAGGCAGGGCGGATTTAAACAAGGATGGCGTCATCGACCTTTTGGATCTTCAATATTATGCCGTAAGTATGGATAAGATTGGGGAAAAAACTGATTTTGAGGCCTCGTTGACCACACGGGTCGCAGATGATGCGGCAGGAGTGGGAGCAGGAAAAAACACGCAGGTGGAAGGCAGGCTGGAAGACCTGTTGTCCTCGGAAGGAAAGATAACGCTGTCTGTAAAGGACGGGGAAGCAATTTCAGAAGAGACTCCAGTAGAGATAGGGATAGCGTTTGCCGGCACAGAGACCGGTAGCGGAGAAGGCGTTCAGGTAGAGGAAATTGTAATACGCTCGGAAGGAATCCGGGAAGGAAACATCATACTGGATACAGAAGACGGTGAAATCGTCAGAACGATACGGGATGGCAGGGTAGAAGCTGCAGGCAGAAGCTATGCCGGAAAAGAAGACGCCCTTGTGATTGACCTTGGTGGTCAAGTTGCGGTGAAACGCGTTACAATACGGGTGACAGCGGCTCAAAAGGGCAGCAATAATCTTGTAGAGATTTCGAAAGTGGAATTTTTAAACGGAATGGAAAACCGGATTCCTGAGCCGGAAATGAATATTCCTAAAAATTTCCGTCCGGAGCCGGAGAATAAGGCGTTTACTCTCGGATGGGACAAAGAACCCAATGTCACAGGATACGAGGTAGAGATAGAGCATAAGGGAGAGACGCAGCAGGTAAGGACTGCGGTAAACAGCATCCGCGTTCAGGCATTCGGAAAAAAGAAGCTTGTAAACGGCGAGGTATATAAGGTTCGGGTGCAGTCGGTAAACGGCGCATGGAAGAGCGGATTTTCTGAATGGCTCAGCATTGTTCCGAAAGCGGAGGGCAGACCGGAAGCGCCGGATTATGTCAAAGCAGAGGGCGGATACCGGCGCATCACGGTGAAGTGGAAAGATATGGACGATACGGACAGCTATTGCGTATACTACCGGGAGAAAGGTCAGGGCGCTTATCAGAAAGTGGGCTCCATAGAGACAAACAGCTATGAGATCACAGGATTAAAGGACAGAACCCGCTATGAGATTTATGTAACGGGAGTAAATGAACTCGGAGAAAGCGACCCGTCCCTGATTTCAGAAGCGGAGACGGAAGCGGTTACGCCCGTACAGATGCCGAAGTATAAGCTGATAAACGAAGCGGGAAAAGCTGGCAGCCTGACATCCCATATCGCATCCGTGACGCGCGGCCGCGGCCGGATGGTGAACAGTCCGTTAGATGAGGGAAAGACAAACAGTGCATTGGGCGCTGCAGATAATGATTTTGGTTCTTATTATCAGATGGAGGACTGGGATGACGGCGGTCTGTATCACGGAGAAGGAAAAGGACTGACCTTTACCTTTGACCAGCCTTACGAAATGAACTATATCGCCTTTGCGGAGGCAGAAGAGCTGGGAAATTACAGCAACGCATCCGTATTCTGGTACGACGGGGCAAACCCTAATGGAAAACAGGCTGCGGTTAAGGCTGTTTTGAAGAAGCGGGATGAAAACGGAAGAAGCTACTATATGATAAAGCTGGCAGAGCCTGTGACAGCGCAGAAGCTGCGTCTTGGTTTTACAAGAAGCGGAAATTATCGCAACATTGTCATTGCGGAAGTGAATTTCTATCATTATGACAGCCTTGAAGATGATATTCTGGCATTGTATGCGGATAATCTTCATACATGTCTGAAAGACAGCGTGACACAGAAGGACATTGACGCGCTCCAGAAACGTCTGGACACGCAGGATGAAAAAAGCGGCGAGTATCATCCGGAAAAAGAGATGCTCCAGAAGGAGCTGGACAATGCGAGAGGTCTTCTGGATTCCACGTTAGGAGAAACACTGGAAATATCGCCTCTTATCACGGCGGCAAAAGACGGACACCTCGGCTTTGGCGGATTGAACGGATGGCAGCCTTTGGGTGTGACTGCATATGAGGGTGAGCAGCTCGTCATTTATGTAGGGCACAATACGCTCAAAACAGGTGCGGATACATCTCTGAAGCTTATTGCAACGCAGTATCATGCGGAATCGAATTCCCTGGCTGCAGAGGTGGCAAGACTGAAGGTGGGACGCAATGAGGTGACGGTGCCGGGACTGAACAGTCTGGCTCAGGAGCATGGAGGAGCGCTCTATATCCAGTATACGGGTAACAATGTAAACGACCGGTATGCGGTACGTGTCAGCGGCGGAGCAAAGGAGCCGGTGCTGAATCTGTATGGCGTGACAAAAGATGAGGAACGTCATGAAAAAATCCTTTCTTATATAGAAGAGCTGGAAGAGCATGTCCAAAACCAGAAAAATCTGCATGGAGAGCTTCATGAGGCAGTTGCGGAAAACAGCGGCATAAACCGCGAATATGATCCGAAAAACTGTATCCTTGGAGCAACGGACATCATGCTTGATCAGATAATGTATTCCGTTTCAGGTGAGCAGATATTAAAGGCGCTTGGCAGCGGGACAACAAAGGAAAAAGCGGAAAAACTCGACAGTTCGCTTCGGGCGATGGATCAGATGATGCATTTGTTCTATCAGCATAAAGGATTAAATGACAGCAGCCAGACACCTGCAAAGGACCGCCTGCCTTCCCAGCACCTGAATATCCGTTATATGAGGATGTTCAAAGGAGCGTTTATGTATGCAGGGGGAAATCATATCGGTATCGAGTGGGATTCTGTAAAGCATCTGGCGGAGGGCAGACCGATAAGGCTGGATGAAAACGGGAAATATGCGGATGGTAATTTCTTCGGATGGGGAATTGCCCATGAGATAGGGCATAATATCAATCAGAACGTATATTCCATTGCGGAGATAACAAATAATTATTTTTCACAGCTGACAACGGCAAGGGATACAAATGAATCTGTCCGCTTCCAGTATCAGGACGTTTATGAAAAGGTGACGTCCGGAACGATTGGAAGATCGGAAAGCGAAGCGGTCCAGCTGGCGCTTTACTGGCAGCTCCATCTGGCGTATGACAGAGGATATAACTTTGCGACCTATGACAGCTATGAAGAGCAGTTTAAAAATCTCTTTTATGCAAGGGTAGATACTTATGCCAGAGATGTGTCCAGAGCGCCTGCGCCCGGAGGAGTGAAGCTTATGCTGGAGGGGGACGCGGAGCAGAAGCTGATGCGGCTGGCGTGCGCGGCGGCAGAGGCCGACCTGATGGAATTCTTCACCCGCTGGGGAATGCTGCCCGATGCGGGAACAAGAGCATATGCGGCTCAGTTTGAAAAAGAGCCTCGTGCAGTTTATTATCTGAACGACGAAGCGAGAGTCTATGAGATAGAGCATGGAACGGATGCGACGTTTGCAGGTAAAAATGTGGTGGGAGCTTCCAGCAGGGTATCGGTAAATGAAGCTGTGCCCAATGAGGTGACGATTTCCATCAAAAGCTCTGCGGACCCGGAAGTGCTGCTGGGATATGAAATTGCAAGATATACATATGAGGGCGGCAGGGAATCCCGGAAAGTCGTAGGCTTTACAACGGAAAGCCAGTGGCAGGATCATGTGACGGATTTGAATAACAGAGCGATTACCTATGAGGTGACGGCGGTAGATAAGTTCGGATATTATTCCGCGCCTCAGAAGGTAGGGACTGTAAGGATTTCCCATGACGGCAGCCATGATAAGGCCATGTGGAAGGTTATGACCAATATGGTATCAAAGGCAGATGAGATTCCAGAAGCGGATGAAAATATGCCTTGCGAACCGCAGAAAAAATCTGCCGTCAGCAGCGTGATAGACTATGATTATCAGAAAAATACATATGCAGGAACGAGCAGTAATGCAGATGCGTCAGTACTTTTGCAGTTTGGCGAAGTCCTTGCGGTATCCGGAATAAAATATACGGTAACATCCGGGAACGCGATAGGGGCATTTACAGTAGAGATAAGTACGGATGGAAAAAACTGGACGAAGGTTTTGGAAGATACCTTTGACCCGGGCAAAAAAATCCAGACCATATATTTCAGAAATGAAAAAAATGACCCGTGGGTAGCGACCTATGATGCGGCGTATGTGCGCCTGAAAGCAAAAGGAAGCGCCGGAAAGGAGCTTTCCATCACGGAGCTGGATATTTTAGGACCTTCGGGAGACAGTATCCGCTTTGGCGTAGAGGAAGGCAACAGAAACAGTGCGGTCGGTATTCTGGCAAAGGAATATGAATATGACGGACAGCATTCGATTCCGGCAGGCTCTCTTGTATTCATGGGCAGATATAAAGGAAATCCGGCATATAATGTAGTCCTTGTTTATGATGACGAAGGAAATATCGTCGGAGGAACGGATGAGGACGGCGCGGTAAATGCAGCGCAGATTATTTTGGCAGATGTACCGGAAAACGGCCTGCTCGGAGAAGTCAGCGACGGTATATGGATTTATTGGATAGAACCTGATAAAAACGGAGAAATTCCCAAACTGTCCGGAAATGTACGGGCAGAGCTGTATCGGGTGGACGATGCGATGACCAATGAAGGGCAGCGGCTGGTGAGCGATACGGTAAAGATGCTTCTTCCGGAAAAACTGGGAGAGATAGAGATTTCCGGAAATGGTAAAAGCAACGCAGGAGAATGAATGTGAATAAATGGAAAAAAAGGATAGGCACAGCGCTTTGTGCGCTGGGGCTTCTCCTTCCCGTGTCAGTACTGGCAGCAGGGAAGGACAGGGTGACGCTAGAAAAAACAGATGAGCAGAGCGCTGCAGTCACAGTTGTGGCAGAACATGCATCTGCGGAGCAGACCACAGCGGTAGCACTGAAGCTGAAGGTGACTGTGACAGAAGGGGAAGCGGATGTTTCCTTTGAGTTTTCAGAGGAAATCCCTGCAGAGGTGACAGGAAGCCGCTATGTGGACGGCGTGCTGTATGTTTATGCGGCGTCCGGAAAAAGTATATTCGGAGCCGGAGACGAACTGCGGCTTGGCAATGTTGTCATAAAGGCGAAGTCGGAAGCTGCTCTGGCGACGGTAGAGGTCATCTCTGAAACGATTGACAGTGACGGGGAAGGCGGAACGCAGGAAAAGGTATTTTCTTTTCAGACAACCAACAGAGCGTATGGAATGCAGGAGCATATCGTGGATGAAATTCCCGATGCGGTGGAGCTTTCCATGAAGAATGGCAGTGATGGAAACGGTGGCGAAGGCGGAAATGGAAACGGCGGTGGAAACGGAAACGAAGGCGGCAGCGGAAACGAAGGTGGAAATGGCGGCGGACATGGAAGCAATGGCGGAAGTGATTCGGGAAATAATGGAGCACAGGGAGGTTCTGAAAATGTTCAGCAGGGTCTGAATGATACAACTGTGCAGCAGATAACAGACCCGAACGGGGCGGTAAAGATACCGACGGCTGTCATCCCCGGCACGCCCGGGAAAGCGCCTCTGCCGGATCTGTCTCCGGCTGAAAAAAACGAGATCGGTTCAGGGAAGGTAACGGGCGGAAAGGATAAAGTCACTGTGGTAAGACCTGCAGACGGTCCGTCGGCGATCATCGTGGAAGAAAACGAGGTGGCGAACGTAGACAGCGCGGACGTTCAGGAAAAGCCCGGGGAGGCAGAAGGCGTTTCTTCCGGTAAAAATGAGATAGCGCTGGATAAGGAGAACGGCGGTGCGCTGCAGAAAGCTGAGAAGAATGAAAAAATCACTCTGGCAGCGGCTGTCGTGACAGCGGTGACGGCTGCGGCAGGAGCGGCAGCAGGCATGATAGTATGGCGGAAAAAGTCCTTTGGCTCCGGGAAGGGAAGAAAATCAGGGAAGAAAAAGAATTCTTCCAAAAGATAAGCATGTGATTTCATAAAGGGGCGTTGTCTTTCCCTGTCAGGAAAGGCAGCGCCCCTTTGTACAGCAGGGAGGGGGAGTCAGAGGATTTAGACAGATAACACGATAGAGCAGATGCTTCATGAATTGTAAAAAAAATAGAATCCGTTGAATTTCAACGAATTCTATTTCAAAAGCAGATGACGGGAATCGAACCCGCCTCCTCAGCTTGGGAAGCTGATGTTCTACCAATGAACTACATCTGCATGTCTGATATTATAACACAGCTTTTTTTAAAAGGGAACCCCCATTTTTATGATTTTTCAAAATTTACTCATCGTTCGGTTTGACGGTAGTATCCGGCGTGGATACTGCTAAATTTACAATTCTGACCTTTTAGAGATTTTTCACTTTTCGTTCCCCTGAAATTATGCTATACTGTCAACATACAAGTCGTCTGCGGGATGCCGGCGATTTATCAACAAAAGGGTCTGTACAGCGTGGCATCCACAGTCTGTGCGGACGACGGAAGGTGGTAGGATGCAGAGAATATTATTGAAGTTAAGCGGTGAGGCGCTGGCCGGCGAGAAGAAGCACGGTTTTGATGAAGATACTGTCAGGGCGGTGGCTCTGCAGGTGAAACAGCTGGTTGATGACGGCATAGAGGTCGGCATCGTGATTGGCGGTGGAAATTTCTGGAGAGGCCGTACGAGTGAGCACATCGACCGCACGAAAGCGGATCAGATCGGGATGCTCGCTACAGTGATGAACTGTATTTATGTTTCGGAGATTTTCCGTTCCGTGGGGATGATGACCAATATCCTGACACCTTTTGAATGCGGTTCTTTTACGAAGCTGTTTTCAAAGGACAGAGCCAACAAATATTTTGAGAAGGGTATGGTCGTCTTTTTTGCAGGAGGAACCGGGCATCCGTATTTTTCAACGGATACGGGAGTAGTGCTGCGTGCCATCGAGGTAGAAGCGGATGTAATATTGCTTGCCAAGGCGATAGACGGTGTGTACGATGATGACCCGGCAAAGAACCCCGATGCGAAGAAGTATGATGAAGTATCCATTCAGGAAGTGATAGACAAGAACCTTCAGGTAGTGGATATGACGGCGTCCATTCTGGCACGCGACAACAAAATGCCGATGTGGGTATTCGGCTTAAATGAAGAAAACAGTATTGTGAATGCGGTAAAGGGAGAGTTTGCCGGCACAAAGGTCACAGTATAAGGAGGATATGATGGACGAGAGATTACAGCAGTTTGAGACAAAGATGGGAAAGACCTGTGAATATCTGGAGGCGGATTATCAGACTATCCGCGCAGGTCGTGCAAATCCCCATGTTCTGGACAGGATACGCGTGGAATATTACGGCACGCCCACTCCTTTGCAGCAGGTCGGCAATGTGACGGTTCCCGAACCCAGGCTGATACAGATAGCTCCCTGGGAGAAATCTTTGATAAAAGAAATCGAGAAGGCTATCATGATGTCGGATCTCGGCATTACTCCTTCTAACGACGGCAATGTGATACGTCTGGTATTTCCGGAAGTAACAGAGGAACGGCGTAAAGCCCTTGTAAAGGATGTCAAGAAGAAGGGCGAGGATGCAAAGGTTGCAATCCGCAACGTGCGTCGTGAAGGTAACGATTTCTTTAAGAAGCTGGCAAAAGAGGACGTTTCTGAGGATGAAATAAAGGAGCTTGAGGATAAGCTGCAGAAGCTTACCGACAAATATATCAAGGAAGTTGACAGCCTGATAGAAGTAAAATCCAAAGAGATCATGACGGTGTAAGACAGGGAAGGAGGCATGTTTGCCTCCTTTTTCCAAAGGGTGCACCGTCTTAAAAATAATTGGCCGCGTAAGCGGCGGAATGGGAGGAAATGATGAATATCCCGAATCATGTGGCTATCATTTTAGATGGCAACGGGCGCTGGGCAAAGGCAAAAGGAATGCCGAGGAATTACGGTCATGTGCAGGGAGCAAAGACCGTTGAGAAAATATGTGAGGAAGCATGGCGGATGGGGATACACTATCTGACGGTATATGCTTTTTCAACGGAGAACTGGAACCGTCCGGCGGATGAGGTAGAGGCGCTCATGACGCTTCTGAGAAATTATATGAAAACCTGTCTGAAAAAAGCAGCAAAAAACAATATGTGTGTGCGTGTGATAGGTGATAAAAGCCGTCTGGATGAGGATATCCGCAAGCGGATAGAGGAGCTGGAGGAATCTACAAAGGATAACACTGGTCTGCACTTTCAGATAGCACTCAATTACGGCGGCAGGGATGAAATAAGGCGCGCAGTGATGAAACTTGCGGAAGAGGTGCGTGAGGGACGTCTGTGGCCGGAACAGATAACAGAGGATGTGATAAGCGATACTCTGGATACAGCGGGAATCCCTGAGCCAGACCTTTTGATACGCACTTGCGGGGAACAGAGGATTTCCAATTTCCTGTTATGGCAGCTGGCGTATACAGAATTTTATTTTACGTCTGTGGCATGGCCGGATTTTTCAAAAGAAGAATTAGAAAAAGCCGTAGAGGCATATAATCATAGGGACAGAAGATACGGTCTCGTAAAGGAGGAGTAGTAGGGATGTTCTGGAAAAGACTTGCCAGCAGCGCAGTACTCGTTGTGCTGGCGCTGATATTTCTTATTCTGGGCGGACCTGTGCTGGGTATCGTGTGTATGGTACTTTCACTGATCGCATTTCATGAGCTGACAAAGGCCTGCCATGTGGATGAAAAGGGAGAAGCAAAGGCGCTGATAGCAGCCGGAGATATCGGAATTGTTTTATTTGGCGCGGTGATGATACTCACAAAAAATATGCTCTGGGGCATGGGGGCAGTCGTGCTGATGTTTCTGGCGTGTATGTTTGTTTATGTATTCCGCTTTCCCAAATACCATGCGAATCAGGTGATGACGGTATTCTTTTGTGCGTTTTATCCGGGAGTGCTTTTTTCATTTCTTTATCTGACAAGGGAATTGACGTGGGGCGTCTATCTGGTATGGATGATATTCATAAGCTCATGGATATGCGATACGTGTGCGTATGTGACGGGAATGGCTTTCGGGAAGCATAAGCTGGCGCCTGTTTTGAGTCCGAAAAAATCGATAGAGGGCTCAATCGGCGGAGTTGTCGGATCGGCTGTCGTCGGCGCGTTATTTGCATGGCTTTTATTGCTTCCGATCACGCAGAAGCCGGAGACAGTGTGGGTTGTTGCCGTGATAGGGGCTGCAGGCGCGGTGATATCTCAGGTGGGTGATCTGGCGGCTTCCGCGATAAAGCGTGACCATCAGATAAAGGATTATGGAAAGCTGATACCGGGTCATGGAGGCATTATGGACCGGTTTGACAGCGTGCTTTTTACAGCTCCGGTCATTTATTATCTGTCAGTGCTTTTGCTGGGAGCGGCACATTAAAAAGATTTCATCAGCGCAGCGGACGGAAACGGCAGTGTGCGCGGAATGAGAGGGATATATGAAAAAGGTTGCGATTTTAGGGTCTACAGGTTCTATCGGGACGCAGACGCTGGAAATCATCCGGGATAACGGAGACATTCAGGCGGTGGCGCTGGCGGCAGGACAGAATGTGGAGCTGATGGAGGCTCAGATTCGGGAATTTCATCCGCTGATAGCAGGGATGTGGAGTGAAGATGCGGCAAAAGAGCTTCGACAGAGAGTCTCCGACCTTCCGGTAAAGATAGTCAGCGGTATGGAAGGACTGCTGGAGATAGCCTCTATGAAGGAGAGCGATATCGTAGTGACGGCGGTAGTCGGCATGATAGGCATCCGGCCGACCATTGCGGCGATAGAGAGCAAAAAGACGATAGCCCTTGCAAACAAGGAAACGCTTGTGACGGCGGGGCATCTTATCATGCCGTTGGCAGAAAAAATGGGAGTTTCCATCCTGCCTGTGGACAGTGAGCATTCCGCTATTTTTCAGTCCCTGCAGGGAGCGGGAAGCAATCGGGTACACAAGCTGTTGCTGACTGCCTCAGGAGGACCTTTCCGAGGCAAAAAAAAGGCGGAGCTGGAAAATATGACGCTTGCGGATGCGTTAAAGCATCCTAACTGGTCGATGGGCAAAAAGGTGACGATAGATTCTGCATCTCTTGTAAATAAAGGACTGGAGGTAATGGAGGCAAAGTGGCTGTTTGATATTCCTCTGGAGAAGATACAGGTGGTCGTGCATCCGCAGAGTATCGTGCATTCCGCAGTAGAATATGAGGACGGCGCGGTGATAGCGCAGCTGGGTCTTCCGGATATGAAGCTGCCTATCCAGTATGCGCTTTTGTATCCGGAGAGACGTCCGATGAACGCGCCTTTTATGGATCTGTTTTCTATCGGGCAGCTTACCTTTGAAGCACCGGACATGGAAACCTTCCCGGGGCTTGCGCTGGCGTATCGGGCGGCGCGCGAGGGCGGGAGTATGCCGACCGTTTTCAATGCGGCAAATGAGATGGCGGTAAAGCTCCTTCTTGCGGAAAAGATACGTTTTGCACAGATTCCGGATATTCTGGAGATGGCGATGGACGCTCATAAGATCATCGAACATCCTGATCTGGAAGAGATTCTGGCAACAGAGCGTCAGACCTATGAACTGATAGAGCGGGAGATGAAACTTTGATCGGAACAATTCTGATTTTTTTATTGATATTTTTTATAATCGTTATGGGGCATGAGTTCGGCCATTTTCTGATAGCGAAGGTGAACGGCATCAGAGTCAATGAATTCGCGATAGGAATGGGACCTAAGATCGCCGGCTTTAAAAAGGGTGAAACAGAATATGTGCTCCGGGCGTTTCCTCTGGGCGGTGCGTGTATTTTTGAAGGAGAGGATGGTCTGGAGAGTGCGGATGCAGGGAGTGATCCCGGTAATTTTCAGAATGCATCCGTATGGGCGCGGATAGGTACTGTGCTTGCAGGCCCCGTGTTTAATTTTTTGCTGGCGTTCGTATTTGCGATTATGGTTGCCGGTTATGCAGGGGCGGATATCCCTGTGCTGGGCGGCGTGACAGCAGGATCTGCGGCGGAAGCGGCTGGGATGCAGGCGGGCGATAAGATAGTCCGTTTTAACAGTAAGATAAGCCTGGCGCGTGAAATTTCCCTGGAAATGGCATTAAACCGTGCTGGAAGTCCTGTGAAAGTGGCATATGAGCGCGATGGGAAAAGATATGAAACGGTTCTGACACCTCAATATGATGAAGCGCTGGGGCGTTATCTGGTCGGCTTTGAAAATTATGCTCTTTACGACGAGGCAAAGGGCTTCGACCTGTTCCGATATGGCTGGTATCAGCTCCGGTTTTCCATTAAAAATTCCGTAACAAGCGTAAAGGCTTTCGTTCAGGGAAAGCTGACGAAGGACGATATCGCAGGTCCTGTCGGCATGGCACAGATAGTGGATGAGGTCAGAGAAGCATCTGCTCCGGGCGGACCGGTGCTCGTATTTATGAATATGGTCAATCTGGCAATGCTGCTTTCGGTCAGTCTTGGCGTGATGAACCTTTTGCCGCTTCCGGCGCTGGACGGCGGGAGATTTGTATTTTTGCTGATAGAGGTGATACGGGGAAAGCCTGTTTCGCCTGAAAAAGAAGGAATGGTTCATTTTGCGGGTTTTGTCGTGCTGATGGTTGTAATGGTACTCGTACTGTTTAACGATATCCAGAGGCTTCTTCGCTGAATGGTTAGGCGGCATGGGGAAGTACAAGGCCGGATGCCGCAGGCTTCATGAAATAGCTTATTAAAAGTAAAAAGGTAATCAGATATAATGTCTGATTACCTTTTTGCTTTCTCTTGATAAAAGTGGACCCGATGGGATTCGAACCCACGGTCTCTGCGTTGCGAACGCAGCGCTTTCCCAGCTAAGCTACGAGCCCGAAATTTCTGAAGGAAACAGGAAGTATGACTGGAAGCAAGGGGGCTCGAACCCCTGACCTTTCGCGTGTGAGGCGAACGCTCATCCCGGCTGAGCTATGCTTCCGCTTACTGATAAAATTTATTTTATCACTTTATCAGCAAGAATCAAGACTAAATTATATTTCTCCTACACATTTTTTTCGGGCTTTGTATGCCTGGTATGGCGTTCGGTTGTTTCGGCAGAGGGGGAGCAGGTGTCTATCAGCTTTTCGATGAGCAGCTTTTTAACATAAACATCGAAACTGAGCATGCAGATAAAGGAAAAGGTGCGGAGAAAATCCTTATCCTTTTCAGGCGCATCCTGAAAAGTTGTCTGAGCTTTATCGTACTTTCGTATCACATCCTGTTTTAAAAAGTCTACTTCTTCCTTTTCAAGCCCGAATACCTCATTATAGACGTCTTCCAGTTTAAATCCGTCCTCTTTTCCAAAAAAGGAGTCTGTTACAGGCTTTAAAACGGTCTGGATATCGCTGATGGACAAAATCCCCTTATAATAGTAAATAAAGATGAGCAAAAGGATGTGTTCCCGCGAATATTTCTTTTTAACAGGAGGCGGGAGCAGGTCATTTTTGGCATAATTATTTATCATGGTCTTGGTAAGTATCTTATCCGTGCGGGGATTCCGGGTAGATTCTCTGAGACGGGAATCCATGAGGGTCGTTACCTGATCCATGTACAGTTCTATATCAGGGATATCGTCAGGGCGGATATATTCTATCCGGTCGAGACTGTCCAGAATGCTTTGCAGCAGGTCCTTTGTTTCCAGTGTCATAGAGGCTCTCCTTTCGGTATGCCGGACAGTTTCCGGCTGTCAATCTATAGTATATAGTATTGAAAACCAGATGACAAGGCTGAATTGGCGAAAAGATATAAGAAAGCCTGACAGTTCAGCTCTGCCTGTCACAGACTGTATAGCGCCGGGCGCTGCCGAAGGGCTGAACTGTCACAGGAAGGCAGCAGTTTACAGGCAGCGTCTGCTCACAAAAAAAGAAGCGGTGCATAAGATATAGCAACGCTATATTCTGGAGTATGATATGAAAAAAAAACTTTTGGGAGCCGTAATGGCGCTGACCCTGGTCGTGACGGGACTGGCAGGATGTACAGGTGAAAAAGCCGGAGGAGCGTCGGGGGATGCGGTGAAGGTAACGTTAAACGAGGTGGCTCATTCGATTTTTTATGCGCCGATGTATGTCGCAGTGGAAAAGGGGTATTTTGAGGATGAGGGACTTGATGTGACGCTCATAACAGGATTTGGAGCCGACAAAACGATGACCGCCCTTTTGTCCGGGGAGGCGGATATCGGCTTTATGGGATCGGAGTCGACAGTCTACACATATCTCGGTGGAAATGAGGATTATGCGGTCAATTTTGCACAGTTGACGCAGCGGGCGGGCAATTTTCTTGTTTCGAGAGAGCCGATAGAAGATTTTAAGTGGGAGATGCTTTCCGGCAAAAAGGTGCTCGGCGGGCGTGCAGGCGGAATGCCTGAACTTGTATTTGAATATATTTTAAAACAGCACGGCTTAGAACCGGAAAAAGATGTTTTGATAGATCAGAGCATTGATTTTGGTTCGACGGCAGCGGCATTTTCCGGCGGACAGGGAGAATTTACGATAGAATTCGAGCCGCATGCGACGGCGCTGGAGAAAAAAGGAGACGGCTATGTGGTCGCATCTTTGGGGGAGGATTCCGGATATGTGCCCTATACGGCTTTTTCTGCGAAAAAGAGCTATATCGAAAAGCATCCCGATGTGATACAGGCGTTCGTAAATGCTCTGCAGAAGGGCATGGACTATGTGGCACAGCACAGCCCGGAGGAAATAGCCGATGCGATAGCGCCGCAGTTTAAGGAAACGGACATGGGAACGCTGACAGCAATCGTAAAGCGTTATTATGAGCAGGATACATGGAAAGAAAACCTTATTTTTGAAGAAAATGCTTTTGTTCTGCTTCAGGATATTCTGGAAGAGGGCGGAGAATTAAAGGAAAGGGTTCCTTATGAAAAACTGGTAGATACAAAGTTTGCAAAAAAAGCGGTGGAGAAGTAATAAAACAGCGCCGGCAGACAGCCAGTATAAAAGCTGTCCGCCGGCGCTGGGATCATCAAACGGCTTGTACCCCTCCAGCACACCGTTTGATGCCGGTCAGGAGCGCCTGAGCGAAAATCCTGTCACTCGTCTTTGATGATTCTGCCGAATACAAGGTCATAACCATCGCTGCCGTAATTTAAGGAACGGTTGACGCGGCTGATCGTTGCGGTGGAAGCACCTGTTTTTTCGGCGATATCCAGGTAGGTTTTACCTTCCTTGAGCATTGCAGCCACCTCGAAACGCTGAGAAAGTGAAAGCAACTCGTTTACAGTACACAGGTCTTCAAAAAAGGCATAACATTCCTCTTTGTTTTCCAGACTCAGAATTGCTTCAAATAGATGATCTACCGCTTCTGTCTTGATTTTTTTGTTCATCCGAAATTACCCCTTTACAAAAATAAACGGACATTCTCTGTCCTCACATATCAGCATTTTAACATACTAAAGTTTGAAAGTAAAGAGAGGAGATATATTATTTATCGAACTGTTGTGAACTGTCTGAAATCGCTAGAACCTCCCTTGTGCAAGGCTTTAAAATCTGATAGAATTGAGGACATGACGTTACTGTGCACACCAGCCTCAAACGCTCGCCGTTTGAGACGTGAAAACATGATTCAGGGGTGAGCGGGCCTCTTTTACCCGGTAAAATTTTCAATAGGCCCGCGAAGATATTGTTCGCTGGCAAGCCGGTGAACAGTAACGGCACGACACATGGAATGGATTCAGGTAACGAGGAATGAGACAGCTCGTTACAGTTTTTGTAAGAGAGGGATTATGAGCATTTACGATACCTTAAATGACAGACAGAGAGAAGCGGTATTTAAGACGAAAGGGCCGGTGCTGATACTTGCAGGCGCAGGGAGCGGAAAGACGAGAGTGCTGACGCACAGGATTTCCTATCTGATAGAACATGAAGGGGTGCAGCCCTGGAATATCCTTGCCATTACATTCACAAATAAGGCGGCAGGGGAGATGAGGGAGCGTGTGGATGACCTGATAGGGCACGGAGCGGAAGCAGTCTGGGTTTCCACCTTTCATTCAACGTGCGTACGGATTTTAAGACGCTATATTGACAGGATAGGGTACGATACGAATTTTACCATTTATGATACGGACGACAGTAAAAATATCATCAAAGAAGTATGTAAAAAACTTCAGATAGACACAAAGCAATATAAAGAAAGGACGCTGATGTCCGCCATCTCTTCGGCGAAGGACGAGCTGATATCGCCGACAGAGTATGCGCTGAATGCGATGGGGGATTTTTCAAAGCAGAAGATAGCGGCAGTGTATCAGGAATATCAGGCTGCCCTGAAAAAGAATAATGCGCTGGATTTTGATGATTTGATCGTAAAGACGGTAGAGCTGTTCAGGACGTGCCCGGATGTGCTGGATTATTATCAGGAACGGTTCCGCTATATCATGGTAGACGAGTATCAGGATACAAATACAGCCCAGTTTCAGCTTATCCGGATACTGGCGGATAAATACCGGAACCTTTGTGTAGTTGGCGATGACGACCAGTCGATATATAAGTTCCGGGGGGCCAATATTAACAATATTCTGGATTATGAAAAGGTATTTCCGGAGGCGGCGGTCATCAAGCTGGAGCAGAACTATCGCTCGACGCAGACGATACTGGATGCTGCGAATGAGGTCATTCGCAACAATGTGGAACGTAAGATAAAGGCGCTCTGGACGGAGAAGGGTAAAGGGAGCCTGATACATTTCAAGCAGTTTGATACCGCATATGAGGAGGCTGAATTTATCGCAGACGATGTCTGTCGCAAAAAGCGGGCGCGGACAGCCGATTATAAAGACTGTGCAGTGCTCTACAGGACAAATGCCCAGGCGCGTCTTTTGGAAGAACGTTTTATCGTGGAAGGCATTCCCTATGATGTGGTCGGCGGCGTAAATTTCTATGCCCGCCGGGAAATAAAGGATATGCTCGCTTATTTGAAGACGGTGGACAACGGTCAGGATGATCTGCAGGTGCGCCGGATAATCAATGTGCCGAAGAGGGGGATCGGTGCGACGACGGTGAGCAGGGTACAGCAGTATGCGGATGAAACGGGTATCAGCTTTTATGATGCGCTGCGTCAGGCAGACCAGATACCGGGGCTGGGCAGGGCAGCGTCAAAGCTCTCGCCCTTTGTGACGCTGATACAGTCGCTGCGGGCAAAGCTGGAATACTATACGTTAAAGCAGCTTTTGGATGATATTATAGAAGCAACGGGCTATGTAAAGGAGCTCCAGGAATCGGATGACGAGGATGCGGAGGACAGGATAGCCAATATCAACGAGCTTGTCAGCAAGGTCGTCGCTTTTGAGGCGGCGCACGAGGATGCGACGCTGAGCAGCTTTTTGCAGGAGGTCGCGCTGGTGGCGGACATCGACGGCGTGGAGTCGGACAATAACAAGGTGCTCCTGATGACGCTGCATTCGGCGAAGGGTCTGGAATTCCCGGTCGTTTATCTTGCGGGGATGGAGGACGGGATATTCCCCAGCTATATGAGCATCATGGACGAAGACCCGACAGCCATCGAGGAAGAGCGGCGTCTGGCATATGTGGGGATAACCCGGGCAAAGGAAGAGCTGACTATCACCTGCGCGCGCCAGAGGATGATACGGGGTGAGACGCAGTACAATCCGGTGAGCCGTTTTGTAAAGGAGATACCGGCAGACCTGATGGACGGAAAGGTTTCAGGGACAAAGAAGTTTTCGTTTGGATCGGAAAAAGAGGATTTCAGCGGCTTTTCCGGGTTTTCGGGCTTCTCGGGCTTTGGAGGTCCTTCTTATGGAACGAAGGAGAAAGCGCGACAGACCGGCGGTTTTTCCGGATTTTCAGGTTATGTGGATAAAAAGCCGGCAAAGGATACGGAAAAAGAGAGCGGATGGGGAAATTTTGGAAGCGCTGGCTCTTTTACCGGTTATGCAAAACCCAAGGCGGTCGTAAAGCCGAAAAAGACTTCGGAGGATCGAAAACCCTTTATTGCACAGGGGCTGGGAAGTCTGAACGCAGCCGGGATATCAAAGGGGACGGCGAAGGCGTCGGGTCTGGAATATGGTGTGGGCGACAGAGTACGCCATATGAAATACGGAGACGGGACGGTAAAAAATATCGTGGACGGACCGAGGGATTATCAGGTGACGGTGGAGTTTGACGGCGCAGGACAGAAGGTCATGTACGCGGCTTTTGCAAAACTGAAAAAATTATAAAATTCGTGGTTTTTATAGTAAAATACGATGATTGGTGGTATGATAAGAATAACGAAAAGGGGAGATTTTCGCCGTTTGAGGCGGAAAATGAATATCAGAAAGGAAGGTTTTAAGTATGGCAAGACTGGATGAGATTTTAGATGTTATCAAGCACAGTGAGATCGAGAAGAAAAAAGAGGATAAGAAAAATTGTCTGTTTTGGATCCTTGCGGCGATAGGTGCAGTAGCGGCTGTTGCAGCCATTGCATATGCGGTTTATCGTTATCTGACGCCGAATTATCTGGAAGATTTTGACGATGATTTCGATGATGATTTTGAAGATGAGGATATGGATGAAGAGCCTGCAGAAGAAGCAGTGCCCGCTGAAAATAAAACAGAGGACGCAGAGTAAAGGCTGCCCTGACAGGAAGCGCTGACCTCCTTGCTTTTAAGGGAGGGACGGAAAAGACGGGATGCTCTGATGTTGGGATAAGCTGTTTCCCGACCGGTCAGGGTATCCCGTTTTGTGTTTGATGACGGGATGCGATGCGTTTGAGATGAGGAGGAAGTTTGTGAAAAAAGGACAGATAAGGACAGGAATTGTGGAAGAGGTAAGATTCCCGAACCGTGCGATGGTACGTCTGGAGCCTTTGGAAGGCGAAGAGACAGTATTGGAGACGGCGGAATACTGCGAAGTCAAGGGCGCTCTGCCGGGGCAGAGGGTTTCTTTTGCGGTAACGAAGGTCCGTAAGGGCAAAGGGGAAGGGCGTCTGAAAGAGATATTGTCAAAAGCGCCGGAAGAGACGATGGATGAAGAGAATGGCGGCTGTCGCTATTTTGGAAGCTGCGGCGGCTGCAGTTACATGTCCATGCCTTATGAAGAAAGCCTGAAGATAAAAGAACAGCAGGTACACAGGCTTTTGGAGCCGGTATTGGCAAAGCAGGAGAATGTATGTAAGATAGAGCCGATAAAAGCAAGTCCGGTCTGTTACGGATACCGCAATAAGATGGAATTTACATTCGGAGACGAGGTCAAGAATGGTCCACTGGCGCTTGGAATGCACAAAAAGGGCAGCTTTTACGATATTGTGACGGTGGATGGCTGCCGTATCGTGGACGAGGATTACAGTCGTATTCTGACAGCAACACTCACCTATTTTGAAAAGAAGAATACTCCCTTTTATCACCGGTTTACCCACGAGGGATATCTCAGGCATCTGCTTGTGCGCAGGGCGTCTTATACGGGCGAGATTTTAGTCGCGCTTGTGACGACAGGACAGGAGGGGCCGGAGCTTGCGGCATGGAAAGAAGAGCTGCTTGCCCTTCCGTTAAACGGAAAAATAGCGGGAATCCTGCATATTGTGAACGATTCTCTGGCGGATGCGATCAAGAGCGACCGGATGGAGATATTGTACGGACAGGATTTCTTTTATGAAGAGCTGCTGGGACTGAAATTCAGAATTTCCACATTTTCGTTTTTCCAGACCAATACAAAGGGCGCAGAGGTGCTCTATGAAACGGCGCGGGAGTATGTGGGAAGCCTGTGCGAAGGAGAAGAAGAGCCTTCCAGCATCGTATATGACCTTTACAGCGGTACGGGGACTATCGCACAGCTGATGGCTCCGGTGGCCAAGAAGGTGATAGGTGTAGAGATCGTAGAAGAAGCGGTGGAAGCGGCACGGGAAAATGCAAGGCAGAACGGACTTGAAAACTGTGAATTTATTGCAGGGGATGTTCTGAAGGTATTGGATGAGATTGAAGAAAAACCGGATTTCATCATTCTGGACCCTCCCAGGGACGGGGTGCATCCGAAGGCGCTTTCAAGGATAATCTCCTATGGAGTGGAACGTCTGGTATATATTTCCTGCAAGCCCACAAGCCTTGCGCGCGACCTGGAGATCTTCATTGAGAACGGGTATGAAGCGGTGCGGTGCGTGCCGGTGGACCAGTTCCCGTTCACAACGGGGATAGAGACCGTTGTTCTGCTTTCCAGAAGACAGGATTGAATCTGAAAAATCCCAGCCGGGTATAAAAGCGGATAGATAAAAATGCCCTCGAAGTCAGCAAACAGCAGGCTGCTTCAGGGCATTTTATCGTGATATCATTATGAAATAAAGAGTTCGTTTTTCTTTCTGTCTGCACAAGCCGCTTCCATTTTCTTGGATGCGACTTTTACCATAAGAGAATTGACTTTTCGGCCGTTATTTGGACAGACGCTGATACATCTCATGCAGGATATGCACAGGTTTTTGTCTGTCTTTTTAGGGTCATCCAGCGAGATAGCCCCGACCGGACACAGCTTCGCACAAAGGCCGCAGCCAGTGCATTTTCCTCCTGCTTTCGGTTTTAAGGGAACGCCATTATATTCCCGATAGGGGAAATTGCCCGGTACGTCTAATTTTTCACAGGCTGTTTCATTTTTTATTTTGTCCAGTATCTTTTCTGCAAACTGTGCTAGCTCCTTTTGATCGTTTTCATCCGGACGTCCTGTTGCAAACTGGTGCATAATGGAATGTTCTGCAACCGCCGCAATAGCTGCAACACAGCGGAAATTTTTCTTTTCAGCAAAATCTGCAAGCTCTCTGAATGTATCGTCATAGGCCCTGTTGCCATAAGATACGACTAAAACAGCTTTGGCATTGTTGCCAAGCAATCCGCTCATCCGTTTCAGTGCAACGGAAGGGACTCTGCCGCCGTAGGAGGGAACGCCGATAATGCAAAGGTCATCCTGAGAGAATGACGGATGAAAATCATTTTCCCGTCTGCTTAAATCAAATTCCTGATAGTCTCCAAATTCATCTGCAATTTCTTTTACGATTTTTTCTGTGCTGCCTGTGGGGCTGAAATAGATAGCGTATACGTTCATGTTTATGACCGCCTTTCCCTTTCTTCAATACAACGCTTCAACATAGGTTCTACCTGCTGCCAAAATAAAATGACCGGTTTCACAGTCGAGGCATTAAAGTCAATGTAGTAATAATTTTTTGTTCCCTCCCGACGCATGCAGATAATGCCGGCATCTAACAATACCTTAAGATGATGGGATACTGCCGATCGGGAAACATGGCTTTTCTTTTGGATATCTCCAACCCTGATACCGCCCATTCCTCCGGATTCGATGAGGGATAATAAGATTTCCTGCCGTACTTCGTCGCCTAAAATTGTCATAATGGGTCTGGCAAGATTGTAGTTTTCAATAAATCGGGCTTTTTCCAAAGTAAAATCATTTTCCATTCTGTTTCTCCTATGGTCAACCTGCATGAACTATTATAACTGCCATGTGAGTGAAATTCAACATTGGTAGCGCAAATAGAGACCCTTATATGTAATGGTACAGCCATCTGGGAGTGTTGGAGCAGAGGATAAAAATAAAGTGTTGACAATACAGTTGCTGAATAGTTTATACTGCGGATGAAAAAAAGAGAAAGCTGTCCGGTACTGCAACAGGGCGATAGCGGACGGCATCGCGTGATGAGATAAAGGCTGACCAAGGCGGAACTTTTCGGTAAAATTCGTAATATTTCGAGAAAATCCGAGATTTTTCGGGACAAATAGTGCCCGTGTTTCTCGGATTTTCTCGATTTTTCCCGTTTTTTCACGATGACGATTTCTTGCAGAAATTCCCAATATGAGCCTATAATGAGCGTGCGAAAGGGAAATTTCGACAAACAGAGAGGACGGGTATAAAAATGGAACAGCTTACAATGGCAGCAGGAAGAGAAGGCGAAAGAGTGGTGCAGATCCTGACGGATTTGATGAAAAACAATAGAGAGTTTCAGATTATGATAACGGTTCCGGCGGCAGACAGTGAGGGAAGCGAGCTTGCAGCTGAGAAAGTGACAGGAAAAGAGGAAGCAGGCAGTTATGACCTGGAAAAGGATGTCACGGAGATGATACATGAGATAGGAGTTCCTGCTCACATCAAGGGATATCAGTATTTGAGGGAGGCAATACAGATGTCGGTTAACGATATGGATATGCTTGGCTCTATCACAAAGACATTGTATCCGACAATAGCCAAAAAGTATCAGACGACGCCCAGCCGTGTGGAACGCGCCATCCGTCACGCGATAGAGGTGGCATGGAACAGGGGGAGGATGGAAACGCTGGACGCCCTGTTTGGATACACGATCAATACGGGAAAAGGGAAGCCTACAAATTCGGAGTTTATCGCGCTGATAGCAGATAAACTCCGGCTTCGTCACCGCCTGTGAAAGGCGGTCAGGTATTTTTCATGATGATGGTGCCGACACAGTCTGCGACGTGTTCGCAGGCATCGGCGCAGCTTTCCATGATGTCGTAAATCTTGCGCCATGCGATGATCTCCAGAACGTCGGAGGAAGTGTGGCGTATTTTCTTGGTGGCTTCCAGATAGATGACGTCGCATTCCTCTTCCAGATTATTGATGCTGATGAGCATCTCCTGCAGTTTTGCAGGTCTTTTGAAATTGGGGAGCTCGCGGAGCATATCTCTCATCAGGGAGCAGCCTTCGGAAAGTTTTTTGGCAAAATGGATGCCGTCATCGGTAACACAGGGAAGCTCATCCATGTAAAAACGCTGCAGTATCTCTTCAATGATGTCTGTAACATCATCTATATTCTGACTGATGAGGGCAAGATCCTCACGGTCGATGGGGGTAACGAAGGCGCGTGCGAGCGCGTCTGTCATTTCGTGCTTTTTCGTATCGCCCTCATGCTCCAGCTCGTGCATGGTATCCAGCATGGTGCGGATGGCAGAGGAGCTGTATTCACTCAGGCATTTCACGAGAAAGTCTGCCGCGCGGCAGGAACATTCTGCGCTTTCTATAAGATTTTCATAAAAAAAACGGTCTGCTTTGTTTGTCATAATGGGTCATCCTTTCTGATGTTAAAAAATAGCCATGAACAGTTTTGTCATGATAAAACCGATAAGTCCGCAGCCGGGGAAGGTCAGTATCCACGTCATACCCATCTCCTTGACAACGGAAAAATTGATGGCGGAAATGCGCTTTACGGCGCCGACACCCATGATAGCCGTTGTTTTTGCATGGGTGGTCGATACGGGGATTCCGAATACGGATGAAAACAGCAGACAGAGCGAAGCTGCGATATCTGCGGAAAATCCCTGATATTTTTCGAGTTTTACCATATCCATGCCAACGGATTTGATTATCTTTTTACCGCCGATGGATGTGCCGAGTCCCATGACAACGGAACACAGAAGCATGAGCCATATCGGCATTTCAACGGAGACAGAGGTGGACTGTCCGTTTGCCAGAAGAAGGCTCAGGAGGATAACGCCCATAAATTTCTGGCCATCCTGCGCGCCGTGCATGAATGACATGCAGGCTGCGCCGAATATCTGCGCTCCGGTAAAAAAGGAATTTGTCTTTCGGCGGTCGGCAGCCCGAAAGAGCAGCGTAACAAGCTTGCAGACGATCCAACCCATTCCAAAGCCTAAAACGACAGAAATGACAAGGCCATAGATGACCTTGACCCATTCGGAACCGTTGACTCCCGAAAGGCTGCCGTGCAGAGCGATGGCAGACCCGGTCAAGCCTGCAATGAGGGCATGGCTTTCGCTGGTGGGAATACCGAATACCCATGCAAGAACCGCCCAGAGTACGATGGCAAAAAGCGCTGCGGACAGGGCAACGATAGCCTGATGGGAATCATTGCCGAAATCTACCATCTGGGTGATCGTCTCAGCAACAGTGGCGTTAAACATGCTCATCAGGAAAACGCCAAGAAAATTGAAGACGGCAGCCATCAAAATGGCGGCGCGCGCCGACATACAGCGGGTTACAACGCAGGTGGCGATGGCATTTGGAGCGTCTGTCCAGCCGTTTACCAAAATAACGCCCATCGTCAGGAGAACTGCAAGAAGCAGGAGCGGATTGGACGATACCTGCCCCCAGAAATACTGAAATGATAAATCCATGAAAAACCTCCGTTTTTGCTTTTATCGGTTAGCCCATTCGGAAAAACGCTGAATGCCTTCCTTGTTGCCGGAAACAATGAGAATATCTCCGGTCTGAAAACGATAAGTGGGGACGACATGCTCTAAAACATCGGCACCATTTTGGATAGCGATGATGTTTAAATTGAAATGGGAGCGCAGACCCACCTCCTGAACGGTCCTGCCAATCAGAGCGTCGGGAGTAAGGAGCTTGGAAATATTGATTTTTTCGCTCAGCTGGATAAAGTCCAGAACGCTGTTGTTCACAAGGCGGTTGGCAAGGCGTTCCGCCATATCGCGTTCGGGATACACGACTTCTGCGCCAAGGCGGGTCAGAATCTCTCCGTGTTCCGGGCTGGTAGCTTTGGAGATGACAGAAGGGATGCCAAGACTGACCAGGTTTAAGGTTGTCAGGATGGAAGATTCCATATGCTCGCCGATGCAGACGATGGCGATATCACAGTTCTGGATACCTGTCTCTGCCAGCGTTTTTTTGTCGAGCGTATTGACAACGAGGGCATTTTCAGTAAGTTCGCGCATTTCCCGTACCCGTTCTTCGTCGCGGTCTATGACGAGCAGTTCAGCTCCGGATTTTGCGAGCTCGCGGGCCAGGGCTTCGCCAAAGCGCCCCAGACCGACGATTCCGTATGCGGTCGTACTTTTCTTTCTTTTTCCAAACATGATGATTCTCCTTTATTTTTGATATTTAACCGATAGAAATATTTCCTTCCGGGTAGCGGACGCGTTCGCCCAGCGTAAAGTGCCACAAAGAAGCGATGGTCAAAGGTCCGAGGCGGCCGATGAACATGACGAGGATGGATAAAAGCTTGCTTTTTACGCTCAGCCCGGCGGTGATGCCGGTGGAAAGTCCGACGGTGCCGAAAGCGCTTGTCATCTCAAAGAGGGCGTCGCGCAGAGAAAGTCCAGGTTCAAAGACCACAAGAAGATAAGTGGCTGTGATGACGATAAAAAGCGCCAGCGTTGTGATAACAGCTGCCTTGCGGAACGCATCCTTGGGGAGAGAGTTTTTAAATGCTTTCTCGGAATGGTTGGTGGCGGCGGAATGAATGCCTACCAGGAGCGCAAAAAAGGTGCTCGTTTTGATGCCGCCGCCGGTAGAGCCGGGGGATGCGCCGATGAACATAAGGACCGTCATGACGAGCAGTCCGGCATTGGAAAAGTCGCCCAGCGCGTAGGTGGAAAAGCCTGCAGTCCTTGCGGATACGCTGTTGAAAAAGGCGCCGAGCCATGTGACGTCTTCGGTGCATTTTAAGAGGACCGTTCCGGCGAGGAGCAGGACCGCGCTCGTGCTCAGGACAACCTTTGCATGCATGGAAAGCTTTTTCCAGCAAAAGCGTTTCAAAAACAGCTCACGGATGACAAGAAAGCCGATGCCTCCGAAAAAGATGAGCATGCAGGTGACAAGGTTTAAAAGGACATTGTTCTGATACGGGATAAGGCTCGTGCCGCCGCCCAGATTGTCGAAGCCGGAGTTGTTAAACGCCGCAACAGAGTGGAACAGGCTGATGCCGAGCGCCTTTGGCAGCGGAAAATCGCGGGCGAATACGGGAAAGCTTAAAACCGCGCCGACCAGCTCAAAGGTTATGGTCGTTAAAAAAATCGCTTTTACAAAGCGGACAAGCCCTTTGCCGGAATCCACGTTCATGGCTTCGCGGATGAGGCGGCGTCCTTTTAAGTCCACGCGCTGGCGTATCGCTATCATGATGCCGACGCCGATGGAGGTAACGCCCAGTCCGCCGATCTGAATGAGCATCGCAAGAAAAAACTGGCCCAGAGGGGTAAAGGTATCTCCGGTATCCACGGCAATCAGACCGGTAACGCAGACCGCGCTCGTTGAGGTATAGAGCGCATCGATGTAGCTGACCGAAACGCCGTCTTTGACGCTGCAGGGCAGCATCAAAAGCAGAGAGCCTATCAGGATGACGAGCAAAAATCCCAGCGTAATGATACGTGCGGGGGACTGGCGTTTCACCAGATTAAAAAGTTGCATAACGGTAATCTCCTTTAGGAATCTTCATTGTACATCCGGTAGCCGACACCAAGTTCGTTTGAGATATAACGGTTGTCGCCGGGAGTGGAACCGAGTTTTTTGCGGATATTCGCCATGTTGACCTGAAGCTTTTTGATGCTGCCGTCGTCACCTGATCCCCAGACTGCCCGGATGATGGCGCTGTAGGTAAGTACCTTTCCGGCATGGGAGGATAAAAAGGCGACGATATTGTATTCAGTCTGGGTCAGTCGGATGTCCTGACCGGCGACAGTCACGCGGCGACTGTCATAATCGATGGAAAGATCCGCGACATGGAAGCTTTTTCCCGGAGGAGCGCCCGGCTCGGCGATGCAGCTCGTCCGCAGGGCAGCGCGCACGCGTGCCAAAAGCTCCGCAGTGCCAAAGGGCTTTGTGATATAGTCGTTTGCCCCCAAATCGAGAGCTTCCACCTTGTCGGTCTCTGCGGTACGGGCAGACAGGACAAGGATAGGTGTGTTGGAAACGGCACGGATTTTTTTGATGAGTTCAGTTCCATCCATATCCGGAAGGCCGAGATCCAAAATGCACAGGTCCGGTTTATGGGAGGAAAAAATAAGCCCTGCCTCTGTGCCGGTACGGCACGCCAGAGGTTTATAGCCGTTTGCTTTTAAAATGACCGAGATAAAACTTCGGATTTTGGATTCATCCTCTATGATGAGTATCTTGTATTTATTATTGCTCATTTCTCAAACTGTTCCTCCATCGGTAAAGAAAACCGGAATATGCATCCGCCCTCCTTGCGGTTCTGGGCGGAGATATCGCCTCCGTGGGCGCGGACGATGGCGCTGCAGACAGACAGTCCGATTCCCATAGAGCTTTTCAGTCCGTCTGCGGGGACATTGTGCCTGGGAAGATAGCCGTCAAATAAATGTTCCATCAGCTCTCCGGGGATACCGCAGCCATCGTCGCTCACTTCGAATATCGCCCGGTTGCCCAAAACAAATACCTTTAATTTAAGCTGTCGCATGCCTTTTGCGTGCTGAACTGCGTTTTCCAGCAGATTGTTCAGCACCTGCTGAATGAGCATGGCGTCCATAGGGATGCTGACAAAATCGTCCGGCAGCTCCAGCATGACCGTCTGCTCGGGAAAACGCTTGTGAAAGCGAATGACCGCAGAGTCGATGAGCTCGTCGAGCACGGTTGGGGTTTTGATGAGTTCGACACCCTCCGCATCGATACGGGTGACGGAGAGCAGGTTTTCAACCATTCCTGTAAGCCATTCAGCGTCTTCCCTGATTTCGTCCAACAGCTTTAAGTGCTGCTTTTTGGAGAGCAGGTCATAGTTTTCGGCAGCCGCCATGCAGGAGCCGTAAATAGTCGTCAGTGGCGTGCGCAGGTCGTGGGAGATGGCGCGAAGAAGGTTTGCGCGCATTTTTTCGAGGTCGCTTTCGGCGCGCAGCTTTTCCTGACGGACGACGCGGGTCGTCAGCATGCTCGTGGCGATGGAGATGGTAAGCATAATGAGCGCCGAGAAGAAATTTTCAGGGATGGTAAAATTGAAATTATAATAAGGAAAGGTAAAGACGAAATTAACGGCGAGAGTTCCGGCGAGGGCGGCGATAACGCCCGGCATCCAGCCGTTCGTGTATAAGGAAATGAGAAAAACCGCCAGGATAAAAATGGCGGGAATGAGCGTTTCCGTATGCAGCGCGTAGCGCGCCAGAAATCCGGCGGCAAGCGCGAGTATAAAAATGCCTGCAAAAAGCAGGATATCTTTAGCGGACAGCTTGTTTTGCTCCAAGGAAAGTGCCTCCGTGTCATACCGTTTTTTGAAATATACAATACAGTATAATATATTTGGAGTAAAGATTCAGCAAAGAAATTGAAAAATTATGGAAAAATGGCAGCGGACCGGAATGCCGGGCATCCTTGCGCCGTTTGCAAATCCTCCTTCATTCGTCAGGTTTGTGTTGTGAGAGAAATGGGCGGATGGTATAATGGAGAGAGATACAGCGGAGTGGTGAGCCGTGAGACAGAGAAAATGTAAGGAGGTAATTTGAACCGTATTTTTTTGACATTCGTATTTTTGTTTCTTCTGGCAGCAGCGGCACGGTCTGACTTAAAGGAGAGAAGGATACCGGATATCGTGTCGGCGGGGATAATGCTGACCGGGATAGCGGCGGTCTGGTGGATGCCGGAGACCGGTATATGGCAGAGGATTACAGGGATGCTGGCGGTGAGTGTTCCTCTCCTTATCGTTACCATGATAAAACAGGGGGCGTTCGGCGGAGGGGATATCAAGCTTTTAGCTGCGGGCGGCCTGTTTTTGGGGGCGGATGCGGTATTGGAAGCGTTTTTTATTGCGATGACTGCGGCGGGGTTGTACGGTATCGTGTTGCTCATGAAGGGCAAAGGCAGGAAGAAAAAATTTGCACTGGGACCTTTTTTGTGCATGGGGATGGCGTTCAGCCTGTTTTCAGGGGAATTTTTGTGGAATTGATTTCGGGAAAGGGGCTTTACAAAAGCGGAAAAAGATTGCTACAATATAGATTAGAAAAGAAGCGGCGAGACATGCGGAAGAATCTGCGGTCCGCCGCTGTTTGCGGGTAAGGACAGGAGTTTTTGGAAGATGGCAAAGCGGAAAAAGAGAAGGAAAAAGGCGGAAAAACAGAAAATCTATGTAGCGGCAGCGCCAGCCGTTGTGGCAGCGGCGGCAGGAAGCACTCTTATTTACTGGAATCTTCCGCAGACAAAGCTTGGAAAACAGCTCGATCAGGCAGTGGAATACATGATGAATATGGATTATGTGCAGGCGGAAGAAGCATATCAGACAGCGCTTTCTATTGATGAGGGGAGCGAGCGGGCATATCGGGGGCTGGCAGACGACTATATGGCGCAGGGAAGGATAGCAGATGCAGAGGATATATTAAAAAAGGGCTATGAAGTGACAGATTCGGAGGTCCTTTTGCAGAATTACTGTGCGACAGTCTTAAACGATGTGGTAAAAGCGCTCAATGAGGGACGAGCCGGTATTGAGGAAATTTCCAGATGTATCGATGTTTTGGAGGAAGACCCTGATAATGCCCGGACGCCGGAGATTTTACTGGCTTGCATCGGACGATTTTGGGAAAGTCAGAAGGGCAGCAGGATAATGCTTGAAAATATCGGTGATTTTGCGGCATATCAGGAAAGCGCGGACAGGCTGCTTTCGATGGCGGAACAGGATGGAATGTATGCGCAGGCGGCGGGAAGTATGGTCGTGCCGGAAGCTTCTACGGTGTATCTGAGCCTTTCAAACAGAGAGCAGTATATCGGGCTTTTGACGCGGGCGCAGGCGCTGGGCACACAGGGAGCCGACCAGCTTTTGGCATGCCTTAAAATGCAGCAGGAGGTCAGCGATTATTTCGCACCGATGTTTGAGGCGTTTGAAGCGAAGGAATTTGAAAAAGCAAAGGAATTCATCGTTTCAGAAAAATATCAGGCGATGCGTGATGCCTTTATCGGGGACACGATGGAATACTGGAAAGAAAATACCTATGTGCCTGTGACAAAAGAGGCGATCGTATTTTCAAAGTCCGGGGAGGACTGGGAGTTTTCCTTTGTTGAGGACGATGGGCTGGCGGTTCCCACAGGAACGATAAGGGTTTTGGGAGAAAAAATGAAGGATCTGGGTGTCCAGAGGAGCAGCATCGAATATGTTCCTGCGTACGATCCGGAAAATTATTATCCTCATACGGAATATGAGATTGTATATTGGAATACGATGGTGAGCGGTATTGCTACTGATACGAGTCAGGCGGTATCGCGTATGAATTACCGTTTTGCAGAGAAAATATATACGCAGAACGGATCTGAAGCAAATATGATATATGATTGGGGCGGGGCGAATGAGAAGAGAAAGAAAGAATGATTGCAATATGACAGAGGGCGCACCCGCAAGGAAGCTGTTTTTCTTTGCGGCGCCGATGATATTGGGAAACCTGTTCCAGCAGCTTTACAATATGGCGGACTCGGTGATAGTGGGGCAGTTTGCAGGCGTGGATGCGCTGGCGGCAGTGGGTGCGTCGTATGCGTTGACGACGGTTTTTGTGATGCTGGCGATTGGCGGAGGAAACGGTTCGGCGGTCGTTACAGCCCAGTATCTGGGAGCAAAAAGATATCGGGAGTTAAAAACCTCCGTCTCAACGGCTCTGACGGCGTTTTTGGCGCTGGGCATCCTTCTGGCTGCGGCAGGTTATTTTGGCTCCGGAATGATATTGACCGCGTTAAAAACACCGGAAAATATTTTGGAGATGGCGCAGCAGTATCTGAATATTTATTTTGTAGGACTGCCGTTTTTGTTTCTGTATAACGTGCTGGCGAGTATGTTTAATGCGCTGGGGGATTCAAAAACGCCCTTGTATCTGCTCATTTTTTCATCAGTTGTGAATGTGGGGCTGGATATCTGGTTTGTGGCAGGATTTTCGATGGGAGTTGCAGGAGTAGCGGTCGCAACTGTCATTGCTCAGGGGACGGCGGCGGTTATTTCCTTTTTGCTTCTGCTCAGAAAGCTGCGTGATTATGAAGTGCCGGATGATGATGCCTGCAAAGCGGGAGACAGAAAACTGTTTGATGCGGATATGCTGGCACATATGGTTAAGATGGCGATTCCGACGATGCTTCAGCAGTCTATCGTTTCGGTAGGGATGCTCCTTGTTCAGTCTGTGATAAACCGGTTCGGTTCGGATGTGCTGGCAGGATACACGGCTGCGGGACGTATCGAATCAATATGTATCGTACCGATGATAGCGGCGGGTAATGCGGTGGCAACCTTTACTGCGCAGAATGTGGGAGCCGGAAAGCATGAGCGCGTGCGGGAAGGCTACAGGAGTGCCTATGGGATGGTATTTGGTTTTGCAGCAGTTATCTGCATAGCGGTCCTGCTTTCCAGAAAAGCGCTGATAGGCATGTTTCTGGATGGAGCGGGGAACGCGGCGGCATATGAAACGGGCATATCCTATCTGTCCTTTATTGCTTTTTTCTATGTGCTGATAGGTTTAAAGGCGATAACAGACGGCGTTTTGAGGGGCAGCGGGGACGTGGGCGTGTTTATGGCTGCAAATCTCATAAATCTGAGCATCCGGGTGTCGGCTGCATACCTGTTGGCGCCGGTGCTGGGAGCGGCTGCGGTCTGGTATGCGGAGCCGATGGGATGGGCCGTCAATTACCTGCTCTCTTTTCTTCGTTACAAGTCAGGAAAATGGCGCACAAAAAAGCTGATTTCATGATGATGCTGTAGTTGGGGCGTGTGCGATTAGGAAGGAGACGGACTCATGAAAAGATGTGTTATCGTAGGAGCGGGAGAACTGAAGGTTTCAGCAATTCCTGTTGAAAAGGATGATTATGTGATAGCGGCAGACGGCGGCTATGCCTACTGCAAAGGGCTGGGCATCGTGCCGGATTTGATACTTGGCGACTTTGACTCGGTAGAGGAGGCGGATGCAGAGCAGATAGCCCGGATTCAGAAAATATGTCCGGACAGTGTCGTCATCCTTCCGACGGAGAAGGACGATACGGATATGTTGGCGGCGATACGGATGGGACTTTCGGAAGGCTGCCGGGAATTTCGGATATATGCCGCCCAGGGAGGCAGGCTGGAGCATACGTTTGCCAATGTGCAGTGTCTCATCTATTTAAAAGAGTGTGGTGCGTCCGGTTGTCTGGTAGACGAGACAAGTACGGTCTTTATTGTTCAGAACGAAACGGTCTGGTTTCAGGAAAGCGCGTCCGGCTATCTGTCCCTTTTTTCCATGGGGGAAAAAGCGGAGGGCGTGACGATACGCAATATGAAGTATGAGCTTGACCGGGCAGAGCTTACAAACAGCTATCCGATAGGGATTTCAAATGAATTTATCGGAAAGAGGGCGTCGGTAACAGTGGAAAAGGGAACGCTGGCGGCGATATTATCGCGGAAAGAAAAATGAAAGTACCCTATTTAGAGTGACAAAAAGGCGGCCTGCCGCAATTTGAAGCGGCTGCCGCTCTTTTGTTATACCACGTTTTTAAACTGGCTCATATACAGGTCGTAATAGAAGCCCTTCTTTGCCATCAGCTCCTGTGCATTTCCTTCTTCTATAATGCGTCCATCGTCGATGACGAAGATGCGATCCGCCTTCTGGATAGTGGAAAGTCTGTGGGCGATGACGAAGGAAGTTCTGCCCTTTAAAAGCTGTTCGATACCTTCCTGAACGAGAAGCTCGGTGTTCGTGTCGATGCTGCTCGTCGCCTCGTCCAGAATGAGGATGCGCGGGTCGGACACCATCGTGCGGGCGAAGGCAAGAAGCTGTTTTTGTCCGATGGAAAGACCGCCGCCACGCTCGGAAAGCTCCGTATCATAGCCCTTTTCGAGCTTCATGATAAAATCATGGGCATTGACGGCTTTTGCCGCAGCGATGATTTCCTCATCGGTAGCGTCCAGCCTGCCGTAGCGGATATTTTCGCGGATGGTGCCGGAGAACAGGAAGTTATCCTGTGTCATGACGCCCATCTGTTGACGTAGGCTCTCGATGGAAACCTTTTTCAGGTCATAGTCGTCGATAAGGATGCGTCCTTTTTGGATATCGTAAAACCGGCTGATCAGGTTGACGATGGTCGTCTTTCCGGCTCCGGTAGGACCGACGAGAGCAATGGTCTGACCGGGCTTTACATGGAAGCTCACATGGTCCAGCACGTTCTTTTCACCGTCATAGGAAAAGGAAACGTCGTCGAAGGTAACGGAGCCTTCGACCGGAGGCAGCTCGCTCACGCCGGTATCGTCCGCTATTTGCGGTTTGGTATCCAGAATCTCGAAAATCCGTTCCGCACCGGCGATATTGGTGATGATCTGATTATAAAAATTGCTCAGGTTCATGATAGGGCGCCAGAACATCGAGATATAGGAGCCGAAGGCGATGAGCGTGCCGACGGATATCTTATCGGTACCAAGGATAACGATGCCCGTAAAATACAGGGAAATGGTACCGAGCCCCCAGCAGAAGTCGATGACGGAGCCGAAAGCGTCGTTTAAGCGCACCGCGTGGATGAAGGAATCCCGGTGCTCATCCGTGAGCTGCCGGAATGTGTTTTTCGTTTCCTTTTCGGCGGTAAAGCTCTGGATGATGCGGATGCCGGAAAGGTCCTCGTGTACAAAAGCGTTTAGGTTGGAGGATTTTTTTCGGTGTACCTGCCATCGCTTGTGGGAATAGACCTGAATGAACCACATACAGCCTGCCATTAGCGGAAGGCTGATGAGAGAGGCTGCAGCGAGGGCGGGATTTTTGGCGAACATGATGCCGACTACAGCGCAGATGGTGAAAAAATCCGGGAGCAGCGTCGTCACGCAGTTGCCGAGCACGTCCTTTAAGGAGTTGATGTCGCCGATGATGCGGGCGAGTATCTTTCCTGTGGGACGGCTGTCAAAAAAGGAAAAGTCCAGCGTCTGGATGTGCGTGTATAAATCCTGACGTATCGTTACCAGAATGCTGTTGCACAGCTTTGCCATTATCCACATGCGCAGCTTTACGCCGAGTATCATGAGGACGTTTAAAACGACGGCGATGCTGATGAGCGAAAAAAGCCCGTTCCAGTCGCCGGTGGAAATATGTTTGTCAACCGCTTTTTCCATGATGAGCGGATTGGCGAGGCTGACAAAAACGCAGAATGCCATGATGGCGAGAACGCCCGCTATCTGCTTTTTGTAGGAAAGCAGATAGGAAAAAAGGCGCAGGAGCGTTTTCATCTTGCCGACTTCGACGCTTTTTTCATCGTCTTTATATGAATTGAAGCCCATTATGCGGTCACCTCCTCGGTCCTGGGCAGGGCGCCGTACTGCGCCTGCCATGTTTTGTGATAAAGCCCTTTTTGAGAAAGGAGCTGTTCGTGCGTGCCCCGTTCCGCGATGTGCCCGTCCTCTAAAACGATGATTTCGTCGGCGTGCCGGACGGCGCTGATGCGGTGGGCGATGATTATCTTTGTCGTATTTTTCAAAGTCTGTAGCGTCTGCTGGATGGCAAATTCCGTCTCCATGTCGAGCGCGCTCGTAGAATCGTCCAGCACGAGGACCGGCGTATGCTTTGCCAGCGCCCGTGCGATGGAGATGCGCTGTTTCTGACCGCCGGAAAGCCCGACGCCCCGTTCTCCGATAACGGTATCATACTGGCTGTCAAGTCGGTTAATGAACTCAGCAGCCTGTGCGTCTTCCGAAGCGCGGCGTACATCATCAGGGCTTACGCAGCCTTTTTTGCCGAGGACGACATTTTCATTGATGGTATCGGAAAACAGGAAAACATCCTGCATGACCATGGAAATACTGCCGCGCAGCTGTTTTAAGGAAAGGTTACGGATATTTACGCCGTCTAAATAGATGGCGCCGTCTGTGGCATCATATAGACGCTGCAAAAGCTGTATGATGGAAGTTTTTCCGCTTCCGGTCGCCCCCATGATGCCGATCGTTTTGCCGGGCTGTACATGGAAGCTGATATCATGGAGGATGTCATGCATATCCTCTTTGTGGAAGCTGACATGCTCAAACCGGATATCGCCCTGTACAGAGGGAAGCTCTGAAGGTTCTTTGGGCTGTGTGATGGACGGCTTTACATCATAGATGCGTTTTACCTTGCGGTAGCTGCCGATGGCGGAGGAAAAGTCGTTGGAAAGCCAGCCGAGCATTTCCATGGGCCAGACGATGTTGGTGGAGTATTCCACGAATGCGCTCAGTGCGCCGAGCGTCAGTTCGCCTTTCATGAACAGTCCTCCGCCGAGAAGCAGGACGAGCAGCGGGAGAAGCTTGCCGATGAGGGAAAAGTACGGCGAATAGCGCACGAATACCTTCGACTGCTTCATATTTAAATCATAATAGCGCTGGTTGTGAGAAAGGAATTTGCGTATCTCGAATTTTTCACGGGCAAATGCCTTTACCGTGCGCACACCGGCGAGATTTTCTTCGGCAACGGTGTTCAAGGCTGCATTTTCTTCGCTTATCTCCTCATAAATACTGCCCAGCTTCTTTTCCATGAAAAGGGCGAGCACTGCACAGACGAGCATGCAGACAGTGGGCAGGATGGCGAGCTTCCAGCTCAGGCTGTACATGCAGAATAAAATGAGGACCACATGGTAAACGACCTCGAGGATGAGCATCCCCACATAGCCCAGGGCGTTCCAGATACGGTCCACATCGTCCTTGACGCGCGCCATCAGTTCGCCGGTGCTCGTTTTGTCAAAATAGTCTGCGGACAGAGACTGGATATGGGAAAACAGGTCACGCCGTATGTCGGTGGAGATGGTGGCGGAAATTTTGTCGAACATAAATTCCTTCGTGTAGCCCATGACGCATCTTCCGAGCCCGACGAGAAATATCCCGCCCAGCAGATATTTCAGCATTTCCAGCTTTCCACCGACAATAACGTCGTCTACGATGTGTCGGGTCAGCTGCGGCGATAAAAGGTCCAGGCTCACCGCGATGACCATGGCAAGGATGGCGAGCGTATAGCCGCCGATATGCTGCTTTAGATAGTAGGACAGCTTTTTCATAATGGTACATTCCCCCTTAAAGATAGTAGTTATATATAAATGTGCTGCGAGCGCGCAGGATTGTGTTTTTTATACGACAGGAAAGTTCCGCGTCTGTCGTATAAAAAAGCCGCAGATAAAATCTGCGGCTGGAAATCTGTTGTCGCCGGACGAAAATGACAGAATCGGACGGACAGCAGAAAATCTTGTTTTTATACGGATAAAACGTATAAAAAAAGCCGCGGCGTAAGACTGCCGCAGCCTGAAGGTCAATACAAAGACAGAAAAAAGCTGTCAGTTAAAAGGGCGAAAGGCAATCTCACAGGATATGGAAATAGATGCTGCTGATAAAAAGCGCTGTTTTGTAATAAGCTGTGCATTTGTGTTTCTCATGTGTGTTGCCTCCTTCCTTTCATATTTTTGTTTGTCACAAGTGCATTTTTACCATAGCACTCATGGAAAAAGATGTCAATCCCTTTTATAAAAAAGTTGCGGTTCAGTTCAAACCTTATCGATATTTACGACGCAGAAATAGCTGCCGTCCAGCAGGCGTATCTTTTCGGAAAAATATGCCCGTATTTCCGGGTCGTCCATTCGGAATTGAAAAGGAACAGCCACATCGAAGATGACGTTTGTATGGGTCGGCCCCTTGACAAGGCGCAGGTCATGGACGCTGACGGAAGGGTCAAGCTGTTTTGCAAGGCTGGAAACAATCTCGTGCAGACGGCTCGTTTCGGAGTCCTTTGTCAGAACCGGATCCATGTGGATGACGGCGCTGCAGGAAAGTGTCGTCTGCAGCTCCCGCTCGATATTATCAATGATGTCATGAAGTTTTAAAAAGTCCCCTTCGGCAGGAACTTCCGCATGGAGTGAGATCATCATCCGTCCGGGGCCGTAATCATGGACGAGAAGGTCGTGGACATCCAGCACCTCGGGGTGGGATAAAACAATAGAACGGATATGCTCTACGAATGCAGGGTCGGGCGCCTTTCCCAGGAGCGGGTCAATGGTATCCTTTGCGGCCTCGATGCCTGCGCGTAAAATGAAGATACCTACGATAAGACCGCACCAGCCGTCAATGGAAACTCCGGTGAAATGACCTATCAGCGACGAAGCGAGTACTGCGGCGGTGGCGATACAGTCATTTAAGGAGTCGGCAGCGGTCGCTTTCATGGCTGCGCTGTCTATTCTGACGGAAATCCGGTGGTTATACATATACATATAGAGTTTTACCAGAATGGAAAGCGTCAGGATAAAGACAATGACCGGGGAAAAATCCGGCAGCTCCGGATGCAGTATTTTGGAAAAGGACGATTTTATCAGCTCGACGCCCATCAGAAGGATGATGGCGGCAACGACAAGCCCGGAAAGGTATTCTATCCGTCCGTGACCGTATGGATGGTCGGAGTCGGCTTCCTGTCCGCTGAGCCGGAAGCCGATAAGGGTGATGACGGAGGAACCTGCGTCCGACAGGTTGTTGAATGCATCCGCCGTAATGGCAATGGAGTGGCTTAAAAGTCCTGCAAGCGCTTTGGCGGCAAACAGAAGAAAGTTTAGAAGGATGCCGACTGCTCCTGCGAGGATGCCGTAGGACTGGCGCACTTTCGGGTCGGTATAGTCTTCGTGATTTTTGATGAAGAGTTTTGAAAGAAGCTGGAACATAGGAAAAACCCCCTGCAAAATATTAAAAAGTTTCTTCTTATTGTATCATCGGAGAGGGAAAATGCAAGGGGGGAAATGAACGATTCTTTCTTGACACCTCCAAAACCAACGGATAAAATAAGTGTATTGATATGCCTAGTACACTTGTGACACGGTGCATATCAGGAAGGGAGCGGCATGATCATATTGGATTATCGGGATACCCGTCCGCTGTATGAGCAGATAGTGGATAAATTCCAGAAGCTTATTTTGAGTGGGGCGCTGGAGGCAAACAGCAGGATGCCGTCCGTGAGGAGTCTTGCGGTGGAGCTGTCTATCAATCCGAACACGATACAGAGGGCGTACACCGAGCTGGAGCGGACGGGTTTTTTATATTCGGTAAAAGGAAAAGGTAATTTTGTGGCATACAGCGACAGTTTAAAGGAGACGAAGCGGGCAGAGCTTTTCCGGAAACTGCAGGATTTAAAGGAAGAGGCGATGGCGATCGGGATCAGTCCGAAGGAGCTGGAAGAGCAGCTGCGGCAGAATGAGAGGGAAAAATGATAGAATTAAAAAATCTGACAAAATCCTTTGACGGGGTAGAGGCGGTCAGAAATGTAAGCGTTACCGTACGGGAAGGGGCGGTATTCGGTCTGATAGGTACGAACGGAGCCGGAAAGAGCACGCTTTTGCGTATGGCGAGCGGGATATTAAAGCCGGATGAAGGCCTTGCCATCGTGGATAATATGTCGGTCTATGACAATGTGCATGCCAAGGTAAAGCTGTTTTTTATCGCGGATGAGCCGTATTTTTTTCCGGGGGCGACTCCGAGGGATATGGAGCGTTATTACAGTAGCGTGTACCGGGATTTTGATAGAGAAAGGTTTTATCTGTATTTGTCGAGCTTTGGTCTGAACGGCAGAAGGAAGATAAATACCTTTTCAAAGGGGATGAAAAAACAGCTCTCTATCATCGCAGGTCTGTGTGCGGGGACAAAATATCTGCTTTGCGATGAGACTTTCGACGGGCTCGACCCGGTGATGCGTCAGGGGGTGAAGAGCATTTTTGCAAGGGAGATGCAGGAACGGGATTTCACTCCGGTCATAGCGTCCCACAATCTGCGGGAGCTGGAGGATATCTGCGATCATGTGGGGCTTCTGCATCAGGGCGGCGTGCTGTTGTCGAAGGACCTGGAAGAAATGAAGTGCAGTATTCAGAAAGTGCAGTGTGTATTTTCTTCAAAGGCAGAGGAAAAACGGATGCTGAATGTCCTCGATGTGGTAAAATGTGACCGCAGAGGCTCTTTGCTGACGCTTACGGTCAGAGGGAGCAGAGAAGAGGTCATAGCGGTCTTTGCGGCGGCGGACTGCCTGTTTCATGAGGTGCTCCCGTTGTCTCTTGAAGAAATCTTTATCAGTGAAACGGAGGTGGAAGGCTATGATATCAAGAAGATCATACTGGGCTAAATGGCTGGAAAATATAAAGCGCAGAGGTTGGACGTTTGTCCTGTGCGCGGCGGTGATGCTGCTTTTGGGACCTGTATTTTTGTCGGTCAATCTGACGGGGTTGTATAATGGCGGCGCATTTGGGTCACAGACATCTGAGGAGATGGATTTGATGATGCGGACGGCGTTTGTGTCGCACATCGGATTTTCACAGATATGGGTATTTCCGGCGTTGTTCTTTGCTGTGTTGTTTGCGGTGCAGGGCTTTTGCTGGTTGTACAGCCGACAGAAAATGGATCTTTATATGAGCGTTCCGGTCTCCTCCGTAAAGCGTTATGTAATGATATGGGGAAATGGTATCGTATGCTATGCGGGGCTGAGCTTCACAGGGCTTTTGCTCTGTTGGGCGACAGGGGCGGTGTTTGGTGTGATGAGCTGTTATGCGGCGGCTCAGTCGATGGCGTCATGGGCGTTTCAAATGCTGGCGTTTCTGGCGATGTACCATGTGTCGCTTGTGGCTGTGACGCTGACCGGAAACGTGCTTACGGCACTTTTAGGCTGCGCTGTACTCTTTTCCTATGAACCTGCCATGAGGATATTGTATAACCATTTGAAAACGATGTTTTATTATAGTTACTGCTCTGCTGATGCGGAACGTATGATGAGGCTTCCGTGGCTTTCCCCGTTTGCAGGGACGCTCGACCTGTTTGAACGCGTTTGCTATCGGGACGGGTATCTTGTCGGGGTACCGGGCACAGGAGGGCTGACGTGGCAGTTTGGGATACAGACAGGACTGCTGGTGATATGTGCGGCGTCTGCTGGGATTTTTGCGTACTGGCTGTACCGGAAGAGAAAGACGGAAAGCTATCACAGGTCCGTGGCGTTTTCTCCGCTGGCGGCAGTGCTGGAGCTTGCGCTTCTTGTGCCGTTCGGGATGGCGGCAGGGATGGCTGTGGCAAAAATGTCCGGAGACAGTGGGATATTTTTGTTTGGAGGCTGTCTGCTCGGAACCGTGTGCGGACATGCGATGATACGCCTCGTCTATAAAAGGGAATTAAAGGAGGTGCTGGGCGGAAAGGCAGTTTTTGCGGTAAGTCTGACTGCCGCGGCATGTTTTTTAGGGTTGTTTCGGTTTGACTGGACAGGGTATGACAGCTATATCCCTGCATCACGGGAGGTCAGGGCGGTATCCGTGTCTCTGGAATCTGACTATTCCGCATTCGGTAATTATGAGGAGCCGTTGTGGGAAAGTGGATCTGTAGATATGGAAGAAGAACTTTTGGAGAAAATGGCCTCTGAAAATACAGAAACGATAGAAAGTGTGCTCTGGCTTGCGAAAAAATGGCGGGACAAAGGGATGCCGGGCACAGTAAGAGACTTTGAAGCTGGTGCCGATACGGGATATATTTCAGAGGGGGAAGGAAAGAACGAAAATCTGCGCCGCTGGGTTGTGTGCTATACGATGCAGGGAGGCAGAAAGGTTTACAGGCGCTTTTTCGCGGATATGGAGGCGGATCAGGATAAGATAGACATCATAATGAAAGATCCTTCTTACCAGAGGGTACGTTATCAGATATTTTCTCCTATGTTTGAGGAAAGGCTCGGGGAGATGAAGATAAGCTTTGCGGACGGCAGGACGGAAACTCTTTATACCGCAGAAAAAGGAGAACTTCTGGAGGCGCTGAGGACTGATTTTAGGCAGTACGGTTATTCCCTGATATCAGACAGTATTCCGGAAGGAAAGATTTGCTTTGAACTGAAAAACAAGGAGGGAGGACAGGACAGTACAAGGATTTGGGAGTATCCGCTATATAAAAGCTTTGAGAAGACAGGGGAAGTCCTTGCCCGGAACGGTATTGAAGTCAGAGACTGGCAAACGCTTTACTGCGCGGACGAAGTGGATGAGATACGGATAAGTTATTATCATTACGAAGGAAAGAACAAGGGATTATTTGAAGGGGAAAAGCTTCCGGAGCAGGAGATAACGGCGGTATTTACAGACAGGGATCAAGTGGAGGAACTGTTAAAGGCGCTTTACAGCGAGGAGCTGAGCTGGATTGCGGGAGAGGAATTTGGCACAGTCGACAGGGATGACCGTTATACGGTCCAGATATTTTTGTCGGAAGAGGGTCGGAAGGCACGGGAGAAGGAACCCACTCTTTGTCTGATACGTTCACTGGAACCGGAATTTGTGGAACGGACGATACGGGAGAGAGCGGTCTATGAATGACACAGAAAAAATTTGATTGTGCAAGCCGGAAAGATACGGTATACTGGAGGAAAAAGTTTTTTCATGGAAGGAGAGGGACAGCATGAAATTTAAAGAGATGCCCTATGAACGGGTGGACTATGACAAAACTGCGAAGAAACTGACGGACTTGACTGAAAGGGTCAAAGCAGCGCAGAGCGGCGAAGAGCTGTGGGCGGTACATCAGGAGTATTATCAGGTGTATAAGGATATGGCGGACGCCATGACCATCGCGCATATCCGATATGATGCCGATACATCGGATGAATTTTATATGGAAGAGCGCAATTATTATGACGAAACCGGGCCGAAACTGGACAATCTGTTAAACGGTTACAAAAAGGCGCTGTATGAATCTCCGTTCCGCGGTTATATGGAAGAAAAAATCGGTAAAGTGGCTTTTGCAACGATGGATAATTCCATTAAAAGCATGGACGAGAGCATTATCGGGCTGATGCAGGAGGAAAATGCGCTGACGACAGAGTACAATAAGCTGATCGCATCTGCGCGCATTCCCTTTGACGGTCAGGAGTTAAATCTTTCTCTGATGCGCCCTTATCTGACCAGCAGCGACAGAAACGTACGCCGCAGCGCATGGAAGGCATACAGCGAGTATTTCCTGACGGTTGGGGATAAGCTGGATGAAATCTATGACAAGCTGGTAAAAAACCGTACTGCACAGGCAAAGGCAATGGGATGCGACAACTTTGTGGAGCTGGGATACCGCCGTATGAACCGTAACAGCTATGGCAGACAGGATGTGGAAAATTTCCGCCGTCAGGTGAAAGAGGTTTTTGTTCCCTTTGCGGAAAAGGTACATGAAATTCGCAGAAAACGCCTCGGCCTGGAGAAGCTTTCCTATATTGATAATGAGGTATATTTCTTAAACGGCAATCCTGCGCCGCTGGGAACGCCGGAAGAGATTTTAAAGACCGGTCAGGAGATGTATACGGAGCTGTCTCCTGAGACAAAGGAATTCTTTGATTTTATGATGGAAAACGAGCTGTTTGATGTATTCGGCAGAAAAACGAAGAAGCAGGGCGGCTACATGACCTATCTGTATAACTATGGTTCACCGTTCATTTTTGCAAATTTCAACGGCACCTCCGGCGATGTGGATGTTATCACCCATGAATGCGGACATGCTTTCCAGGGCTTTGTATCCGGAAAAGACCCCATTATTGAGCATGCTGATATAACGATGGAGACTGCGGAAATACATTCCATGTCCATGGAATTTTTCACAAATCCGTGGATGAAGCAGTTCTTCGGGGATAGAAGCGATGAATTTTTATCCATGCAGCTGGAAGATGCGGTGCGTTTTGTGCCTTACGGGACGATGGTGGATGAATTCCAGCAGACAGTGTATGAGAATCCGGATCTGACGCCTGCAGAGCGCCGGGCGGTGTGGAGCCGTCTGGAAAAAGAATATATGCCTCATCTGGATTACGAAGGGGATCCGTTCTTTTCAAAGGGTGGTTTCTGGCAGAAGCAGCAGCATATTTATAACAGTCCTTTCTATTATATTGATTATGTGCTGGCGCAGACGTGCGCATTCCAGTATAAAGTATGGATGGACAAGGACTATAAGGAAGCATGGAAGAGCTATCTGGCGCTGTGCCGTCTGTCCGCAGGGAAATTTTATCGGGAAATGCTGCGCGAGGTTGGCTTGAAGGTTCCCTTTGAAAATGGATATTTCGAGGAAATCGTAAGCAGTCTTTCTGCAAAATTGGGATTGTAATGAATATTTCAGACCTTGAAATTCAAAATTATGTAAAAATTCCGAAAAAAAACGGTAATTTTATACAAAAAGAAGACTTTCGCGAACTAAAGGTTTACAGCGAGAACGTTTTGTGATAAAATCCAACATAGTCGCATTGTCTTTGCGACAAACCACTATGTCTTTGTACGGCAGACAGCCCTGTCGTTTCAGAGATAGAAAGAAAGGAAGAAAAGGAGGCAAAGATTTCTGATGAAAATGAAGAAATTATTGTCAGTAATGCTTACTGTAGCAATGGTGGCATCCATGACTGCTTGCGGCAGCCAGGATCAGGTTACCAACAACCAGACAGCAGCTCCCGCAGAGAGCCAGGCTGTTGAGACAGCTGCGACAGAAGCAGAAACAGAAGCTGTTCAGGCTGAAAAGCCCACCACACCTCAGGGACAACTGGTAATCGGTGCTATCACCGATCTGGAAGGCGAGTTCTATGATCCCTCCTTCAACAATGGTGCAACAAACTACAAGATGTATAATCTGATCCATGGTTACAGCACAGTTGCTTATACCAAAGAGGGTGTATTTGAGGCGGATTCTACTGTTGTAAAGAGCTTAGAAGCAACTGACAACGAGGATGGTTCCAAGACATATACTTTCGTGATCAATGATGGTCTGGTTTGGACAGACAATACACCGATCACTGCAAAGGATTATGTGTTTGCACTTCTGCTGGAGTCCAGCCCGGAGATGATGGGCGTGGATGGTTACCCTGCAAACGGTTTTACAACTCTGGTAGGCTGGGATGAGTTTAATGCAGGCGAAACAAAGAACTTTAAGGGAATCCATCTGATTGATGATATGTCCTTCTCCATGACGGTAAAGGCAGAGGAGCTTCCTTATCACTATGATCTGGCATATGCTTCTGTAGCACCCAGACCGATGCATGTTATTGCTCCCGACTGTGATGTTGTAGATTCCGAGGATGGCGCTTCCATTACAGGCGACTTCACAACAGAGCTGCTGATGGAGACAATCAATAATCCTGAGACGGGTTATCGTTTCAACCCTACAGTTACATGCGGACCTTACACACTGGTAAGCTATGATGCGTCCAGCCGTCAGGGTACCTTCCAGGTAAACCCTCTGTACGCAGGCGATTACAAGGGTTCCAAACCGATGATCGAGAAAGTCATCATTAAGACAGTAAAAGATGCAACACAGATGAACGAGCTGGAAGCAGGCACTGTAGATCTGCTGTTTGGTATTTCCGGCGGTGATTCTATCAACGCAGGTCTGGATCTGGTAGATGCAGGCAAAGCAAACAAGACCACATATTTCCGTAACGGTTATGGTAAGGTTCAGTTTGACTGCTCTCAGTTCCCTACAGATTCTGCAAATGTTCGTCAGGCAATCGCGCTGTGTCTTGACAGAAATGAGTTCGCAAGACAGTACTCCGGCGGTTATGCAAGTATCGTGCATGCAGCATACGGCATGGCAGGTTGGGAGTATCAGGAATCTATCGAGTGGATCGATGAGAATCTTGATCCGTATGAGATGGATCTGGAGCGTGCAAAAGAGCTGCTTGCAGCAGATGGCTGGAATAAGAATGCAGAAGGCGGCGAGTATACCGAGGGTCTGCGTTACAAAGAAGTTGACGGCGAGTTAAAGCCTCTCGTAATCGAGTGGTGCAACACCGAGGGTAACCCGGTATCTGAACTGCTGTCCACAATGCTTCCTTCCAATATGGAACAGGTTGGTATTCAGCTGAATGCTACAACAACAGATTTCCCGACTCTTCAGAATGCAATTGATCATAAGGGTGAAAAGGTTTACAATATGTACAATCTGGCAACCGGTTTTGCAAGCGCATCTTCTCCCTGGTACTATTACAGCACCGATGAGAAGTGGATGACAGCAGGCTTCAATGCTAACTGGATCAAAGATCAGGAGCTGTCAGATGCTGCAGGCGCATTAAAGAGCATTCCTTATGAGGCAAAAGAAGAGTGGCTTGAGGCATGGAGAAATTACATCAAGGTATGGAACTCAAAACTGCCTGATATTCCGCTGTACTCTGATGAGTATCATGATTTCTACAGCACAAAGCTTCAGGGCTGGGATGCTACTTCTATCTGGGATTGGTCTTCCGCACTGCTGGATGCTTGGGTAACCGAGTAATTCATCTGTTACAGACACCGGATTATATCGGACGGGATTGACCGTTTCCGAAGTTGCACAGGATGCTGCGTTTATCCGCAGCATCCTTGTGCCGAACATGGACGATTTGTGTTCAGATTTCAATTGTTCTGAAAAGAGCATAAAGATGGACAGGGAGCGCCGCGGAGGCTGATCAACCACTGCGCTCCCTGCTTTTTGACAGAAGGGGAAGTGAGACTTCCTTTTCAACATAACGACAGGAGGTCTTGAAAAAATGGGAAAGGGAAGATATATCATAAAAAGACTGATTTATATCGTATTTGTCTTTTTTATCATTTCCATTCTGATGTTTGGCATTTATAAAATGCTGCCCGGTGATCCGGTAAGAATGATGATTGGCGATACCAGCAACATTCAGCCGGAACGCTATGAAACAATGTATGCACAGTATGAACAGCTGTTGGGACTGGATAAGCCCCTGCCTGTACAGTATGTGGTGTGGATTACAAACATGCTGAAAGGTGATTTCGGTTATTCTGTACAGTATAGAAGACCGGTTGTTCAGATTATTTCCGTGCCGATGCGAAACACGATCATGCTTAACCTGATATCGATGGCATTGGTATTTCTGATTTCTGTACCGTTGGGTATTGCCACGGCGGTAAAGAAAAATACGTTTTTTGACAGGGCAATACAGGTTCTTACGATTTTAGGATATAGTCTGCCGAGCTTTGTTATCGCGCTGCTTGCCATTTATGTGTTCTCGATTAAACTGGGCTGGTTCCCGATTTCCGGTGTAAAGACGGCCGGGCTTGAGGCAACGGGACTTGCTGCAGGATTGGATATGGCAAAGCACATGGTATTGCCGGTAGTTGTAATGTCCATTGGCGGATTGGGAAGTATCACCCGATATGTCAGGGCATCTATGATCGATGCTTTGAGAATGGACTATATAAAGACCGCACGTGCAAAAGGTCTGAAAGAAAAGGTAGTTATTTATGTTCATGCGTTCCGCAATGCTCTTATTCCGGTCGTAACCGTTACAACATGGTGGCTGATCGGCTTATTCAGCGGTTCTGTCGTGATCGAATCTATTTTCCTGTGGAGAGGACTTGGTAAGATGATGCTGGATTCTCTGTATCAGCGTGATTTTGCAGTGGTACTTACCATGCAGATGTTTTATGTTGTCCTGTCCCTGGCAGGCAATGTTCTTATGGATATTGCTTATACGCTGGTAGATCCCAGAGTAAGGCTGGAGAATTAGGAAGGAGAAAACAGAGATGGCAGGAAAGTCCAAAAGGAAAAAATCTACAGGCGCAGCCGCAGCAGAGCGTATGCTGATGGGCGGCAGCGGCATTGAGTTTGAACAGGAGGAAATGATCAGCCCCGGGAAAATGGTGGTGCAGAATTTCCTTCATAATTATGTGGCAATGGCGGGAGTTATTTGCTTTGTTATCATATTTTTATGCTGTATGATTCTCCCGTTCTTTTTCCCGATTGACAAGTATTATCAGGACGTAACACAGGCAAACGTTGCTCCCGGATACGGTATGCTGAAGGCTCCCAGTGCATTGGCAAATAATGCGCTGCATCTTTCCGGAGGAAGCACTTTCTCTGTAGGAATTGACCGTGATGGTCAGGTATATGAGTGGGGTACATTTCCCAATGCAAAGCTGAAAAAGCTGCCTCCGGCACAGGAGATGGGAAAGCTGACTCAGATTTCTGCAGGTCTTGATCATGTTGTGGCATTAAATGAAGACGGCAAAATCCTGACATGGGGAAATGACCGTATGGGATTGGATTCCATCCCTATGGAACTGCGGATGGGAAATAACAAGATAAAGCAGATTTATGCAGGATATCAGGTTTCCTTTGCTCTGACAGAGAGCGGAAAGCTTTATAACTGGGGTAACAGTTATCTGCTGGACGTTCGTATTCCTGCGGAACTTCAGGGGAATATTGACAAATTTGTTGCAAATACCAATGTGGCGCTGGCTCTTTCCAAAGACGGGGAAGTGCGTCCGCTGACAAATAAGTCTTCGGCTTATACAAAAGTTCCGGAAGAAATTCAGGGACATGTCGTAGATCTGGCGCTGACGGATGAGAGCGTTGCGGCTATTACAGACGATGGCATGATACATGTCTGGGGCAATAACGTAAAGAAGACGATGGATGTTCCGGAGACCGCTTTAAAGGCCTCTACTATCGTGGGCGGACGTTATCATTACGCGGCTATCATGGAGGATGGAAGCGTTCTGGCATGGGGGGATGATACCTTCGCACAGGGCAATGTCCCGACAATCAAAGAAAAAATCGTGGATATTTCCGCGGGCTATTACGGCACATATGCGATCGGTGAGAGCGGCAAGGTTTACAGCTGGGGTCTGAAGGGCTACCTGATGGGAACAGATGCCATGGGACGTGATGTGTTCAGAAGACTGCTTCAGGGTGGTCGTATGACAATGACAGTCGGCGCGATTGCAGTCATCATCTCCACATTAATAGGCGTTGTCGTGGGCGGTATTTCCGGTTATAAGGGCGGCAAGGTGGATAACCTGCTGATGCGTTTTACGGAGATTGTCTCCTCTATACCGTTCCTGCCGTTTGCAATCATTCTGTCCACAATCCTCGGCAACAAGGTTTCCGAGCTGGGACGTATCATTATCATTATGTTTATCCTGGGCGTTCTTTCCTGGCCGGGTATCGCCCGCCTTGTACGAGGCAGCGTGCTTGCGGAAAGAGAGCAGGAATTCGTAACGGCGGCCAAGGCGTTGGGCGTTAAGGAAATGGGTATTGTATTCCGCCATATCATTCCGAATGTGGTGACGGTTATCATCGTAAATGCAACGCTGGATTTTGCAACCTGTATGCTGACAGAGTCTTCCCTGTCCTTTATCGGTTTTGGTGTACAGGAGCCGAGTGCAACCTGGGGTAATATGCTGAATGCAGCTCAGGATGGAAAGGTTATTCAGGATTACTGGTGGCGTTGGTTATTCCCTTCTATCGCGCTGGGCGCATGTACGATCAGTATCAACTGTATCGGTGACGGTTTAAGGGATGCGATCGATCCGAAATCCAAGGAAAGGTAGGACTGGAAATGAGCTTATTAGAATTAAAAAACCTGCATACATTTTTTGATACGAAAAAAGGTGTAGTAAAAGCGGTTAATGATGTGAGCTATTCCCTGGAAGAGGGTGAGACGCTGGGCGTCGTAGGCGAGAGCGGAAGCGGTAAGAGCGTTTCAGCCATGAGCATTATCCGTCTGCTGGACGGCAATGGCCGAATTGACAGCGGAGAAATTTATTTTGATGGAAGAAATATACGGGAATGTACCGATAAGGAAATGTATCAGATCCGTGGAAATGAAATTTCTGTTATTTTCCAGGAGCCGATGACATCCTTAAACCCGGTATTTACAATTGAGCGCCAGATAGGCGAAGTATTTATCACCCACCAGGGGATGAAGAAAAAGGAAGCTTATCGGAAAGCGGTTGCGATGCTGGATCAGGTAAAAATCCCGAATCCGGAAAGAGTGGCAAAGCAGTATCCGTTCCAGCTTTCCGGTGGTATGCGTCAGCGTGTTATGATTGCAATGGCGCTGGCATGCAGACCGAAGCTTTTAATTGCAGATGAACCGACAACGGCATTGGACGTAACGATTCAGGCACAGATCTTAAAGCTGATGAATGAGCTGAAAAAAGATCTGGGTACATCGATTTTGTTTATCACCCATGATTTGGGCGTTATCCGTGAAATGGCAGATAAGGTTGCCGTAATGTATTGCGGACAGATTGTAGAAATGGCGGATGCAGAGACTATTTTCACAGACGGAAAATATTCTCATCCTTATACGGAAGGATTGATGCTTTCCGTACCGCGTCTGAATACAGATCGCAATAAACGTCTGGAGCCCATCCAGGGTTCCGTTCCGAATCCGTTGTATTTGCCGAAGGGATGTAAGTTTGCTCCCCGCTGCAAATACTGTCAGCAGCGCTGCATGGAGGAGGAACCGAAGCTTACAGAGGTAGGACCGAATCATCAGATCAGATGCTTTTATGCGGATAAGGCGGTGAGAAAGAATAATGGAAAATAAAGAGCAAAAGGTATTGCTTCATATCGAAAATGTTAAGCAGTACTTTCCAATCAAAAAAACAAAGATTCGTGAAGAACAGAAATATGTAAAAGCCAATGACGGGATTTCCCTTGATATTTATGAAGGAGAAACATTCGGTCTGGTAGGAGAATCCGGATGCGGTAAGTCCACTTTTGGACGTACTATTCTTCAGCTGTATCCGCAGACAGACGGCACGATTCAGTATTGTGATAAAAACGGTGAGATGCTTGATCTTAAGAAGCTGCCGGAGGAAAAAATGCGTGAGCTCAGAAAAGAGCTGCAGCTGATTTTCCAGGATCCCTATTCTTCTTTGAATCCGCGGATGACATTAGGACAGATCATTGGCGAGGGACTGACCTCTCACGGAATTTATAAAAAAGGCGATCCGGAAATGAAGGAATACATCATGAAGGTAATGGAGGAGTGTGGATTATCCGGTTATTTCTTCAGCCGTTACCCGCATCAGTTTTCCGGCGGTCAGAGACAGAGAATCGGTATTGCGAGAAGTCTTGCGCTGCGCCCGAGATTTGTTGTCTGTGACGAGGCGGTTTCCGCACTGGATGTTTCCATTCAGTCCCAGATTTTGAACCTTTTGCAGGATTTGAAGGAAAAGGAAAACCTGACCTATCTGTTTATCACCCATGATCTGAGCGTTGTAAAATACATCAGTGACCGTATTGGTGTAATGTATCTTGGTAATATGGTAGAACTGGCGCCGACAGAGGAGCTGTTTGCCAATACGCTCCATCCTTATACAGAGGCATTGCTTTCTGCAATTCCTACAGTGGATAAGGATGATAACAGAGAAAGGATTTTGCTGGATGGAGATATTCCCAGCCCGGTAAATCCGCCCAACGGCTGCAAGTTCCATACCCGCTGCCGTTACTGTCAGGAGAAATGTAAGCAGGAGGTTCCCGTATTCGAGGATAAGGGCAACGGACATTTCGTAGCCTGCCACTTCCCGCTGGATGGTTCTAAAGGAGAGGCATAATGCTGTTTGAAAAGAAAATTCGCCGGGTCGTGGACCCCGATAAGGCGGAGGAAGAATTTGAAGAGCGCATGAAAGACCAGGAGCTGGAAAAAACAGACCGGCCCGCCATGATAATCGCGGGACTTATCGTATTTGTTCCGGCGCTGCTGCTCGTGATAGGATTTTTCCTGTTCGTGATCTGGCTGATGTTCGGACGGTTTTTATGAGGAGAGGAAAAAGATGCCCTGCAGGGGGCATAAGAAAGTAATATCGTGTTTTTGCAGGAAACGGCATGGCTTCGGTCATGCCGTTTCCTGTTTCAGCAGTTTCTCTAATATCCTGCCGTAACAGTTCAAC